>NZ_JAQSLK010000002.1 GCF_028649595.1 Campylobacter magnus
TGGTAAGAGGAGCTTTTAAAAGATGAGCTTATAGAGCTTTTATCCAATTTGTGTTTAATTTTCTTAAAAAAATTGCTAGATTATTGCAATATAAAAATAGAATTTAAAAGATTTTTTTTAAATTCTAGAATTCCTAATATTTTAGGAATTCCGGCATAATAGTAAAAAAATGGGTATGAAATTCCACTTTTTGCTTTTATCTTTCATTATTTTTTAGCTTAAAATAATGTGGAATAAAGACATTTTGTTTTCTAATTTTAATCCACTATGAACTCTAAGTTTAGTCTTTAAATGAGCAAATTATCCTTCTAGTCCATTATTTGTTTTTGGTAGATTTTCTACGCTTTCATAGGCAAAAAGAAAGGCTATATTTCGTTTTAAAGTGTAATTCGCAGATCGCAATCTAGTATGTGTATATCGCCACTTACCATTTTCATCAATAGTTTTTTCATTTAAAAAGTATTTGTGTCTTTCTTGCCACTTAGAAAGTTTATTGATAAAATCATTACTGCTAAGCTTACAAAGTTCTTTGCTAAGTGCTAGAAGCTCCATTCCAGCATCACTTTTAGGCTTTCTAGTTAGCTTTGCCATTACAGCTCTTAGTATGTGAAAGATTTGAAACGCAATAGGATAAAGAGTTTTGGCAAGTCCCTTAAAGCCATCGCTTACTACTGCTTTGATTATATATCCTTGCTCCACGCACCACTTAAAGCCCAGTTTGTAGTCTTCTAGTTTTTGCTCTATACAATGCCACCAAATAAACTTATTTGAAATAGCATCTTTAAAGACTACTACTCCAAAGTTTAAGCCCCAGTAAGTAGTGTCTATTAGCAATATAATTTCTTTTAGATTTATCTTTATAGGCTTGGTTATCTTGATGGTATTTATGCGATTTCTAAGTGTTTTTTCACAGATATTATTTTCTTTGGATAAGGTATTTAATGTTTTCTTTTCTATAATGTAAGAATTAAATAATTTTTCAGCTTTATTTTTGTTTTTAAAAGTGAATTTTTTAGAGCAATCTTTGCACTTAAATCTTTGGTTTTTGCTCTTTGTAAAACCTATTTTTACTACTAAATTACCGCCACAATTTTTGCTACTGGGTCCGTTGGATGGATAAATTTTTTACTCATATTTTTTATACCCCTTGTAAGTATGAATTTAAGGGACTATTATAGCATTTTCATACCCACTTTTTTATCATTATGCCAGAATTCTAGAATTTACTTATACTGCTTAAACTTGATTTTGATATAATCTCAATATCTAAAATCTCACTTGAAGTAAAATACTTTTTACCACTAAAATAGCAAAAGCATAAAGTCTAATAAAAATGCTTAGGGAAAATTAAGGAAAGTAAAGCTGGTGCCCGGGACCGGACTTGAACCGGTACAGCCAAAAGGCCGAGGGATTTTAAGTCCCTTGTGTCTACCATTCCACCACCTGGGCAATTAAAGAATAAAATTATAGCAAAATTTTCTTAAAACTTGCTCAAATTTAAGATTTTTTTGCTAAAATACAATATTTATTTTGGGGTTATAGCTCAGCTGGGAGAGCGCTTGAATGGCATTCAAGAGGTCGGCGGTTCGATCCCGCTTAACTCCACCATTTCAGTTTATTTTAAGCTTCTTTTGATTTACAATAATTTAGAATAACACGATATATTCATTATCTTAGCTTAGTTTGATTTAGATTGATTGACATTGATTAGCTTTTGTTGTAGAATAATTAGCTTAGTTATTAACTCACTTAGAGCTTAATAACTCACTTTTATAAAAAAAAGGGGGCTAAAATGGCGAATATTTCAAAAGCTTACTTGCTTGATAAAGATATTAGGCTATTAGAATTTATAGGTAAAGATTACAAAAAAGTAGTTGGTAGCCCAAAAGAGCTTTATGTCTGTGTGTATGAAAAGACTAAAATGAAAACTTTTAGTTTATACTATAATAAGCACTACATTAAAATAAAAGAATTCCGTGAGGGTATTTATAGCGTGGCTGATGCTAGGCGTGATGCCACAAAACTACTTAAAGAGCTAGAAAGTGGCAAAGATATGGCTACCATTAAGGGTAAAAACGACAAATATCTATTCAAAAATCTTTTTGAGCTACACATAGCCCAAAAGCAAAAAAGAGGTTTAAAAGATAGCTATTTAAAGAAAATAGTTGATATGGCTAATAATTATTTGATGCCAAGCTTGGCTAGCCGTGATGTAAAAGGTATTAAATATAGCGAGCTTTTAGCAATTTTTAATGCCATTTTTAATCCAAATAATCCAAGAAAGAGTAGACTAGAAACAATTCATCGCCTTATAAATGAGCTAAATGCTGTCTTTAAAATAGCTATAAAAGATAGATATATTGAGCATAATCCAAGCGATGGCTTACATGATGAGTTTCCTACTTCAAGCAGGTTTAATTTGGACAATCAAATAGATACTAGATATCCAGCGCTGACAAATGAGAGCGATATAAAAAGCTTTATAATTGACCTTAAAAACGATAATAGGCTTGATTTACAAACAAAAAGAGCTTTATACTTACAAATTATTTGTGGCAATCGCCCTATAAATACAGCAAGTGCTAAGTGGAGTGATATAGACCTTGAAAACGGCATTTGGACTATACAGGCTACTGAAATGAAAGCCAAAAGCGAACACAAAATTCCACTTTGTTCTTACGCTCTAAAAGTGCTTAAAGAACAGCAGATTTTTAGCGGTAATAGTGTGTTTGTGTTTCCAGCTGACACAATGGCTGGACATCTACACAGAGATAGTATAAGCAAGGCAATTCGCAACCTAGGAGGCAAAGATAAATATAATGGCAAGGTCACATCTCATGGTTTTCGTGCTACATTTCGCACGATTTGTTCTTTGCACAAGGCTGAACTACTTCAAATGGGTATAAGCGAAGAGGCTATTGAGAGTGTGCTAGCGCATAAAGAATACAATCCAGTTAAGTTTTCATACGAGAGAGAAAAAGCTACAATAGAGCAAAAACGCACACTTTTAGAGTGGTATGCTAATTATTTAAATAATATTGAGCCACTTTTTTAAGGGATATTTAGCACAAAATTCTATTTTTGTGCTATAATTTCCGTTGATTATCTAGCAAAATATCTCAAAAATCTTTCAAATAACGATAAAATTGTAACTTTTTAAACTTTTTAATGGATTTTAGCCAAAATTTTAACCGCAAACGCTACTATATCGTAAAATTTTAAAAATTTTAATATATATTTATTAGCCTTAAAAAATGCCTTTGGGTTAGTGGTGCGATTGTAAATAAAATAGCCTTTCTTTCTTAATGGCGATTTCTCTTTTATTGGTAAAATATTTGAGAGTAGGTTAAAATCTACTCTCAATTTATGTGATTAACTATAAACCCTAAAAAATCTATTTTTCGTAAAATTTCCCCAAAATTTCGCTAAAATATCAGCAAGAAAAAATAAAAAGGCAAAATATGAATGTAGCGGAGAGAAAGGCACTTCACAGCGCAATTTGGAAAATAGCAGATGAGCTCAGAGGCTCAGTAGATGGCTGGGATTTTAAGCAGTATGTCCTTGGAGTGCTATTTTATCGCTTTATTAGCGAGAGTTTGGAGAGCTACATAAACGAAGCTGAGGGCGCAGGCTTTGCTTACGCTGAGCTTAGCGACGATAAGGCAAAGGACGCAAAGGATGAAATCGTCCGCCAAAAAGGCTTTTTTATCCTGCCTAGTGAGCTTTTTTCAAATATCATCAAAAACCTTGATAAACACGAAGAAAACATAAATGAGATTTTAAAATCGGTTTTTAAAAACATCGAGAATTCTGCCAAAAACAAAGCAAGTGCTGAGGATATAAAAGGGCTTTTTGATGATATAGACCTTAACTCAAATCGCCTTGGTGCAAACACCCTAGCACGAAATAAAAACATCTCAAAAGTGCTAAAAGCTATAAATGATATTGATTTTGCTAGTTATGGCGATACGATAAATGATATAGCAGGCGATGCATATGAGTATCTAATGTCAATGTATGCTAGTAATGCTGGCAAAAGTGGCGGTGAGTTTTTCACCCCTGCTAGTGTGAGCGAGCTACTAGCTCATTTAGTGCTAAATGGCGCCAAAGACTACAAAAGTGCCACTATCTACGACCCAGCGTGTGGCTCAGGCTCACTTCTTATAAAAGCACACAAACAAGCTCAAAGCAAAGGCATAAAAGCGCAGATGCACGGACAAGAGCTAAATATCACTACTTATAACCTTTGTAGAATAAATATGTTTTTACACAATGTAGGCTATGAGAACTTTTCTATCACTAATGGCGACACGCTCACTGAGCCAAAATTTACGCGCGCAGATGATAGCGCAATCAAGCTAGATATAAAAGAATTTAGTGCTGATTTTTTAGTATCAAATCCACCTTATAGCACTTCGTGGGAGGGCGATAATAGCGAAGTTTTGGTAGCTGACCCTAGATATAGTCCAGCTGGCAAACTCGCACCAAAAAGCTACTCAGACCTAGCTTTTATAATGCACTCGCTTTATTTGCTAAAAGATACTGGCGCAATAGTATGTTTTCCTGGCATTATGTATCGTGGCGGTGCTGAAAAAACTATAAGAGAATATATGCTAAAAAATAACTTCATAGACTGCGTTATAGCCTTGCCTGAAAATCTATTTTTTGGCACATCAATTGCTACTTGTATAATGGTGCTTAAAAAGCGTAAAAAAGATGAATCTGTGCTATTTATAAACGCCACTAGCTTTTATGAAAAAGAGCCAAATAATAACTATTTAAGCGATGAAAATATAGCTAGAATTTTGGATATTTATAACAAAAGAGAGAACAGCAAATTTTGCGCTTTGGTCTCAAATGATGAAATAATCGCAAATAGCTCAAACCTTAGCCCTAGTGCGTATTTTGAAAGTGAGCAAAAAGAGCAAATTGATATAAATGAGGTAAATAGCGAACTTAATGTTTGTCTAAAAGAGCAAAACGAACTAAGAGCTAAAATAGATAAAATTCTAAAAGAGCTATAAAAAAGGAAATAAAATGACAAGCCTAACAATAAGTGCAAATAATAGCGCATTTTTAGAACAAATTCTAGAATTTGCCAAAAAACTAGCAAAAGAACAAAATCAAAAGTTTAAGTTTAGCACCGAACAAAGCCAAACGCTAAAAGTAATAAACGAAGCTAGAAATAACAAAAATCTCTCAAAAGCTTATAGCGATGTAGATGAGCTTATGAGCGACTTGCTAAAATGAAATTTAGCATTAAATACCACAAGGTTTTTAAAAAAGATTTAAAGCCTTTTAAAAACGACTCTGCGCTTATAGCCGAGCTTCGTGCTGTTATAGAAAAGCTAGCAAATGATGAGATTTTAGAGCCAAAATACAAAGACCACGCACTAAAAGGCGATTTTGTCGGCACGAGAGAATGCCACATAAAAGGCGATGCACTTTTGGTATATGAAAAAAACGAAAATGAGCTTATTTTACACTGCTTGCGCTTTGGTTCGCACTCAAAACTAGGACTAAAATAATGAGAATTCTAGAATTTATTAAGCAAAATTGTAAAAATGTGGAATTTAAACCACTTTATGAGCTTACCATTTGGGATAAAAAATTTAAAGGAATTCCAAAAGAGTGGCAAGAAAAAACTATTAAATTTAATCACATTTTATCTGCTGATTTAAAAAATTTACTTTGCGATGATGGCGATATTTTTTTGCTTTCTACTGGAAATTTTAGTGGCTATACAAATAGCGAAATTTGTAAAAATTTCAATCAAGCTGAAATTATAGCTTTGCCAAGTGGCGGCTTTGCTAATATCAAATATTTTAATGGTAAATTTATCGATAGTGGCAATTTACTTGCTATATCAAAAGATACAAGCAAAGTAAATTTAAAATTTATATTTTATTATTTACAAAGTAATTTAAAAATTATAGAAAAAATGTTTCGTGGTGCTGGCATCAAACACCCTGAAATGAGCTCTATTTTAAGTATTAAAATTCCTGTGCCGAGTTTAGAGGTTCAAAATAAGATTGTAGAGGTTTTAGATAGCTTTTCTAGCCTTGTGCGTAGCCTTGTGCGTAGCCTTGTGCTTGAAAAAACTGCGCGCGAAAAACAATATAAATATTATCTAAATCATCTTATCACAAATGCTAGGAATTCTAGAATTTTCAAACTCGGCGAAGTGTGTGAGTTTGTTCGTGGAATTCGTGTAACAAAAAAAGACTTAAATAATGGTAAATATTTAGTCTATCAAAATAGTTTAAAACCACTTGGAAATTACGATAAAGCAAATTGTAGTGCAAACAGCACTTTTATCATAGTTGGTGGTTCTGCTGGAAGTATTGGTTATAGTTATGATGATTTTTGGGCTGCTGACGATTGTTTCTATTGTAAAACTAACGAAAATGTCATAAATCGTTTTATTTATTATATTTTAATAAATAAACAAAATGAATTACTTAGTAAAGTTCGTAAAGCAAGTGTACCTAGAATTTCACGAAATGATATTGAAAACATAGAAATTCCCCTGCCCCCACTTGATGAGCAAGAAAGAATAGTAAGAATTCTAGATTCTTTAAATGAACTAGCAAATGGACTTAGTGCAGGAATTCCAAAAGAAATAGAACTTAGGCAAAAGCAGTATGAATACTGGCGAGATAGACTTCTAGAATTCCCTAGCAAGGATAGCAAATGATAGTTTTAGATGATTACAGCAAAATTCCCCAAAGCGAGCAAAGCTCTCAAAGTGAGAGTGAGCTAGAAAACGAGCTAATAAACGACCTTGTAAATACTGGCGAGTATGAATACAAAGCAGATATAAAAGATGAAAATTCTCTGTGGCAAAATGCTCATAAATGTATAGAAGAGCTAAATGATATAAAGCTTAGCCAAAGCGAGTGGGTGCAGATAAAAGAATATCTAAAAGGCAAAAAAAGCAGATATGAAAAGAGCGCAATAGTCTTTGAGAGTGGGCATGTGCTAACAATCAAGCTAGATAATGGCAAAGATAAAAATATAAAAATCTTTGATAAAAACGAGCTAGGCAGAAATAAACTTCAAATCATAAATCAAATTTGGCAAAGACGAAACACAAGTGGCGAAAATCGCTATGATGCTAGTGTGCTTGTAAATGGCTTTCCGCTTGTGCATATAGAGCTAAAAAGGCGTGGAGTAAGTATGCTAAATGCCTTTGAGCAAATCAAGCGGTATAAGGCGCAAATGAGCGAAGATAGCATTTATGGCTTTGCGCAGATTTTTATCATCTCAAATGGCACTTTTAGCAAGTATTTTTCAAATACAGCAAAAGACTATGGCTTTACCTCAAAATGGATGGATGCTAAAAATAATGAAATAGATGATTTAAAAGACTTTTGCGCTACATTTCTAGCCAAAAAGACGCTTTTAGAAGTGATTTTTCGCTACTGCGTGCTTGATAGCGAGAAAAATCTAAAAGTGCTAAGACCGTATCAAATCGCAGCTTGCGAGAGAATTTTGGGGCGTATAAACTCTAGTAGCAAGCAGGCTGGTAGCAGAGAGGCTGGCGGATATATATGGCACACCACAGGTAGTGGTAAGACACTAACTAGCTTTAAAACAGCCGTGTTAGCAAGCAGGCTAGAAAATATCAAAAAAGTGCTTTTCGTAGTGGATAGAAAAGACCTATATACTCAAACACAAAGAGAATATGAGAACTTTGCCAAAGGTAGCGCAAACGGCGCAAACAATAGCAAGACTCTAAAAAAGCTTTTGGGCGACAAAGACGCAAAAATCGTAATAACCACAATCCAAAGGCTAGTAAAGGCTCTAAATGATGAGTTTAGCGTGTATGATGATGAAGTAGCTATCATAATAGATGAGTGTCATCGCTCGCAGTTTGGCGATATGCACAGGCGCATAAAAGAGCGGTTTAAAAGGGCGCATATTTTTGGCTTTACTGGCACGCCGATATTTGATGAAAATGCTAGCGCAAATAGCTACTATAACACGACTGAAAATCTCTTTGGCGATAGACTTCACACCTATAATATAATCTCAGCGATAAGAGATGAAAATGTGCTGAAATTTAATATCATCAAAACAGCCAGCGCAAAGGCAAAGGACAGCGTAGACGAGCAAGTAGAGGGCATAGATGAGCTAAGTGCACTAAATGATGAGCGCAGGATAGAAAATAACTGCGCTTTTGTGCTAAAAGAGTTTGAGGGACTTACACATAAAAGGGCTTTTAATAGCATTTTTGCTACTAGCTCTACTGCTAGTGCTAAGCTATACTATAACGAGCTAAAAAGGCAGATAGCAAGCGCGGATTTGGGCTATAAAATAGCGATTATTTTCACAGGCTCAAATAACGAACAAAGCGAAGAAAATGTCAGCATTGAAGGCTTGGAGAGTGAGAATAAAAGCTTTTTAGCTAGGGCGATAGATGATTTTAACAAAAACTTTGGTTTTAGCTATGGACTAGAGAATTTTAACGAATATTATAAAAAAATAGCTGAGCTTTTAAGGGATAGAAAGATTGATATTTTAGTCGTGGTGGATATGTTTTTAACTGGCTTTGATGCACCGTGTCTAAATACTCTTTGGGTGGATAAAAGGCTAAAAATGCATGGACTAATTCAGGCGTTTTCTCGCACAAACCGCATAAGCGATGAGCGAAAGAAAATGGGAAATATAGTCTGCTTGCTAAACCTAGAAAACGAGATAGAAAACGCTCTAAGGCTATATGCGAACAATGACAATGTCGCCACGCAAAAAGATAGCCTTTTTGTAAAGGGCTTTGATGAGTATTTTGGGATTTTGAAAGCGAAGTTTGATGAGCTAAGAGGAATTAGCTTTGAGAGTGAGGATGATGAAAGAGCGTTTATAAAATGCTTTAGCGATATTTTGCGACTTGAAAATATTTTGAAAAACTTTATAGAGTTTGATGAAAAAGCACTAAGAAGTGATAGAGAGATAGAAAATCTACTAAGTCGCTATGATGAGCTAAAACGCAGACATGCGCAGCAAAAGCGAGAAAAGACTGATATTAGCGATGATATAGAGTTTGTGCCAGTGGAGATTTTGAGCAATTATGTAGTGGATAGAAAGTATTTGCTAGCACTTATCAAGGACTTTGGGGGCTCAGGGCAAAAGATAGCAGACTTCAAAGAACGCCTTGGCTCAATGCTGGGTGCTGACATCACACTAAAAAGCAAACAAGAGCTTATAATGAGTTTTATTGATAAGATTACAGCAAATGGTAATTATAGCGATATTTCAGCGCAGTGGATGGCGCATTTTGAAGAAGAGAAAAACAAGCAATTAAAAAACATGCTAACTAATGCTGAGTTTAAGCTAGATGAGAACAAGGCTAGGGATTATTTAGAAACTTGCTTACACAGGGGCGAGCTTATGCTAAATGGCACGGATTTTGATGGCGTTTTTGTGGATAGAGGTAGCATTTTTGGCACAAAAAGCAATGCTCATAAAGAAAAGGCAAAAGAGGCTTTCAGCGAGTTTATAGAGGTATTTAAAGAGCCAAGTGCAATTTTTGATAATTCTTTTGTATAGTAAAAATTAAATTGTAAGATTGCTTTCTTTTCTTACTGGTAAAAACGCTCTTGGCGCATTGCGCTGTGGGGTGGGGGATAAAGTAGAGCGATGAGCTTTGCTTATTACCACTCAAAGCCCTTGCGCTGTGGTTGCGTGGTGTTTATTGTATGTTGGTAGGCTTGTTGCGTGGTGTGCGTTGGTTGCCCTTGCGCTTGGATATCGTAAGTGCTATAAGTGCTTTTTGATGGGCGTTTAAGTGGGTTTAACTCTATTTTCTACGCTTACATTCCACTTTTTCTCATAAACCACCTTTGAATACACTATATTTGGCTGTTTTTTATCTTTTATAGTAATTGTTCTTGGCACTTCATCAGTTATAGCAAATCTACAATACTCTCCACGCTGGATATTATTCTCATTTACTACACGCTCTAAGTCTTTTGCCCAAATAGTAATGTCTTTACCTTTGCTTGTCGTGTATGTAACATAATAGCTCATCTCGTTTTCATCATTAAAATTAAAATTAGCCTTGCCAAAGTCTTTTACCATATAATGATGAGGCTTATGTCCAAAATTCTCACTTCCATTTAGCTTTAATTCTCCAAATGCCCTTGATTTCCTAGTAGCTTTCGCATCTACCCCCATATATCTAAGCTCCCTAGCAAATAGCTCTCTCATATTTGCTAGATCAGCTTTATTGGGATTTATGCGAATACCATCATCGCCCATCATTTTTAGCACTAAATGACAATGTGGATTGTCTGTATCATTATGCATAGCAATTACAAAGTGATTATGTGGATACTTTTGCTTTATAGCATTGATTGATGCTTTTTTTATCTGCTCAGTTGTAGCATTGTGATAATGTTTCATTGAAAATACTATATGAAGTGCCTCACGCTTTGGCTTTATATCATCACGCTCTAATTCTTTCTTGCTTTTAATCTCATAATACTCATTAAAGCTCTGCGCTATACTCTCAATGCTTTCTTTGCCTTGATAGCTACGCATTTCATCTTTATCAAATACTTCTAGCTCTCCATTGCGTGAGATATAGTGCAAATGCGCTTTTAGGCGATTAAAATCACACGATGAGCCAGTTACTCTAATAACTACTTCTGCGTTGTGTGGTGTAAAGGGGTTATTGCTAACTTGTTTAGAGCTTTTAGCTTGTCTTATTTTAAAAGTAGTGGCTGATTTAGATCGTTTTAGATAATCTTGCCAAACCTTTTTAGCCTTAAACTCATCATCAAAGAACTTCTTAGGCATTAAATTCCTTTTATTTTAGATTGAAAATAAAATGAATTCGCCCATAAAATGAAGTTTCGGCTGTGTTTTACGGATGGACAAATGATAAAATTGATTTGGCTAGTATAATGCTAAAATCATAATGATTTTATAATAAGAGCATTTTAGATAGATTATGCTGTTTAGCTATTTCAAACGATTTTGCCTTTTCTTGCTGATAATATCCAAATCCTTTTTATAGCTCTCCAAGGCTTGATTGATTTCATCAATTATAGGCTCAAAGCCTTTAAAGCTTTGAATAAAATCATACTCTCTGCTTTGCTTAAAAAGCGTGATAAACTCAAACAAATCTTTTGATACTTTATTGAATTTCGCAGTAGCAGTTTTAAACTCTTTTAGTTCACAATTATTCAAAAACTGCTCATCATAAAGTGAGTTAATAACTTGGTATCTACACTCTTTTCTTACAGAGCTAAATCCGTGAGATTTTGCTCTATTTTTTAGCAAATTATACTCATCATCACTAAGTGGAATTTGTATTTTATGATTGAGTTTAGTTTGAGCGTTATTGTCTAAAAACTGATCACTTTTATCCTTATCTAAAAACTCTAAAATTGCCGAGTTTATTAAAGCATTTTTGCTACTAGAATTTTGCTCCATTAGTAGCAAAATTCTATAATAAATTTCATCGCTAACTCTTAGCCTTATTTCTCTCATTTATATCCTTTCATATTACCATTAAGAGCGTCGCAGACAATGCTTTTTTGATTCAAAGTTCCACACTTTGATATCAAAAAAGCTATCCTGAACTCTACAAAAATCCAAAATTTTAAAAACCTCCCACTCACGCAAAAACTCTCACAAAAAATACCAAAATCAAAAAACTTTCATTGCGCACTTATCTGCGAAAATTCTAAAATTTCCAAAATATTTTTTCAAAAAAAATATCTCAAATTTTCCAAAAACCACCACTAAATTTTCCACCATTAAAAAGAGAATTTCCACTCCAAATAAAAAAGAATTTCTCCACCACTAAGAAAGAGAATTTCCACTTCAAACAAGAGAAAATTCTTCCACCACTAAAAAGAGAAACTCCCCTTGCTAACTCTAAAAGAATTCTTACAAATCCTCCATGTCTAAAACAATCTTTTTAATCTCATCAGCATTTTTATTTTGGCAGAGTTTGTATATTTTCTCATTTGGCTTTTCGCCAGTCTTTATGCTAAAAAGCTTATTTTCAAACTTTTTAAGCAAACTCCAAAGCTTGTTTCTACCAACAATCTCAAAGTGTGTTTCATCTTTGATTTTATAAAGCTTTGCTGTGAGTTCTTTTTGATTTAGACCACTCTCATCTTGTTCTAAGATCTCAACACATAGTTTTATAGACATTTTTTCCTCATCACTTAGATTAAAAAGCTCGCTAAACTTACAAATGCTTTTTATCTCAAAGTTTTCTTTATCTACTTCTATTTTTAAAGGGCTGATATTTGGAATTCTATATTTTTTTGGAGTGAGAGTATAGATGCTAGCCATTCTTTCGGTTTTGAAGTTTTCATCTGAGTAGTTTTCTAGCTGATTATTGCCTTTTGAGCTAGATTTATCATGTTTGGCGGTGTGATTTTGAAAGATTATTGTAAGTCTTTTTGCTCTTAGTTCTTTTATAAATCTCATAAACTTTATAGCACTCTCATCACTATTTATCTTGCCACCATCTATGAGATTTATAGTGCCATCTATGATTAAAAGCACACCAGTAAAATCATCACAAGAGCTAAAATCGCACTCAAAGCGACTTGGCTCATAATCAGGGTAGTAATAAAAGATATTTTTATATTTTTCAATAAAATCCCTTACATTATTATCATTTAAACTTGCTAGGCTATTGTCGCAGTCTATGTAGATAACTTGCTTTATGCTTTTATTATCAAGTGCGTATTTGGCTAGAGCTAGGCTAAGTGTAGTTTTACCACCACCACTTTGACCAAAGAGCTGAGTGATAGTCTGCTCTTTGATAAAGCCATCAACAAGCCACTTTAAATCTAGCTTAGCAAACTCATCAAGAGTTTTTATATCTTTAAACTTTGCTATCATGACTAGATATTTCCATTTTGGTTAGCAAGTAGCCAGTTTTCGATTTGCTCTCTTTTATAGAGAATTCTCTTGCCTATCTTAGTAAAAGGCAAAGGAAATCTATCACTTTCTTGGCGTTTTTTAAGGCGTAGTATTGCTTGGGCTGGCTTTGAGATGGCGTATTGTTCTTGTAAGTCACTTGGACTTAGCCAGCCATCAGCTAGTGTTTGAATTGCGTTCATATTCGTTCCTTTTTCTTAAATTTAGAACGAATTATATTCTTATTGATTTAATTTATAATAAACAAAGTATGTAATATATACTTTTATTTTAGAAAATTCTTTTAGTTTTATAGAAATTCTCTACTTTATAGAATTAAGCGTTTCTTTTAGATTATTAAACTTCGCTTTTAAATCTTGTATTTCATCTTTAAGGGCTTTATTTTCTAAAAGTAGATTTAGTGTCATTAGCATAGGGCTACTTACTTTGTCTTTGGCAACAGCACTTTTTAGGGCTGGTTCGCTATATCCTAGCTCTTTTGCTAATTCCTTATAAGTAAGTCCCAAAAGCTTTGCTGTGCGTTTTACTGGACTGCTAAACTCTTTTAGAAGCTTGCTAGCATTTGTTTTGGTAAAGGGTAGTTTGTCAATAAACTTAGCATCTTTATTTAGCATGCCACGCCACTGGCAATATTCTAAAAAATCATTAAAATCTTGCTCATCAGCGTTCTTTTCATTTATAAACCACTTTTTTAACTCAGTTATATCTTTTTCATAGTTCATCATATATCCTTTTTTGGCTGATTATACTAAAAAATGGTTTAGAATAAGGCTTATTTATTATTTTTTAACAAAATTTACTCTTTTATATATACATTAAAATTTTTAAAATATTACTATATAGTAGCGTTTGAGCTTAAAATTTTAATTAGAATTCATTAAAAAGTTTAAAAAGTTATTATTTTATCGTAATTACAGAGTAATCATAGAGTATTTTTAAGCAAAATTGGCTATAATATGAGATTGGCTTTAAAAGCTTAAAAAAGCAAATAAAAAATAAATAACTTAGTTTTAAACTCACTTGCACAAACTTAATTGGCTAAAAGATTGTTATTTAGAACTTTAGAGATATATAAACGAGTGAGCTTAACCCACCATTTAAGCTTCTTTTGATTTATTTTGATTTAGAATAACACGATATATTCATTATTTTAGCTTATTTTGATTTAGTTTGATTGAGATTAATTAGCATTTACTCTCATTAAAGCCCTAATGCTATCAAAAAGCTTTGTTAAAAGCTTATTATGCTCATCGCCTCTATATAAAGGCTTCTGCTTCATTATCGTTTTCTTTCATCAAGCTTGTCAATAATGTATTTCATAGTATTGATATGCTCTTGTATTTTAAGCTTTTTTATTTCTTTAGCACTTAGGGCATTTTTAGAGCCTAGAGCTTTTATTTGCTCGTTTAGCTTGATATTTTGGCTACTTAAGGCCTCTATTTTATTTTGGAATTCTAGATTTTAAAAATAGCAAAAAAAGTGAAAAGTTTTTCTCAATTGGCAAAACAAGCAGGCAAAAATGATAAAAAGAGAAAAATACATAGCTAGCATAGCGGTCGTTTTGTAAGCTTTGATATCCGCCCTTTTGTGCATAAAGAGCTAAAAGAATACGCAAATGGGCTTGGCAAGGATTTTAGCTTGGGCGAGTATCTAAGCCTTGGTGGCTTTGCTAAAATTCTAAAATTCCAAAGCAATGAGAGTGTTAAAGCCTACTTAAAAGACCTTGATAGCACGGTAATTATCAATGATTTAATCGATAGATATAATATCAAAAACCGAGCTTTTTAAAAAAATTGTGGATTTTGTAATACTCTCAAATGCTAGGGTGCTAATAGCATTTAAACTACATAAAATCACAAAAAATCACTTGTTCAATAAACACGGTAATTAAGTATTTATTGCATTTAGAAAAAGCATATGCTATCCGCAAACTACCAAAATACAGCCTAAAAGCTAAGCGAAAATTAGAGTTTTTTGAAAAAGTCTATAACGAAGACATCGCTTTTAGCGTGATCCGCAGAAGAGGATAAGGACATCACAACCTAGAAAATATCATTTATAATGGGCTTATTTTTATGGGATACGAGCTATTTTTATACGATAATAACGGCAAAGAGATTGATTTTTTGGCTATCAAAGGTGGCAAAGAGTATTTAATTGCTTATAGCGTGACTGAGAATAAAGCTTATGAGCGTGAAATAGGCGCATTTGCTAGCCTGGATAATTCAAGGGCAAAAGTGCTTATCACAAATGATGAAATAGATTTTTCTACTAGCACGGTTAGACATATAAAGCTAAAAGATTTTTTGCTTATGGACAAGCTATAAAGGCTGGTAAAAAATACTAAATTTAGTAGTTTTATTTTAGCATGATGACAGCAGCCTCAATGCTTTATAAAAAACTAAAAAACAGAGCTAAAATCTGCCTTTAAAAGCGAATCTATCGTGCTTTCTAGTTTTTTAATAGCAATTAAAAAACAGGTAAAAAACTAAATTCTGGCTTTTATTACATCATTTGTTAGCTTAAAAAGTCAGGGCAATACAAGAAATTTAAAAAATTTCTATATAATGCTAGAAATTTTTAGCTTAACCTGTAAGAATAAATAGTCTTTTTTTTACCAATATTTTTACCAATGTTTTCAAACCTTAAATTGTAAAAATAATGTTTGAGGGCTCTTTTTGAGTCCTAGTGGACCCACCACCACTACTTTCCTTAATTTTACCCTAAGCATTTTTAAAAGTAATTATTTCATATTTAGACTATAGTTTTCTCATTATTTACTAGCTCTTTTAGTCCTTCAAGTACCTTTATCATCGCTAGCATGTCTAGCCCGCAATAGGCTAGCAAGCCCCACAGCGCAACTGCGCTTTGAAAAGTCTCAAAATCAAGATGATATAGCAGATAGCTAAGAATGGCTAAAAACTCACACACAGCATCAGCATTAAGAATTCTAGATTTTTCTTTGCGTGCTTTTAGCTAAGCTAGCCTTTATTCAGTAATACTTAAAAGCCCAGCAAGCATAAGGCTCTCAATAATGCATGTCTATATCGCACTCTGGTTCATTAGGGAATTCTAGAATTCTCTCAAAACGAGCGATATTTTCACGCACATTGTTAAACTGCTCTTTGGCGTTTTTGCTAAGGTCGTTTATCACAAAAAGCCAAATTTATCCCACTTTGCTTATCAAAATTGATTATATCGCACTTTTTGGCAGTGCCATAGAACTCGCTACTATCATCAAAAGCATCATAAATTTTAAATCGATTTATCCTGCTTTTTTTGTCGCTATAAAGCCTAGCAAAAAGAGCCTGCCGATACATTTTTTGCATTTTGGCAATTTTAGCTAGAATTGCAGGCTATTTGTTATCGTTTTTTATTTTAAAATCAATTATTTTGATTGTTTTGCTTTTGCGTGATGGATGTGGCAGATAGCTATCTTTCTATTTATACATTTTCTTGCCTTTTAATTTTAATTATCTTAGGAATTCTAGAATTCCCTAGATTTTATAACTAGAATTCCCTAATTTTAACTTAAAAAAATTGAGCGCATAACAAGGCTAAAAGTTATGATATTTAGCCCCATAAGAGCTAGTTTTTGCTTGTGTTTTTCTATCTTGTGATGTGCTAGCGTGCCAAAATACACGCCCACAAGCCCGCCGACACTTAAAATCGCACCGACTTTATAATCAATTAGCCCATTATAGCTCATACTCACAAAGCCTCCAAAACTAGAAAAAATCACAAAAAACAGCCCCAGCGAGATTGCCTTTTTGATATCCACTCCAAGCACGCCAACTAAAAGCGGCGTTAAAAACACAGCCCCACCCATGCCGATTGATATCGCAAAGGCAGCAATCACAGCACCGATGATAAATAGCCAGATCTCAGGGATATTTACATCACCGGTGTTTTCGTGTATATTTATGCGAAGTAAGCGGTAGAAGTTAAAGGCTATCACACAAGCAAGCGTGATTTTAAGAGCTAGTTCTGGCACAGCCTCAACGATAAAGCCACTAAAAAGCGAGCCAAACGCCGCTCCAAGCCCTAAAATAATCGCCCCTCTAAGCTCGTATTTAGCACGCTTGTAGTTAAAATATGACCCAAAAATCGCAGCTGTTAGCATAAGCATGGTAGCATCAGCAATAGCGCTTTTTATATCATAGCCAAAAGCTAGCAGCACAGGCACCAAAATCGCCCCACCGCCAATGCCAAAAAAGCCAGAAATAAAGCCTACAAACACTCCCACAAAAGGCAAAATATACAAACTCTCAAACATCTTTCATCCTAAATTTTCATAAAAAATTAGCAATTCTAACGCAATTTTTCTTATTTTTGCTAAAATAAGCAAAATTATTTTAATTTAAAGGGAACAAAAATGCCAGATTTTAACGAAATATCAAGCAAAATGCACGAAAAAGCAGGCTATAAAGATCCACTAGCCTTTGGTATAGCAAGAGTGTTAAAAAATATGAAAGGCGAGAGCATAAAAGTAGATTTTGCTGTGGTAAACTACAAAAACTCATTTGCCTCAGCAGCTGTTATCTTGCACGCTTTAGAAAAAAACGGCGCAAAACTAGATTTTAACTCACCAGAGGCTGTTTATGAGCTTCATGGTGGCGTGCTGGGTGATGCTTTAGAGCCTTTTAGCTCACTTTTTGGCGAGCTAGATAAACACGCAAATGTAAAAGCTCTAAAATGCGCTAAAAACGCTGCTAAAGTTGATTACACTCTTGACTACTCACATAGCTTTGAGGCTGTTTTTCTCTATGGTGACGCTAAGCCAGCAAGCGTGGAGAGCGTGTATTTAAAGCTATATTTACTTTCAAAAAACTTTGTAAAGCCTCGTGAAATTTGCCTTGATGGTGCCTTTGGGATACTACCAAATCTAGCGTGGGACGAAAGCGGAGAGCCTTATGAGCTTGAGTGGCTAAGAGAGCATGAAATAGAGCTAAAAATGGAGGGCAAATATCCAAATATCGCTTTTATAGACAAATTCCCTCGCATGCTAAGCCACATCATCCCAAGTGATAACGCTACTCGCGTGCTAGATAGCGCAAAAGTCCGCCTAGGCGCACACCTAGCACCTGGCACTGTGGTCATGCCAGGCGCTAGCTACATAAACTTCAATGCTGGCACGCTTGGTTCAGTCATGGTAGAAGGTCGTATCTCAAGCTCAGTTAGAGTGGGAGCCGGCAGCGATGTAGGCGGTGGTGCTAGCATTTTAGGCGTGCTAAGTGGCACAAACGGCAATCCTATTAGCGTAGGCGAAAAATGCCTTCTTGGCGCAAATAGCACAACAGGCGTGCCACTAGGCGATGGCTGCATCGTGGATGCTGGGCTTGCGATTTTAGAGGGCACAAAGGTCTTTATCTCAGCTGATAATAGAAAAAAACTAGCACAAATCAATAAAGATTTCAGCTTTGATAAAGAAATCTATAAAGCAAGAGAACTAAGCGGACTAAATGGTTTACATTTTAGACAAGATAGTAGGAGTGGTCAAATCACAGCAGCGCTTAGTACAAGAGCGATTAAGTTAAACGAAAGTTTACACTAAAGCGTTTGGCAATTCGTCTTGCGGCACTATTGCGATGAAAAGCCAGCCACGCGCGCCTTGGGATGAACTATCTGTTCTATCCCTGCGGTGCGCTTGGCTGCCTTTTTTCACACTAGCACCACAATACTAGAATTGCCGTTTTTTAAGGAATTCTAGAATTCTAGAAGGAATTCTAGATTTTTATAGAGAATTCTAGAATTCTCTCTAGAATTCTATAAGGAATTCTAGATTTTTCTAAGGAATTCTAGAATTTTATAAAGAATTCTAAAATTTTTATAGAGAATTCTAGAATTTTCTAAGGAATTCTAGAATTTTATTTTATAATTTTAAAAAATGTTGAAAAAAATGATTGGATTATATTTAGAAGAACCCTTTCCAGATGACTGCGGCACAGACCAAAACAAAGTGCTCTGCTGTGTTCCCACCCTGAAGCGCTGCTCTATCAAAGCCTTGCACAGGTCTAGAAAAGGCAAGCGAGATTTTAGCAAAAAAAGCTTAAAGTAGGTTAAAATGGCATTTAAATTTCTTTCACTTTTTAATGACCTTCTCATCCCAAATCACCGCTCGCTAAACTTTCGAGCCTTGATTTTTGCTGCTATGCTAGTGGCTAAAAAAAATGTTACAAGTAGCGATTATGCCGCTATTACGCAAATAGCAAGCCAGATTTATGGTTCAGATATGAGGCGCTGTAATGCTCTATTAAATACTGTAAAAGACTATGTAGAAAAAATCCAAAGAAAACAAGGCACGCTAGATAGAATGCTGGGGCTAATTGACTCTGAGCTTACTAGCGTCCCACGATATGTCAAAAAAATCGACTTTAGCCACCTAAGACAGTTGATGATAGAAAGTGATGAAGAAGACGCTATAACTCAAACGCAAGTTTATGATTTCATACTCTCAGAAGTGCGCAGAGTAGAGGAAAAAGAACAAGCAAAAACAAACAAAAAGGAAAAAAATGCATAAATTATTTGTAACTTTTTTTGGTGTGGGGCTGCTTAGACCAGCTCCTGGGACTTGGGGCAGCGTAGCTGGGGCGATTTGTGGATATTTTATTTATGAATTACTAAGCCGTGAGACCTTGTTTTTGGCTAGTATTTTGCTCTTTTTGGTAAGCATTAAAATCATCGATGCTTACGAAGCTAGCACGCAAACTCACGATGCTAGTCATATCGTAATAGACGAGGTCGCAGGCGTATGGCTAGCAATCGCTATTGGTGGTGGTGGGATTTTAGCTAGCGTGCTTGCGCTAGTGTTTTTTCGTATTTTTGATATCACAAAACCTAGTTTTATCGGCAGGATTGATAAGCAAGTAAAAGGTGGGCTTGGCGTGATGGGCGATGATATGCTAGCTGGGCTTATTGCTGGGCTAGTTGCTGGTGCGATTTGGGTGCTAAGTAGGCCTTATTTGCCTGAGCAGATCTTTGGTATTGCGTTGTTTTAGCTAACATTATAAAAGAAATCAAAAATCTAAAATCAAGGGAATAAAATGCTTGGATATATTTTAATGGCAATATTTTTGGGTGGCATGATATTTATTGCTTATAGCGCATTTAACGCTGTTAAAACAAACTAAAAGAAATTTTGGATTTTTCTAAGGAATTCTAGAATTTACTAAACCTTGTAGCAGTAGTAAAATAAAAGCCTTGGCAAGTCCTGCTAGCAATGGTGGCCCCGAATGGGTTCGAACCATCGACCACCACCATGTCAAGGTGGTGCTCTACCAGCTGAGCTACGGGACCAAAAAAGGCGCAAATTCTATATAAAGCTTGCTTAAAATAAAATTAAATATAATTTTTCAAGCCAAAAAAGCATAAAAATAGCCAAAAATCACTCAAAAATCTAGCCTTTTTGCTATAATCTCGCTTATGATTTTAAAAGAAAGTAAGTTTTAGGGCAAAAAAAATGAGAGATTTTAGCAGTATCGCAGCACGCTTTGAGGGTGCTTTTAGCGACTATGAAATCCATCTTAGCACGCAAATGAGCGGGTATTTCATCATCACAAAGCGTGGTGGATACAGCTCAGAGCTAATAGGCGAGGAGGTTGGCGAACTAGTCTTTAAAGACTGCACCAAAACCAGCGATGAAATCCGTGCCTACATCTGTGAAAAAACCCCTAAAGAACACAAACAAGAAAACGCCCCAAAAAGTTCTAAAGAAGACTCGCTTAGTTTTGAGATTAAAGAGGATAAAGAAGCGATAAATGAAAAACCTAGCGCGCCAGATTTTAGCATAGAGTTTGAGGAAACAAAACCTGCCTTTGAAATTATAGATGAAATCACAGATGAAAGCTCAGCTTTTGAGAGCCAAAATTCTAAGGCTAGCAAAGCTCTAGCTTTTGAAATCATAGATGAAAATAGCGATGGCGCAGGGGATAAATGCTTAGTGGGTGAAAGTCCGCTGGATGAAGACTTGCTGGGCGAAATTCCGTCTGCTTCATTTGAAATCATAGACGATGAAGATGCTAAAAATAGCGGCGAAATTTTGGCTGATGAAATTTTGGCTGATAAAAATTTTGCTAATGAAAGTTTGGCTGATGAAAATTTTGCTGATGAAATTCAAACCAGCCAAACTAGCCAAGCAAACCAAGCAAACCAAACAAACCAAACAAACCAAGCAAACCAAAGCCTAGCAAATGATGAAATAATCATCCCTGCTCATCACGACAGCCAAAAGATATTTTTTGCCAAAAACATCGAAATCATCAGCGCAAAAGTAGTAGAGATAGAACTCATCATTCACGGCTATGATGAGAGTTGTGATTCTTTTAGCTTTGAGAGAATTCCGCCTGATTGCGAGTATAAATACTCTATTAAAATCGGCGAGCTAAGGGCGATTTTTATTGCTACTATGGATGCAAATACTGCAAGCGAGTTTATCTCTGGCTTTAGCTTTAAAACAGAACGCCAAGTGCCAAAAAACATTGAAATATTCATAAACGAAAGCGTAGAGCCGGTGCTAGAGACTACGCTTTTTGCTTAAACCAAAATAAAGGATAAAAAATGAAATCAGATATAGTAAAAAAAGGCTACACAAAGACCCCGCACCGCTCACTTTTGCGTGCTACTGGGCTAAAAGACGAGGATTTTGCTAAGCCCTTTATCGGCGTGGCAAATAGCTTTATAGAAGTGATCCCGGGGCATTTTTATCTAAATGAATATGCTAAAATCATCAAAGATGAGATCCGCAAAAATAATTGTGTGCCTTTTGAGTTTAATACAATAGGCGTTGATGATGGAATAGCCATGGGTCATAGCGGTATGCTTTATTCGCTGCCTAGTCGTGAGATCATCGCAAACTCTATTGAGACTGTGATGAGCGCACACGCGCTAGATGCTCTAATCTGCATCCCAAACTGCGATAAAATCGTGCCTGGTATGCTAATGGGTGCTTTAAGAGTAAATGTGCCTACAATTTTTGTTAGTGGTGGGCCAATGAGAGCTGGCGTGGGCAAAAACGGAGAAGCCCTAGATCTAAACTCAGCTTTTGAGGCAGTTGGTGCATATGAAACTGGAAAAATAGATGAGAGCGAACTTCACGCAATAGAGTGCGCTTGCTGTCCTGGTGGTGGATCTTGCTCTGGTATGTTTACAGCAAATTCTATGAATACACTTTGTGAGGCTATGGGAATTGCCCTTAGTGGAAATGGCACGATTTTGGCTCTTAGCCCTGAGCGTGAGGAGCTTTTGAGAGCGGCTGCTAGGCGTATTTGCCAGATCGCCCTAGATGATAAGTATAAAATCAAAAATATCATAAACGCCCGCTCAATCCGTAACGCAATGGTCGTGGATATGGCGATGGGTGGTAGCTCAAATACGATTTTACACATGCTAGCAATAAGCCGTGAGGCTGACGCGCCGCTTGGTATTGCAGAGCTAAATGACATTAGCCGCGCAGTCCCACACATCACAAAAGTAGCCCCAAGTGAGCCTAGCATACACATGCAAGATGTGCACGCTGCTGGCGGTCTAGCTGCTATCATAAAAGAAATCAGCGAACACGATTCAAGCCTACTTGATCTAAATGCTGCTGTAATCGAGGGTGGCGATATGGCTGGACGCATAAAAAATGCAAAAATTAGCGACGAAAAAATCATACGCCGCGCAAATAACGCCCACTCACAGCGTGGTGGCTTGGCTATACTTTTTGGCAATTTAGCCGAGCAAGGCTGTGTGATAAAAGCAGCTGGAATCATCGGCGAGCGTAAGTTTAAAGGCAAGGCAATCTGCTTTAATAGCCAAGATGAAGCAATAGCAGGCATCAGCACTGGTAAGGTACAAAAAGGTCATGTAGTAGTGATCCGCTACGAAGGGCCAAAAGGCGGTCCTGGCATGCAAGAAATGCTAAGCCCAACTAGCCTAATCGTAGGTCGTGGGCTAGGCGCTGATGTGGCTCTCATCACTGATGGGCGCTTTAGCGGCGCAACTAGGGGGCTTAGCATAGGGCATGTTAGCCCAGAGGCTGCTGAGGGCGGGCTAATAGGTCTGCTTAAAGACGGCGATGAGATTGAAATAGATGTTGATAGCTTTAGCATAAATGCGCTGCTTAGTGCTGATGAGATAGCAAAACGCAAAAGCGAGTGGAAATACGCTGGCAAGGAAGTGACAAGCAAGTGGCTAAGACAATATCAAAAACTAGTAACAAATGCTAGCAATGGAGCGATTTTAGAGGCCTAGAGTTTGGCGTGGTGGCTAGAATTCCCTGTCATCCCCCAGCTTGACTGGGGGATCTCTATATAGAATTCTAGATTTAGGTAAATTTTTCTTAGGAATTCTAGATTTAGGAATTTTAGGTTATGGAATTTTAGTTTAGAGAATTCTAGAATTCCTAGGCTTTTTGGGGGTTAGGGGGTATTTTTTAGGAATTCTAGATTTAGGAATTCTAGAATTCCTAGGGAATTCTAAACTCGTGCTGTCCTTTAAAATTCGCGGTAGCGGCAGTAAAAATTAGGCTCCAAGATTTTTTTGCTTCGCATCCGCTGGTTGCTTCGCACCCGATGGGTGAGCGATTTTTAGTTTTAAAGCCGCTGCGCTAGCCGTGGGGCGCCGTAGCGGTAGCGTTCGCAAAAGTTTTGCGACAGCTTTTCAAGCGTAGCACAGGAAAGCGAGCAAAAGCTTTTGCGTAAGGCGCAGGGCTGCGCAAGACTTTAAGGCTAAAAAGCGCATAAAAGCTGAGCCAGCCGATAAAAAAACAATTGTTAGGGAATTCTAGAATTCCTAAATCACAAAAAAGACAAAGCAAGAAAATGGAATTTTTACAATACTTAAGCGAGGGCAATGTTGTTACATTTTTTTTGCTGCTGCTGCGCATGAGCGGGCTAGTGGTGTTTTTTCCATTTTTTTCACATATGCAAGTGCCTGTGGTGATAAAAAGCGCATTTGCCTTTGTGCTTACGATTTTTTTGCTACCTTTTACGCCGGTGGTTAGCACAGGGCTAAGCCTAGAATATCTCGTGCTTGAGAGCATTTCAGAGCTGCTTTTTGGGCTGGCTGCTGGGGCTATGCTAAGCATTTGTTTTGCCGCTTTAAGCCTAGCAGGCGAGCAGATTAGTATGGTTATGGGCTTTTCTATGGCAAATGTGATGGACCCACAAACCGGCGTTCAAAGTCCGCTTATCTCAAATGTGCTAACGCTCATCGTGCTAACAGCCTTTCTTATTGCTGATGGGCATCATATTATTTTGCAATTCATGGCAAAAAGCGTGTCGCTGCTTGAGCTTGGCAGCTTTTATCCAAGCCAAAATATTTGGAGCTACGCTTCAAAAAGCGTGGTAAATATGTTTTTATTTGGCTTTATTATATCATTTCCTATACTTGCGCTTTCTTTTATGAGTGATTTTATTTTTGGGATGCTTATGAAAACTATGCCACAATTTAATCTTTTAGTCGTGGGTTTTCCTATTAAAATCGTAGTGGCATTTGGGGTGCTAATAGCGACTATTGCGGCAATTGTCAAGCTTTTTGTAGTGCTTTTGACAAGAGTTTTAAATGATTTGCCATTTTTGTTTTTTTAAAGTAAATTTTGCTAGAATAGACAAATTTTTTTGGGATAAAACATGAAAGTAATACTACTAAATCAAAATCCAGCCGTCTCTCGTCTAGTTAGGCTAAGCATAGAAAAAATCGGCTACAAACTTGAAGAATACTCAAACATAGCCCAGCTTGATGAGCAAAATCCAGCTGATGTTTTTATCTGTGATCATGAACTAGTTGATGATAGCGTGGATTACACACCTTTTGGTAAGCATATTATCTTTTTAGTGCCACGAAATTTTGCCAAAAAGCTTGGCAAGCACACGCTTGAAAAGCCGTTTTTGCCTACTGATTTTATGGATTTTGTAAAGAGAGTGGCTACTAGCGGCGATGATGAAGCAGAACTACAAGAGCCTAGCAGCAGTGATTTTAGTGATACTAGCGCAGAGAATTTTTCTAGTGATATTAATGATTTAGATTTAGATAGTTTTGGTGATTTTGATACTTTAGCTGATGATGATTTGACTAGCCAAAGTGATAGTACTAATAAACCTAGCGATGAGAGTGCTAAGAGTGATGAGGGCTTGTCTGGTAGCAAGCTAGCCCAGGACTTAGATGAACCAAGCGAGCTAGATACAAAGAATCTTGATGATATTTTAGGACAGCTGGATTTTGAAGATGATGAGAGCAAGCAGACAAGTGATGAGAGCAAAGAAGTAGCGCAAATCACTAATGTAAGCAAAAAAAGTGATGAGGGGCTTGATACTACGCTCTCAGAATCTTTTGTAGAAGGTGGAGAAGACGATCTAATAGAAGATAGAATTCCAGCCCAGCTAGCTAGCAGTGATGTTAATGAACAAGATGATTTAATAGAAGAGAGTATCCCAGAAAATCTAGCCGATGAGAAAAAAGAGCAATTAGCCCAGCTAAGCTCTATGGTAGATGAAATAGATAATATGGACAAGCAAAAAAGCAGTGCTGAAGAAAGCGATGATAGTTTAGATATGAGTGATTTTAAAGACTTAGTTGGCGTTAGCGACAAAGCAGAGACTAAAGAAGAAAGCACAAATGAAGTAGCCGGACTTGAGGAAATCGCAGAAGATGTAGCCCCAGCTGATGAAATAGAAGAACTTGATGAAGTTGTAGCAGATGAGATGTCAGCATCTAGCAAACTAAGTCAAGAAGAGCAAGTAGCTAGTCTAAAAGAAGAAATGGCAAAAGCTGAGGAGAAAACAGCAGCTGTAACGGACGAGGGCAATGAAGATATAGAACTTAGCGAAGCGGCCGGGATAGCAGAAGCTAGCGATGAAATAGTAGCTGATGAAGCAGCTAATGATGATGATAGCTTGGATATGACTGATTTTAAAGAGCTTGTTGGCGTTAGCGATGATGACATAGCAGAAACTAGCGATGAAATCTCTAAAATCAGCGAAGTTAGAGATGAAATTAGCAAAGTTGCCGAAATAGCAGAAGCTAGTGATGAAATAGTAGCTGATGAAATAGCTAGCGATGATGATAGCTTGGATATGACTGATTTTAAAGACTTAGTTGGCGTTAGTGATGATGACATAGCAGAAACTAGCGATGAAATCTCTAAAATCAGCGAAGTTAAGGATGAAATTAGCAAAGTTGCCAAGATAGCAGAAGCTAGTGATGAAGTAGTAGCTGATGAAGTAGCCAAAACTAGCGATGAAGTAGCTAGTGGCGATGATGAGTTTGCTGGTATTAGCGAGAGTGATTTGGCTAGGGCTTTGGGGCTTGATATAGCTGGGCTTTCTAGCGAGCAAGAAAAGCCAAAAGAGCAAAAAAACAATGCAGATATAGAACAAGCAAAATCTCAAATCAGCTCACAAATCACCGAGACAATAGGTGCTACGCTAGCTAGCTCGCCAGCACTAAAAGAGGCGATAAAAGGCATGAAAATTAAGATTAACATAAGCTTTGAGGAGTAGTGGTGAGTAGACAAATTTTGCTAATCAGCGGACCTAGTGGTTCTGGTAAAAGCTCGCTGCTCTCAAAGCTTTTTGCTGAGTTTAAAGATAAGCTTTATTTTTCAATCTCAAGCACCACAAGAGCTGCTAGGCAGGGTGAAAAAGACGGCGTGAATTATCATTTTATAAGCCAAGAGCAGTTTCAAGCTGATATTAACGCTGGGCTTTTTTTGGAGTGGGCAAATGTACATGGTAATCTCTATGGCACGAGCCTGCGACCTGTAACGCATGCGCTAAATGAGGGTAAAGTAGTGGTCTTTGATATAGATGTTCAAGGCTATTTTCTAGCCAAAAAGCAGTATCCTAAAGAAATCACCGCTGTTTTTATCAGCACGAAAAACTCTAGTATCCTAGCCTCTCGCTTAGAAAATAGAGGCAGTGAAAGTAATGAGAGTATAAAAACTCGCTTAGAAAATGCTAAAAACGAGATGAAATACATAAAAGACTACGACCATATTATCGTAAATGATGATTTAGAGGCGGCTTATGAGAGCTTAAGGGCGATTTTTATCTCAATGCACTCAAAATGTGCAAACTTTGAGATAGAAGAGTTTTGCCAAAACTGGAATAATTAAATAAGGAGAAAAAATGGGATCATTTAGTATGGGACACTGGCTGATTGTTTTGGCTGTAATTGTGCTGCTTTTTGGAGCAAAAAAAATACCTGAGCTAGCAAAAGGCGTGGGTAAAGGCATAAAAAGCTTTAAAAAAGAAATGAGCGATGATGAACAAAATGAGCAAATCACAAAGACTGAAAACACCGCTCAAACAAACACTCAAACAAACACTCAAACAAACACTCAAGCAAATACTCAAACAAACACGAATAGCGAGCAAAAAGCCTAATGAAAAATATGCTAAAAGCTAGAATAGAAAGTATCTTAGGCTGCGACTTAAAAGCAAAGCTAGAACAGCCAAAAGACAAAAATCTAGCTCACTATGCAATGCCAGTTTTTGTGCTAGCAAAAGAGCTAAAAAAAGCCCCTCCGCAAATTGCTATTGAAATTGCCGAGAAATTGAATTCTAGCGCAAATGATGATTTTACCGCAGAGGCTGTGGGCGGATATGTAAACTTCAAACTTAATGCTGGTTTTTTAAATGACTTTGCTACTAAGGCTTTAAAAAATCCAGCTGATTTTGCCAAAATAAAGCAAGAAAAGCCTGAGAAATTCTACATAGAATATATAAGCGCAAATCCAACTGGGCCACTTCACATAGGACATGTGCGTGGGGCTGTGTATGGAGACGCTCTTGCGCGCACAGCAAAGCACCTTGGGCATGAGGTTCGCACTGAGTATTATATAAATGATGCTGGCAATCAAATAGACCTGCTAGGGCTTAGCATGGCACTAAGGGCAAAGGAGCTTGCTGGTGAGCCTGTAAGCTACCCTGAGAAATACTACAGAGGCGAGTATATAGACGAGCTAATACCTGTGATAAAAGAGCGTTATGGCGAGCAAATTTTTAGTGATGAGGCGCATCTAGCGCAGATTGCTAAAGACGAAGTGCTAAAAATCATTAAAAAAGATTTGGCTGATAATAATATTTTCATAGAGCACTGGGCAAGCGAAAAAGAACGCTATGGCGAGCTAGAAGAGACCATAGCTCAGCTAGCAAAAAGCGAGCAAATGTATAAAAAAGATGGAAAAACATTTATCGCTAGCACAAAATGTGGCGATGACGAAGACCGTGTGGTCGTGCGAGAGGATGGTCGCCCTACATACCTAGCAGGCGACATCATCTATCACCGCTATAAGTTTGAGCAAGGATTCGATCACTATATCAACATCTGGGGTGCTGACCACCACGGCTACATCGCTAGGCTAAAAGCAGCTATTCATTTTCTAGGCTATGATGAGAGCAAGCTTGAGGTTATTTTGATGCAAATGGTAAATCTGCTTAAAGACGCTAAGCCCTTTAAAATCTCAAAACGCAATGGCACAGCTATACTAATGAGCGATATAGTAGCGCAAATCGGCAGCGATGCTCTACGCTACATTTTTATCTCAAAATCAGCAAATACTCCTTTGGAGTTTGATATAGACGAGCTTAAAAAAACAGATAGTTCAAATCCTGTTTTTTATATAAACTACGCTCACGCACGCGTCCATCAAGTAAGGACAAAATCTAGCCTAAGCGATGAGAGTATAGCAAATGCTGATTTTAGCGTACTTAGCCCTGAGGGGCAAAACCTAGCTTTTAACGCTCTTAATCTAAATAGCACGCTTGAAGCTGCGCTTAGCAAAAGAGAGATGCATAAAATTTGCGAGTATTTGCGCACTTTAGCAGGTGATTTTCACAAGTTTTATAATGAAAACAAAGTGCTAGGCAGCGAGCATGAAAGCATGCTTTTAAAGCTATTTGAGCTATGTGCTCTTAGCATTCGCACAGCCCTTGGTCTGCTTGGTATAAAAGCAGCTGATGTCATGGGCGAGTAGGGAATTTAAGAATTCCTTATATTTTACTCAAAGGAGAAAAGATGAAAGCAGCAATAATTCTAGCAACTGGCTTTGAGGAGATTGAGGCTATCGCTCCACTTGATATTTTGCGCAGAGGTGGCGTGGATGCTAGCCTTGTGGGCTTGGATAGTAGTGAGGTCATAGGTGCGCATGGCGTGAGCATAAAGACTGATAGCACGCTAAAAAGCTATGATTTTAGCACTTGCGATATGATTATTTTGCCAGGTGGCTTGCCAGGCGCCGAGTACCTAAGCCAGAGTAGCGAGCTAAGAGAGCTTCTACTTTCTCAGGCAAACTCTGGCAAATACTGCGCGGCAATCTGCGCAGCACCTATGGCGCTTGCTAAGGCTGGGCTTATAAAAGGCGCTTATACTTGCTACCCTGGCTTTGAGAGTAATGTAAGCACTAGCGCCCCAAGCAAAGAAAAAGTAGTGATTGAGGGCAAAATCATCACTTCAAGAGGACCAGGCACAGCATATGATTTTGGTCTTGCTCTTTTAGAGCTACTAGAGGGTAGAGCAAAAAGAGATGAAGTCGCAAAAGGCATGCTTTTAGCCTAGATTTTTGCCTAGGAATTCTAGAATTCCTAAGAATTTTATATGGGAATTCTAGATTTTATTTAAGGAATTCTAGAATTTAGCTTAGGAATTCTAGTTTTCTAGGGAATTCTATAATTCCTAAGAATTTTGTATAGGAATTCTGGATTTTATTTAAGGAATTCTAGAATTTAGCTTAGGAATTCTAGTTTTCTAGGAAATTCTAGAATTTCTAAGAATTTTGTATAGGAATTCTAGAATTTTAATCTTATTTTAAGTAAAAAGTAGTAGAATTGCCGTCCACTTTTTTGTGGGGGTGATTTGGCTTCGACAGGAGAGCCGAGATTAGCTCGCATGTAGCTTTTGGCATAGCTTAAAAAGCCTAAATTAAAATTAAACGCAAACAACGTTAAATTTGCTCCTGCTTACGCTAAAGCTGCGTAAGTTCAGTTGAGCCCCTGTGGTGCGCTCGTCTCTAGGCGTGCTGATTTGGGTCATTATAGGGACTAAGCTTTTGTGCCCGGCTAGCACAAGGGACGAAAATCTTGCTTAGCTTTTGTAAGAGGTTTTGGAAAGTGAGCCTGCAAGAGCGAAATTTTCACTTTTGCTAAACATGTAGATGAGTTTTTGGACGCTTTTTTGGACTGCAGTTCGACCCTGCACACCTCCACCATTTTCTTTATTTTAAGCTTTTTACAAAGAATCTCTAAATCTTTTTGATACATGCTTTGTTTGCTTCAATACTGACTATTTTTTTAAAACTGCTGCTATTTTGCTGTTATTTTAAAAAATTTGTCTTTAAGGCTAAAAAATACAAGCCTTATGAAGTGGTGATTTTGAGCAAGTTTATAATTGATGATTTGCTTAATATTTCATGCTTTACTAGAAGTTTGCTTAGCTAGGAGTGCAGCTTGGCTGATGGGATAAAAGATGATTTAAGCACATTTGCAAAGGCAAAAGGCTATAAAGCGCAGAATGAGGTATAAAATAATTTTAGCATTTAAGGCTTTTTAGCAGAACTGTGCTAGTATTTTAGGGCTTTTTAAAAGCTAAAACTAGCAATTTGAGCCCAAAAAACAGACATACTAAAACAAGATAAAAAAGCTTATAAAAAACAAAATGCACTCAGCCATAAAAATGCTTAAAATCTCAGCCATTTTAGCATTTGAAAAGATGATTTGATCGCTACTTAGCACCACTGCGTGATAGAGGATATCAAGCCCCAAAACAAAAAGAAATAGCATAAATCCAAGCACTTTTATCACCCTACCTGCTATGCTAAGGCTACGTTGTAAAATCCCCATTTTAGCCCTAACTTTGCTCACTAATGAACTTTAGCAAGGCTTGTTTTGCTAAGCTTTGGGCTGACATGCCTAAAAACTTTTGCTGTGAAATGCTCTCAAGCTTTGCGTACTCATCTTTTGTAAGGTATAAGCACACTCTTTGATTTGCTTTTTCGTCCTCGTTTTTTGGCTTTCTACCCCTAGGTCTATCCTGGGCTTCAAAGGTGCGCTGTGCTGTGATACCAGAGCTATTTGCTTCTTTTAAAACTTCGTTTATATCTTTTTTTTGCATATTTAGCCTTTTAAATGTTATTTATATTTTTAAAGCATAAAAAATATTTTAAATACTTTTTAATGTTTTTAAAAGCCGATCATACTCACCAAGAAAATTCCTATAAGCCACTTTTAATAAGGGGCTAGCCTCACCAAGTTCTTTAAATGACCCGCCAAGTCGCATTGAGTTTTCTAGTATTTTTGAGCGTTTAAAATAAAAATATTTTAGATTTTTAAAGCTACTTTTAAGCGCACTTTCTACTTGCTCTTTGTCCTCGTCGCTTGTGTAGTCTGTTATTAGCACGATGATATTTTTATTTACCTCTTTTAGCTCGTTTATAGTCTCACTCGTGCGCAAAATGCTATTATATAGCGCAGTACAAGGCACAATGATAAAATCACTTTTTGTGGCTATGTCTAGCACGCCAGCGCTCACAAATCCGCCAAAATCATAAACGCAGTTATCAATTAGCTTTGGCTGCGCTGAGATTTTGCTCATATTTGGATAAATGCTCTCGATTATGCTAGCATCATTGCTTTGTAAATACAGCTCCAAATCCTTTGCTATAGAAAAGCCAAATGAGGTTTTTCCCACGCCACCTTTTTTATTTATTATTGAAATAATCATATTTTACTCTTTATGTAGCATTTTTAGCGTATTATAGCATAAAAATCATTTAAAATATTTTTTATGCTATTAAATATTTAAAAATATTTTTATTATTTTGTATCTGCTAGCAGCTATGGTTTTTTTTGCTTTGCATCCGCTGGTTGCTTCGCATCCGGTGGTTGCTTGCTTTTTGGGGGTTAGGGGGTATTTTTTACCTAGGAATTCTAGAATTCCTAAAACTAGAATTCCTAGCAAAATTCTAGAATTCTTAAATCTAGAATTCTTAATTTTAGAATTCCTAGTAAAATTCTAGAATTCTTAAATCTAGAATTCCTAACAAAATTCTAGAATTTCTAGTAAAATTCTAGAATTCCTAAAACTAGAATTCCTAAATATAGAATTCCTAAATATAGAATTCTTAAATATAGAATTCTTAAATATAGAATTCCTAAATATAGAATTCTTAATTCTAGAATTCCTAACAAAATTCTAGAATTCCTAGCAAAATTCTAGAATTCCTTAATCTAGAATTCCATAGCGAATTCTAGATTATTTCTTAGCCGTTTTTAGGTATTTTTCATCTATATAGCCAAGTTCAATTAGCTTATTATATACTCTTGCTGCGATTGGTCCACCAGTGCTGCCGCCGTGCGCACCGTGTTCGACGAGCACAGTTACTACATACTGCGGCTCTTCAACTGGACCATAGGTGGTGATCCACGCATGAGAGCGGTTTAGATACTCCATGGCTTCTTCTTTTATACGCACTTTTTCGCTTTGGCTGATGCCTACAACCTGAGCGGTGCCAGTTTTTGCACCAAGCCTTATTTTTGCGCCTGCTAGGGCTCTAAATCCAGTCCCGCCAGGCTCATTTGCCACCGCCCACATACCACGGCGAACCTCTGGCAGAGCAGCTTTTTCGCTCTCGCTCATAGTATCATTACTATCCCAGACTAGCTCTTTTTCTCCCACTCTAAGCGCAAAATGCGGCGTAACAGAACGCCCAGTAGCAAAAATAGCTGTATTTTTAGCAATTTGAACCGGCGTTACCAAAAAATTGCCTTGCCCTATGGATGTATTTATGGTATCACCTTGAAACCACGGCTCTTTGGTGCGTTTGCGTTTCCACTCTTTGCCTGGTGCTACTCCCACATACTCATTTGGCAGGTCAATTCCAGTTCGCACGCCAAAGCCATATCGCTCAAGCACCGGAGTAATCCTATCAATCCCCACATGATACGCCCCCCTATAAAAGTAGGTATCGCAGCTAGTTTTGATAGCATCTACTATGGTCATATTGTAGTTGATTTTATCTGTCCAGTTGCGAAACTTGCGATCACCTAGTTCAAAATACGCATCGCAAAGTATAGGCGAGTGAGCATTAAACAAATTGCTATTAAAAAACGCCATTCCCATAGTCATTTTAATAACGCTACCTGGCGGATATAGGGCATTTACAAGCTTGTTTGTAAAAGGATGGTCAATGTCATTTATCAGCTCATCCCATTCTTTTTGCGGAATTCCTAGCACAAAGGGGTTTAGGTCGTACTCAGGAAAGCTAGCCGCTGCTAAAATCTCTCCATTTTTAGCATTCATAACGATTATCGCACCTGCTCTTTGCTCACCAAAGGCTTCTAGTAAATATTTTTGCAATTCTAGATCTATTGAGAGCATTACATCAGAGCTTGATGGATTGATTTGTTCTACTAGTTCTACTCGTTGATTTAGTGCTGTTACTCTGGTGCGGCGCTGTCCTGGGATGCCTTGCAAATCATCATTATAAAAGCGCTCTATACCAGCTCTACCTATGTAGTTTGTTAACTTTGTGGTAGGGTCTTCTTCTGTGTCTTTTAGATTTGCCCTGCCTATGTAGCCGATGATGTGGCTTGCTAGATCGCCGTAGGGATATAGCCTTTTTGATGTAGCGCGCACCGAAATAGCATCATTTAGTTCAAGCTGAGCGTAGCGAGTAAGGGTTTTGTTGTAGTCCAAAAACTCCACTACTGGCACGAAATCTTGGTGATAAGGTGAGTCTAAGCGGCGGTAGTTTTTAGCAAGCTGGGTAGCATTTAACTCAGGAAAAACCGAGACAATATGCTCTATATAGCTATTTAGCTCAGCATCTTTTTTAATGTGTGGTTTGATATTTATGCTAAAACCAAGGTCATTTACAGCTAGTGGCTGGTGATTGCGGTCTAGGATTTGCCCACGCACAGGGGCGATGCGCTCTGATTTTATAGAGTTTTGTTCGGCTATTTGCTCGTAGTATTTGTTTGATTTTATGCTTAGATAATACACTCTAGTTAGTAGCAGAATCCACATTAAAGCAAGCAAGGTAAAGGCAATTTTTATTCTCATATTTTACTTTCTTTAAATATAAAAAGACAAAGCAAGCACTCAGCAATGATGAAATACACATACTCTACCGAGTAGCGCAAAAGCTCACGATCTAGCACATATAGCACTAGATTGCTAATGCTATATGTGCCTATATAAGCAGCCCCGTTAAAAATAGCAAGCTGTATAATGCGAGCTTTAAAGTTTATCACCACCCACTCATAAAAAATATGATAAAACAGCAAATACGAAATAGCCGAGCTAAAAAGTACAAAGCCATGTAACTGCTCAGCAAATATGAGTAGAGCAAAAGTCGCAAACCACGGCATAGCCACACCTGAGAGCAGTTTTTCTGCCTCACGGCGCTTTTCTACTAAATAAGTAAAAATCACACCCATAAGTGGTGGCAAAAATAAAAACGCCGTGCTAAGCATCTCGTAGATTATGATAGCTACGAGCAAAAGGCTTAGAGCCAGAGCATTAGGGCTTTTTCGTCGCAGATTGGAAAGTGTTTGCATTTTACGCAGTCACTCCATATTTTTTGGCTTGGGATTTGGTTTTTTTCTATTAACTTAAAGCCAAGTTTTTCAAAAAAACCTTGAGCGTAGGTTAGGGCAATAACCCTTGTAAGCCCAAGTTCTCTAGCCTCAGCGATTAGTTCGTTTACGATTTTTGCACCTATACCGCTTTTTTGTTCGCTTGGTGCTACGATTAGCGAGCGAACCTCAGCAAGGTCGGGGGCTATTATGTGCAAAGCACCAAAGCCGATGATTTGCTCACCACTTTTAGCTAGGATATACGAGCGAATGTTTTGGGCTACTTCATCATCGCTTCTAGGTAGTATTATGCCAGCTTCTACTTGCGGGGCGACTAGGGTTTGCATTGCTTTTATATCAGCTGGTTTGGCTTTGCTTAGTTTTATCAATTTTTCTCCGATTTTTAGCATTTTAAAAATTCTAGTAGGAATTCTAGATTATTAGAATTTACCTTTTTGGTATTGCTTAGAGATGTAGGAATTCTAGAATTTCATCTAGAATTCCTTGTTTTATTACACTTTAAAGTTGCTTAGGCGTTTTTCTAGGCTGATTGTAGTATCGTGTAGCTTGGTAGCTGAGGCAGCTACATTATCACAGATTTCAGCGTTGTTTTTGGTTATTTGATTGCTTTCATCTACGCATTTTGTTAGCTTGTCGATTTGAGTTTTGATACTCTCAGCTTTTTGTGCCACGCTACTTACCATTTCAAGGGCATTGCTATTGTTTTGTTGTGTTTGTCTAGCTTGTGCTATTAGTGAGCTGGCATCATCGTTTAGCTGACCGATTTTAGTAGCGTTGCTTGCTAGGGCGCGACCTAGGCTATTTACTTCTTTTATTAGGCTATTAGCATCAGCGTCTATTTGAGCTAGTCTTTGATCTGTTTGTTCGGCTAGTTTGCGAACTTCTTCAGCTACTACTGCAAATCCACGACCTACTTCGCCAGCACGAGCTGCTTCTATAGCAGCATTTAGCGCTAGTAAGTTTGTTTGCTCGCTGACTTCTGCTATGGTGCCAAGGATATTTTTGATAGCCTCAGTTTTGGCTACTAGTTCTTTGCTTTGGGCTGCTAGGGCTTGTTCTTCTTTGTTTGCGCTTTGGACTCTGCCTACAAACTTATCAAGCTCTGTTATCATCACTCCAAGTTCAGTAAATGAGCTTTTGTTTGAGTTAGCCGCTTCTCTTGCTAGAACCTTAGAGTTTTCAAGCTCGTCTTCTACTTGGTGTGAAATTTCACTTAGACTTTCAAGTTGCTTTAGTCCGTCTTGGACATTGCTTGAGAGTTTGTTTGAGTTTGAGTATAGTGACTCGCTTTGTTCATCTACATTATCTGCGTCTTTTTTGACAGCTATGATTGTGTTTTGAATTTTTTCTATGAACTGATTGATATTTGCTGAGCTTGAGCCTATTTCATCTTTTGAGCGAACATCGATGCGAGCTCTTAGATCGCCTTCGCCTACAGCTAGATCTTTTGCTTTTGCTAGTAGGTTATTTATTGGCAAGATTACTACATGGCGAAGAAGCCCTACTACTACAAGCAAGGTAATAATAAGAGAAATTATAAAAATAGCTAAAAATAGCTTGCTAGCCTCAAAGGTCTCCTCATCAAGTTTGTTTAGTGAGTATTCTAGATCCATCACACCAAGCACCTCACCCTCAGCTGCGTTTGCGTGGCAGGCCAGACACTGGGCTTTGGCTACAAAAGGCACGATTTGGCGAAGTAGGTGTTGATCACCTTTTTGTAATTCTAGCGTGATTTTTTCTGGATTTTTAAACTGATTTGCGATTATATCATCTTTTGGTGGAGTTTTTTCTAGATTAAAGATTTCGGCTATGGTGTCTGAGCGGTAAATTACTAGTGAGCTTACACCTTCGATTTGGCTAGCTTCGTGAACTGTGCCCATAATCACCTCAGGGTCGCCTGTATTCATCGATGTTCGCACGGTTTGAAAGATAGACTCTCCCATCATTGCGATATTTTCTTTGGCAGATTTTTTATTGTAGCTTTGAAACTCATTTATAATAATAGCTTCAAGTATACCAAAGCTGATAAGCAAAACAATGCTTATACCCAAGATGACTTTTTTGCTAATTGAATTTAACATTTTTTCACCCTTTAAATTTTTGCGGAATTATAGCGAATTTGTAAGTCTTTTTTACTTAAAAAATGATTTTTTTAAAAATTTATTGTAAAAAGTTTATTTTTTGGTTAAAACTTATTAGGAATTCTAGAATTCTTAATAAGTTTTATCTAAGTTTTTTTAACAAAATCTTTTTAGAATTTTTTTGTAGCTATCTATGCGCCTATCACGCAAAAACGGCCACCATCTACGCACATTTTCACAGCGCCCTTTATCAAGCTTGATCACCTCACAAACCTCGCTATTCTCATCACTTTCAAAGAGCTTTTCGCCCTGAGGTCCATAAACAAAACTATGCCCCCAAAATCTAATGCCCTCATTCCCAGCGCAAAGTGCGTTTTTATCGCTTAGCCTAGCACTTTCAAAGCCTATGCGATTTATCGCTACTACCGGCAAGCCATTAGCTACTGCGTGCCCTCTTTGCACAGCCATCCACGCATCAAGCTGGCGAGCTTTTTCATCGCTGCTATCACCATCAAACCAGCCTATAGCTGTTGGGTATATAAGAATTTCAGCTCCTTTTAGAGCCATTATGCGAGCAGCTTCTGGATACCACTGATCCCAGCACACTAGCACGCCAAGTGTGCCAAGGCTAGTTTTTATGGGCTCAAAGCCAAGATCACCTGGGGTAAAATAAAACTTTTCATAGAAGTTTGGATCATCTGGGATATGCATTTTGCGGTATTTGCCAGCTATAGAGCCATCTTTTTCAAAGACCACCGCTGTGTTAAAATACAGCCCAGCACTGCGCCTTTCAAATAGCGAAGTTACTAGCACTATAGCGTGTTTTTTTGCTATAGAGCCCCAAAACTCGCAATCGCTATTAAAATCCTTTGCTAGATCAAAGTTATCTACATTTTGCCTTTGGCAAAAATATGCCCCTTGATGTAGCTCGCTAAGGCAAACTAGCTGTGCACCGCCTTTTGCTGCACGCTCTATTAAAGCGCAGGTTTTAGCAATGCTTGCTTCTTTGCTGCCTTCATAAGCATGTGCTATGATAGCTATATTTAGCTCATTCATATTTCGCCCCTTTCAATCTCTTCATCATCTGTGATATCAAAGTGAATTTCAAATATCCATTTATTTTGGCTAAATCTCTCTTTTATTTCTTTTTCTAGCTCTGCTTCGCACTCGTGGGCTTTGGCTAGGGTAATGTTTGGATCAAACACCAAATGAACGCCAAAATAGCAAATATTTCCACTTTTTCTAGTGCGGATTAGGTGGGTTGAGAGAATAGGCTCTTTTTTGGCTATTAGCTCTTTTATCTCATCTGTTATCTCAGTAGGTAGTGAGCCATCTAGAAGCATATACACGCTTTCTTTGATGAGTGGCATAGCTTGCAATACAATATAAGCACTAACACCTATACCAAAAAGCGCATCAATAATGACTAAACCGCTAAAATGAACGACTATCAAAGCTGCTAGCGTGGCTGCGTTTGTAAGCAAATCTACTTGATAATGCGTAGCATCAGCGTAGATAATCATACTATCGTATTTAGCAGCCGCGCGGCGCAGGTAAATAACAAGCGCAGTTGTCATCACAAGCGAAATCACCATAACCACAGCACCTATGCTAAAATCAATAGGCTCAGGGTTTAGTATTTTCATAACTCCACCATAAGCGACAAGCAAGCCTGCCCCCATGATAAAAAAGCCCTCAAATAGCGTAGTGAGTGCTTCAATCTTGCCATAGCCGAAGTTAAATTTCTCATTTGGCTGAGCATTGGCTTTTTTAAGCGCAAAAAAGTTAATCGCACTTACTAAGCAATCCCCAAGTGAGTCAAGCGCAGAGCTAACAACAGCCATAGAACCACTGCTAAGCCCAAAAACTAGCTTGATAACAGCAAGCACGCTAGCAGTAAGTCCAGCTATAAAAGGTGGAGTAATAAAGCTTTTTTTGGCACTCATTTACTGCCTTTATAGATATTTTGCGAACTACAATGCAAACTGCCATTTTGGCGGATAAAAACCCTAGCATCAATAGGGATGATATCTCTATTTTTAACATGCTTTGCTAGCGCATTTAGCACAGTTTCATCAGCTTTTTTATCGCCGTATGTAGGCACGATAAGAGCGTCATTTATAAAAATAAAATTCGCATATGTAGCCCCAAGGCGTCTATTTTCAAACATCACAGGCTTTGGCAGCGGCAGCGGCACTAGATCAAAGCCAGTTTTTTCTAGTTCGCTTTTCATTTTTGAAAGTGGCAGGTAGTGCGGATCGGCCTTATCATCACAAGCTGCGTAGGCTATGGTGTGAGGGTCAATAAATCTAGCCAAAGTATCAACATGACTATCTGTATCATCGCCTAAAATCTCTCCATTTTCTAGCCAGATTATTTGCTCTAAGCCAAAAAGCTCTTTTAGCTGGAATTCTAGATTTTGCTTATCTCTTGAGCCACGATTAGCATTTAGTAAGCACTCTGTAGTAGTTAGCATCACACCAGAACCATTAAAATCCACGCTGCCGCCCTCTAGCACTAGCGGAATTTCATAGCGCTTGCCTTTTAACGCGCCAAGTCTAAAAAGTTCTTTGTTTGCAGCATTATCAAGGACGGACTCAAACTTCCCACCCCAAGCATCAAAGCAAAAATCATAGTATCTCACACCAGAGCCATCATCAGCGCAAATAACGCCATAATCACGAATCCAAGTATCATTTACAGCCACAGGCGCAAACTCTACATTTGGCATTTTAAATCTAGAATTCTCTTTGGTATCCTTGGCTAAAAGTATGATTTTTTGGTATTTGCTAACAGCAGTTATAAGCTCATAGTAGCTATCAAGTATCTCTTTTAAATACGGTGCCCAGTCAGTGTTTTTATTCGGCAAGGCTAGCAGCAGCGCACTTTGTTCTTCCCATTCGCCAAAAGCTCTCATATTCCCTCTGTGAAAAAAATGTAGAAAATCTAGAATTCCTAGAAAAAATTCTAGAATTCCTAGAAAAAAATCTAGAATTCTAGAATTCCTAAGCTAAAATGCTTAGGAATTTTAAATTAAGCAAGTAAAGTAGCTACTTTGTTTTGAAGGCCAGCAAAGTTATGTGCGCTTGCGATTGTAGCAGCGTTTAGTTTCATATTTGAAGCTTGTAAATTGCTATAATTCTTTGCTATATCGCTGTTTTGTAGTTGGCTCTGGCTAGCTGTTAGATTTATATTTTTTATAGCTATGCTCTCTGCGTTGCTTGCGATATTGTTTTGTGCTGCGCCTATATCGCTTCTCATGCGGTTTATTGTGTCTCTAAAGTCTTTTATGCTTTGTGGATTACTGATATCAAGCTGATTTAGGTTTGGTGCTTCTACATTTACACCGATTACGCCACTAGTTGTCTCAAAGTTTAACTGACCGCCAAACACGCTTTTACCATTAAAAGTAGCTTGGTCAATGCTGCCTTGCATACTCTCTTTTAGTGCGCTCATTTCGCTTGAAATCGCTTTTTGATAGTCAGTATTCATAGAACTTGGATCAATATTTCCATTTGCATCAAGCTTTACGCCATTTACTGCTCGCACGCTTAGTTCGCTCATGCGGTTTGTAGCGTCATTTAGACTGCTTAATGCGCCATCTGCGATTTGCATCATGCCGATTGCGTCATTTGCGTTTGCTAGGCCTTGGCGTGCTCCATTAGCATCGCTGCGAAGTGCGTCTGCGATAGCTAGGTTTGCTGTATCAGTCCCACTTAGCGCGCGAAGTGCTGAGATATTGCCTAGAGCTTTGCTTGCGCTACTTTGAGCGTTGTTCATATATTTGTTTTGAAGTCCGGTTGTGTAATCCGTTGAACCGATTGTCATTGCCATTTTATCCTCCTTGAAGCCTTTTTTGTTTTTAGATAAGCAAATTTTATACCAATTTTAGTTAAGCATTTCTTAAAATTCCAAAATTTTTTCTACTTAAATTCTAGAATTTAAGTATCAGCTTGGCAAAATATTTTCTAGCAATCGTACTTTATATTTTTTAAAATTTTCTTAAAAAAAATTATTAGTTTTATATAAGTGTAATTTTTTGAGCTTTATTTTTATATAATTCTGCTCTTTTTTCAAAAGCGAGGTAAAATGAGAGATTACGATAAAGAGCCTATTGTAATAAAAGATATGAATTTATTATTTATTTTATTAAGAGAATCTCCACTAATCTTTGCGTGTTTGTTGATAGCTGTTTTAAAGCCTGGAACAAATATTTTGTTTTGCGCCATTCTTATGTTTGTCCCAACTATAACTCAATATGCTAAATATAAAAATAAACGATTAGTAAAACTTACAAACAATAAAATATATTTTTTACAAGAAAATAACGAGCTTGAAAATATAGATCTAAGCACTAATTTTGAGATTTACAAAACTTTTGAGCCGATTTATCATAAGTCACAAAAACTATCAAATTATAATAAATTTGTCCATTTTGCTTTATTTCCTTTTATGCCACTTCTTATAATATTAGGTGTGATTGGAAAATTCTCGTATTATTTATTTTCTAGAAATTTAAAAGAATATAGATTATTTGATGCTTATTTGATTAAACAAGATGAAAAAATTATAAATATAACAATGCTAAATAAAAATATCCAAAAAGAAGTGGATGTTTATTTAAAGCAAAGAATAAAAATTGAGCCAAAAAATCTTAAAATGTTTTTTGACAAAAGTGGTTACGCATATGAAAAAATCGAACTGAAAGGGTAGAAAATGAATGACAATCTTTTAATAGATGTGCTTAATGCCACCACTACTTAAAACTTACAAAATATTTTAATTTATGGCAATGTAGAGCAAAAAACAAGCAAAAAGCAAAGAATTTTCAAATTCTAGAATTTAGCTCTTGAATTGCTCTTAAATTCTAGAATTTAAAAAGTCCAAATTCTAGAATTTAAGCAATATTTATTGTCTTACTTTTATTGATAGCTCGTGCGCGCCAAGTCCTTCTGCGCTAGCAAGTGCCATGCACGCTGGGGCTAGTTCGCGCAAGGTTTTTTCATTCATAGCTATTACTGAGCTTCTCTTTACGAAGTTATTTACTCCAAGTGGGCTAAAAAATCTAGCTGTGCCGCCTGTCGGCAAGGTGTGATTTGGCCCTGCTAGGTAGTCGCCCACAGCCTCAGGCGTAAAGTGCCCTAAAAATACTGCGCCTGCGTGTTTGATATGCGGTAAATACTCCCACGCATCATTTGTAGCGATTTCTAGATGTTCTACAGCAAGCTCATTTGCTAGTGCTATTGCGTGGGCTTTATCCCTTGCGATTATGATAGCAGCTTTATTTTCCACGCTTGCTCTTGCTATTTTCTCACGCTTTAAAGTAGTCAAAACGCTCATCATCTCAGTCTCAATTGCCTTTGCTAGCCCCTCATCAAAGGTGATTAAAAAACTACTTGCTATCTCATCGTGTTCAGCTTGGCTTAGCAGATCTACTGCGATATTGTGAGCATTACAGCTACTATCAGCGATAACGCCTATTTCGCTAGGTCCTGCTATCATGTCAATGTTAACATCGCCAAAGACCATTTTTTTAGCCGTTGCTACATATATGTTTCCAGGTCCAGTTATCACATCTACTTTACTAATAGTATCTGTGCCATACGCCATTACAGCAACTGCGCTTGCGCCACCTACTTTATAGGCGTTTTTTATGCCTAGCATGTGCATAGCAGCTAGAAGCAGAGCATTTACCTCCCCGCCCACAGCAGGCGTGCAAACACTGATATCACCGACTCCTGCTACTATCGCTGGCACTGCGTTCATAAGTAGTGAGCTAGGATAAGCAGCCTTGCCGCCTGGGATATATAGCCCAGCACGATCAACTGGCGTTATTTTTTGCCCCAAAACAGCTCCATCTTTTTCATAGCTTAGCCAACTTTTTTCAATCTGCTTTTCGTGGTAGGCTTTTATACGCTCATAGGCGATTTTTAGGGCTTCTTTTAGCTTTTCATCGGTAGAATTCCATGCTTGCTCCATCTCATCTGTGCTGATTTTTAGCTCATAGCCACTTTTTGGCTCCCAGTTATCAAAGCGAGCTATTTGCTCGCAAAGTGCCTTATCGCCACTTTTGCGAATTTCAGCTATTATGCTAGCCACTCTTGGCATAACCTCACTCATATCCATCTCGCCACGATTTGCTAAAATGCTGAATTTTTCGTCAAAATCCGGCTGTGAAAATTTTAAAATCTGCATTTTTTATCCTTAAGTTTTTAGAAATTATAGCACAAGATTTTTTAAATTTTATAAGTTTTTAAGGGCGAAGTGCTAAAATGTTGGCTTTTATTTTTTAAATTTTAGGATTCTTTATGCAAATTTTAAGAAATATCGCCGAAGTAAAAGATTTTCTAATTTTAAATCAAGGCAAAGAAATCGGCTTTGTGCCTACCATGGGCGCACTTCACGCAGGTCATGAAAGCCTTATAAAAAAATCAGTTCAAGATAATGAAGTTAGCATTGTAAGCGTTTTTGTAAATCCTACGCAGTTTTTGCCTGGAGAGGATTTAGAAAACTATCCAAGAGATGAGGCGCACGACATAGAGGTAGCAAAGGCTGCTGGGGCAACTGCTATATTTTTGCCCAAGGTTAGTCAAATGTATCCAAGCGATATTAGTATAAAAGCCCCTAGTGCGCTAGCTAGCATTTTAGAGGGTGCTACTAGACCTGGGCATTTTGATGGGGTTTGTACTGTTTTGGCTAAGTTTTTTAACATAATTCGTCCTATGCGTGCGTATTTTGGCAAAAAAGACACCCAACAACTAATCATCGTCCAAAATCTAGTAAAAAGCTTATTTTTTGATATAGAAATCGTGCCTTGCGATATAATCAGGGCAGGGGATGGGCTAGCACTTTCAAGTCGCAACTCATATCTAGATGAGAGCGAGCTGATCGAGGCGTGTAAGCTATATCGTGCTTTGGTAAAGGCAAAAGCACTAGTAAGCGCAGGTACTTTTAGTAGTGATGTGATAAAAGCTGAGATGGCAAAGGTGCTAAACCCACTTAAAATAGACTATATCGAGATTTGTGATAGAGAACTAAATAGCATAAATCAAATACAAACAGATAAAAGCATAATCCTAATCGCTGCGTATGTGGGCAAAACTAGGCTTATTGATAATCTTTGGCTGTGAGTTAAAAAATGGCAAAACTATATCTAATCTCGCTTGGCTGTAATAAAAATCTAGTAGATAGCGAGGTCATGCTAGGACGGCTAAAAAACTATGAAATCACTGATGATGTAAGCAGTGCTGATGTGCTGATTGTAAATACCTGCGGCTTTATAGAAAGTGCTAAAGAAGAAAGCATTAGAGCGATTTTAGAGCTTAGTAGCGAGCGTAAAAAGGGCTCGCTTTTGGTAGTTACTGGCTGTCTTATGCAGCGCTATGCTGATGAGCTAATGCGTGAGCTTGAAGGTGAGGTTGATCTTTTTGCTGGGCTTGGGGACTTTGCTAAGATTGATGAGCTTATCGCAAAGCGTGAGAATGCGGACTTTAAAAACGCTGTGTTTTTACAAGAGCAAGAAAGCAGAGTAATAACTGGCTCAAACTACCACGCATACATAAAAATAAGCGAGGGTTGCAATCAAAAATGCGCCTTTTGTGCTATACCTACTTTTAAAGGTAAGCTTCAAAGTCGCTCGCTAAGTGCAATAAGCGCTGAAATAAAAGAGCTAGTGGGGCGTGGATATAAAGATTTTAGCTTTATAGCGCAAGATTCTAGCTCTTATATGAAAGACAGCGGTGAGCGTGATGGGCTTTTGGCTTTGATTGATGCGGTAGAGGGCATCGCTGGTGTGCGCTCGGCTCGCATTTTGTATCTTTATCCAAGTTCTACTTCGCTAGAACTAGTCCGTAAAATCATCGCTAGCCCTGTTTTTGTGAATTATTTTGATATGCCTATTCAGCACATAAGCGAAAGCCTTTTAAACACTATGCGCCGTGGCACGCCAAAAGAGCATATTTTAAAGCTTTTAGAGACGATGAGAGCAGCGCCTGATAGCTTTTTGCGAACTGGGGTTATCGTGGGGCATCCTGGCGAGAGCGAGGCTGATTTTAATGAGCTTTGCGAGTTTTTAGAGAGTTTTTCTTTTGATAGAATTTCTGCTTTTGCGTATTCGCGCGAAGAAAACACCCTTGCTTATGACATGGAGCAAGTGAGCAAAAAAATAATAAACTCACGCCTAAAAAAGATAGAAAAAATCACTACAAAGGCGCTAAATACGAGCCTAGCAGCGATGAGGGGCAAAGAGATTTTAGTGTATTTAAACGGCAAAAGTGATGAGAGCGAGCTGTTTTACAGCGCAAAACCGCTAGCGTGGGATAGGGACATAGACGGCGAGGTGCTAATAAACGAAAGCGAGATAGAAAAGCTAGAAAATGGCAAACTCTACTGCGCTAAAATCACAGAACTAGCTGGGCTAAATCCCATCGCTACTATCACAAAAGAAGCCTAGGGAATTCTAGAATTCCTAGGAAAATTTCTTAGGGAATTCTAAAATTCCTAGGCTGCGAACTAGAATTCCCAAAGAAAATTCCTAAACTAGAATTCCTATTTTGCTACGCAACCGTGCTTTGCGTTTGCCTTTTTGCTTCGCATCCGCTCTTTGCTAGGTTTTGGGGGTTAAGGGGTATTTTGCCTAGGAATTCTAGAATTCCCTAATTTAGAATTCCTTAAACTAAAATTCCTTAATCTAGAATTCCCAAAGAGAATTCATAAAGAGAATTCCTAATCTAGAATTCTATTTTTGCTTAGCATCCGCTGGTTGGAGTATTTTACATAGGAATTCTAGATTTTTAGCGATTTTATTCCTAGGAATTCTAGAATTCCTTAAACTAGAATTCTTAATCTAAAATTCCTTAATCTAGAATTCCCAAAGAGAATTCCTATTTTTGCTACGCATCCGCTATTTGCTAAGTTTTTTGGGGTTAGGGGTATTTTGCCTAGGAATTCTAGAATTTTTAAAGATAATTCCTTAATCTAAAATTCCCTGATCTAGAATTCCTATTTTTGCTTCGCATCCACTCTTTGCTAAGTTTTTGGGGTTAGGGGTATTTTTGTAATTTGTAATTTATATTTTATAAGATTATAAATATTAGCCTAGAATTCTCAATCTAGAATTCCTAAAGAGAATTCCTAATCTAAAATTCCTTAATCTAGAATTCCCTAATAAAAATACCCCTTTTTCTAAGGAATTCTAGATTTTTTTCTAAGGAATTCTAGAATTTAGCTTGGGAATTTTAGAATTCTTTTTTAGCTCGCTTTTGGGTTAGATAAATCTAGCCCAGCTCGCTAGTTTCGTGTCTGGCAAGAGAAAGGGGCAAGCCACTTTAAACCCCTTTTTTCTAAGGAATTCTAGAATTTAGCCTAGGAATTATAGAATTCCCAAAGAGAATTCCTAAACTAGAATTCCATAAGATAAAAAATACCCCCTAACCCCCAAAAGCCTAGGAATTCTAGAATTCCTAACTAGAAAAAGCTTAATATTTATTATCCTTTTAAAAATAAAGGCAAAATGAGTGAAAACTTTATTAGAAATTTAGCTTAAATTAAGCAGTAAATTATTTTAAGAAATTCAATCTAGAATTCCTAAAACTCTAAGACTTTGTCCTAAAAGCTTAAAGTGAAATTCTAGATTAGCTAGTAAAGCTACCTTTGTTTAGTATGCGCTCCATGCGCTGCGAGATGACCTCGTCAATGCTGTGTTTTTCAAGCTCGTTTAGCTCGCTAACGATATAGTCGCCTACAAACTGCGCTGCGCCTTGCTTGTCACGGTGAGCTCCGTTTATAGGCTCGTCTATTACAGCATCTATTAGTCCTTGGGCTTTTAGCTCATCAGCAGTGATTTGCATAGCCTTTGTGGCTGCTTGAACCTTTGCTGGGTCGTTCCACAATATAGCCGCGCAGCCCTCAGGCGAAATTACTGAAAAAACTGAGTTTTTTAGCATAGCAAAGCGATCAGCCACGCCAATAGCAAGCGCGCCGCCACTGCCGCCTTCGCCAATTACAATTGAGATTGTGCGAGTGCGAAGTGTAGCAAGCTCTGCTAGATTTCTAGCTATTGCCTCGCTTTGCCCACGCTCTTCTGCGCCAATCCCTGGATAAGCACCTGGAGTATCTATAAAAAATACAATAGGAATCTCAAATTTCTCAGCCAGCCTTGCAACCCTTAGAGCCTTGCGGTAACCCTCAGGATGCGGCATACCGAAGTTTCTCATGATTTTATACTTTGTGCCACGGCCTTTTTGCTCGCCGATGATAACTACTTTTTTACCACCGATATAGCCTAGAAAACACACGATAGAAGTATCGTCTTTAAAGGCTCTGTCTCCGTGAATTTCTTTTGCATCGCTAAAAAGCGCACGAACATAATCTAGCATATAAGGACGATCAGGGTGGCGAGCTAGGGCTAGGCGTTGATACTCATCTAGCCCTTTGTAAGTCTTTGCTATTTCTTTTTCAAGATTTCTATTTAAAATCGCCACAGCCTCATCATCGCCTCTTATCCTAGCGTTCATGATGTCTTCATCAAGCTGTTTTATGTTTTTTTCAAAATCTAAATAATTTGCCAAAACTAAACTCTTTTAAATATTACTGCGCCGTTTGTGCCACCAAAGCCAAAGTTCTCGCTCATTACGACATTTAGCTCTGCTTTTCTAGCAGTATTTGCTACATAATCCAAATCGCAGTCTTCGTCTTTTTCAAGCTGGTTTATGGTAGGTGGGACAATGCCCTCATTCATAGCCATGATAGAAATCACAGCTTCTATTGCTCCAGCTGCGCCTAGACAGTGTCCAGTCTGTCCTTTTGTGGAACTAACTAGCGGAACATTTGAGCCAAAAATCTCTTTTAGAGCTGCGGTTTCGTTTTTGTCATTTGCTGGTGTTGATGTGCCGTGAGCATTGATATAATCAATCTTTACATCGCCTGCCATTTTAAGAGCTCTTTTTATCGCCCTTACTGGTCCATCAAGACTAGGGCTAGTGATGTGATGAGCATCGCCGCTCTCGCCAAAGCCTATTAGCTCAGCATAAATCTTTGCGCCTCTTGCCTTTGCGCTTTCATAGTCTTCAAGCACTAGAGCACCAGCTCCCTCTCCCATAACAAAGCCATCTCTACCGCCATCAAAAGGACGGCTAGCATGCTCTGGGTCGTCATTACGAGTAGAGAGTGCCTTCATAGCAGCAAAGCCGCCTATGCCCACAGGACAAATAGTGCTCTCAGCTCCAACTACTAGCATAGCTCTTGCTTCACCTACCATAATAGTCTTTGCAGCCTCTATAATAGCGTGAGTTCCAGCAGCGCAGGCTGTTACACTAGCGACATTTGGACCTTTTAGATTATGTTTTATGCTAATTACGCCACCTAGCATATTTACAAGTGCTGATGGCACAAAAAATGGAGAAATCCTACGAGGGCCACGCTCTAAGCAGATATTTGAGTTTTTTTCTATATTTGGCAAGCCGCCTATACCAGCAGCTGAGCTTATACCAAACTCATCTGGCTCAAACTCACTAAGTCCGCAGTCTTTCATAGCCTCATCAGCTGCCACATGTCCTAGCACGATAAATCTATCAAGCTTTTTTACATCTTTTGGATCTACAACGCTCTCAGGATTAAAATCGCTTATTTCAGCTGCGATTTGCACAGGAAACTCGCTGGGATCAAATAGTGTGATTTTTTTCACACCAGTTTTTCCCTCGCAAATGGCTTTAAACGAGCTTTTTGCATCATTGCCAAGGGCATTTATCATACCGATGCCAGTTACTACTACTCTGTTCATTAAAGTCCTTTAAACAATGCACCTAGCATTATTTCTTTAGACCTTCTACGAAAGTAACTACATCTTGGATAGTTTTTAGCTTCTCAGCTTCGCTATCTGGAATTTCTACTTCGAATTTCTCTTCAAGAGCCATCACAAGCTCTACTACATCAAGTGAATCAGCACCTAGATCCTCGATGATTTTAGACTCTAATTTTACAGCATCTGGAGCCACGCTTAGTTGCTCTACTACTACATCTCTTACTTCGTCAAAAATTGCCATATTGAACTCCTTAATAAAAATAGAATTGCTAATAATAATATAATTTTGCTTAAATTATTGCTTAAAGCTAGAAAAAAATCTAGAATTCCTATAAAAACTCCTAGGAATTCTAGAATTCCTTACATCAAAAGTCCGCCATTTACTTTTAGCGTCTCGCCTGTGATATAGCTAGCATGATCGCTTAGCAAAAACGCCACCGCATCAGCAATTTCGCTAGCCTTGCCCATGCGGCCTAGCGGGATATTTTTTGCGTAGTAGTCCTTTACTTCATCGCTTAATTTCTCAGTCATTGCTGTTTCAATAAAGCCAGGAGTTACGCAGTTATAGCGCACACTGCGGCTTGCGCCTTCTTTGGCAAAGCTTTTGCTCATAGCTATCATGCCACCTTTGCTAGCTGAGTAGTTTACTTGCCCAGCATTGCCCATTTCGCCCACGATTGAGGCGATATTTACCACCGCACCAAAGCGTTTTTTACTCATTACTTTTAGAGCCTCTCTGCAGCCTAAAAACGCACTTTTTAAATTTGCGTCAATCACGCTTGTAAAATCACTCTCGCTCATGCGAAGTGCAAGTTTATCATTTGTAATTCCAGCGTTATTTACAAGATAGCTTAGCTCGCCATCGCTTTCAGTTATTAGCTTTATCGCCTCGGCCCAGCCGCTCTCGTCACTTGCATCAAACTTAATTAGAGCTGCTACTGCTCCAATGCTTTCAATCTTTGCTTTTAGCTCATCAGCAGGTGCTGGGTCGCTGCGGTAGTTTATCCATACTTTTAAACCCATGCCAGCTAAATTCTCAGCAATACTTGCGCCTATTCCACGACTTGCGCCGGTTATTAGGACATTTTTTCCACTAAATTTCATATTTATTCTCCTTTGTAGCAATTCGTCTTGCACACCTATTGCGACCAAACTTCGCTCGCAATTGCTTGATGAACTATTTGTTCTATCTACGCTCGTGCTCGCTCAGTTTTGCCACACTAGGTGCACAATATTAGAATTGCTTTTAAATTTTTTATTTTAGCATAATTTAGGGAATTCTAGAATTCCCTAGCAAAGCCTAGAAAATCGGCTTTTCCATTTCTTTTGGAATTTCAAGCTCCATTAGTTTTAGCACGCTAGGAGCGACATTTGCTAGTCCTGCATCGCTTGCCATTTCCAATCTTCTACCATCGCTAGTAAGCACAAAGCAAAATACATCAAAAGTGGTGTGATTTGTAAGCATTTCGCCACTAGCTGAGCGCAGTGCCTCGCAGTTGCCATGGTCGCTGATTTGTATGTATTCGTAGCCATTTGCGCTAGCTTTTTGTATAATTTTGCCAAGACAGCTATCTACAGCCTCGACTGCCTTTGTGGCTGCATCTATATCGCCTGTGTGTCCTACCATATCGCCATTTGCGAAATTCACTACTATAAAATCAAAGCCCTCATCAAGCCCTTTTAGCACCGCATCGCAAACTTCATAAGCACTCATTTCTGGTTTTTCATCATAGGTTGCTACCTTTGGGCTTGGGATTAGCACTCTGGCTTCATTTTCTACGCACTCTTCTTTGCCACCATTAAAGAAAAAAGTCACATGAGCGTATTTCTCAGTCTCAGCGGTGTGTAGCTGGCGTAGGTTATTTGCTGCTATTACTTGCGCTAGAGTGTTATTTATCTCATCAGGGGCAAACATCACAGGGAAAGTAAACTTATCATCATACTTAGTAATTGTGATTAGATTAGGGCAAATATTTTTGCGCTCAAACTCGCTAAAATCAGCCACGCTAAGAGCCGAGCAAAGCTCACGAGCCCTGTCATTTCTAAAATTTACAAAAACTATGCCATCATCAGCTTTGATGCCACCAAAGTCATAAAAGCTAGCAGGCTTTATAAACTCATCAAAAATCTCATTTTCATAGCTTTTTTTCATATATTCATTAGGGCTAAGCTCGCTTAAATTAGAATTCTCAGCAATCACTCTATAAGCACTCTCTACTCTATCCCAGCGCTTATCTCTATCCATAGCATAAAAGCGTCCGCAAATGCTAGCTATTTCATACTTCTTGCTTAAATGCTCTATAAAGCCTGCCCCAGTAGTAGGCACCACATCACGACCATCTGTGATAGCGTGGATTATGGGCTTTGCCCCAGCAGATTTTACTATATCTATAAGAGCGTCAAAGTGGCGCAAATGCGAGTGTACGCCACCATCGCTATAAAGCCCTATTATATGAATGCGCTGGCATTTTGCTAGAAGCTCTTTTAGGGCAGGGTTACTAGCTAGCTTGCCATTTTCAATTGCTTTATCAATCTTAACTAGGCTTTGATATAGTATGCGTCCTGAGCCTATTGTCATGTGACCAACCTCGCTATTTCCCATTTGCCCACTAGGCAAGCCCACAGCTAGACCGCTGGTTTTAAGATAGCAGAAATTTGCCTTTTTAAAAAGCATATCATAAGTAGGCTTTTTTGCCCTCATAAAAGCATTGCTAGCGTCATTTTTATCAGGATTTGCGCCGATTCCATCAGTTATTACTAAAATACATTTTTTACTCATTTTTTACTCTTTTTTGAAAATTATTTGCCAAATTGTAGCTTTAAAAGTTAAACATTAACTTATCTTAGTTAAAATTATGCTTTTTAAATTATTTTTGGATATTTTTATGTTTTATTATTTTGCTGAAATTTTTAATGTTAATTTTCTAAGTTATATCACAGTTAGAGCTGGTTTTGCGTTTTTTTTCTCTTTTGTGCTTTGCGTGCTGGCTTTGCCCTTTTTTATCCGCTGGGCGAAAAAGGCCTGCGCTAGCCAGCCTATCTACGAACTAGCTCCTAGCACTCATCAAGCCAAGTGTCACACGCCTACTATGGGTGGCATTATTTTTGTCGCCTCAGCTGTAGTTGCTAGCCTTTTTAGCGCAAAGCTTGATGAGCCTTTTGTGCTTATTTCACTTTTTGTGATTGTTAGTTTTTCTTTGCTTGGCTTTATTGATGATAGGGCAAAGATTTTAGGGGCTAGCAATCACGCAGGACTTAGCCCAAAGCAAAAGCTTGTTATTCAGTGTATTTTGGCTCTTATAACAGCCGTACTACTGTGGGTGTTTTCTAGCATTGATACGAAGTTTTATTTGCCACTTTTGAAAAACTCGCTTTTTGATTTTAGCTATTTTAGCTTGCTGTTTTGGGCTCTTGTTATCATCTCAGCCTCAAATGCTGTAAATCTCACTGATGGGCTTGATGGACTTGCTACTGTGCCTAGTGTGCTTGCGATTTTCACACTTGGGGTTTATGCGTATTTTATGGGAAATGCTGTATATAGCGGATATTTGCTTTTGCCAAAGTTTGCTGGAATTGGCGAGCTAGTTATCATTGTAAGTGCGATGATAGGGGCGCTGCTTGGCTTTTTGTGGTATAACTGCTATCCAGCGCAAGTATTTATGGGAGATAGTGGAAGCCTTAGTATAGGTGCGTTTATCGGCTACCTTGGTATAGCTACAAAAAACGAAATTTTACTAGTGCTAATAGGCGTGATTTTCGTGCTTGAGACGCTCTCAGTTATACTTCAAGTTGGAAGCTTTAAAATACGCAAAAAACGCATTTTTCTCATGGCACCGCTACATCATCACTTTGAGATAAAAGGCTGGAGCGAGAGTAAGATTATTGTGCGTTTTTGGATGATTGCGCTTTTGGCAAATATCATTGCGCTAATCTTGCTAAAAATCCGCTAAAATCTAGAATTCCCTAAAAAGGCTATATAATAATGAAATCACTTTTTGGCTACGCAAATACCACAAAAGCTATCGCAAAAAGCGGTGGCTGGGCGATTTATGATGATAAGTTTGAGAGAATTTCTAGCGATGAGTGGGGGAATTTGCTTTTGCCAAGCTCGCATTTTAAGGCAGAAAAAAGCCAGCTTGAAATCCCAAGCCCAGGCTTTGCGCCAAGTCATGAGCTGATTTTAAAAGCTAGAAACTTAATCAGCGAGTATGATTATTTTTTTGATATGGGTATGCCAAAGAGTGTGTGGATAAGTGGAACAAATGGTAAAACCACTACTACTAAAATGTGTGAACATTTACTGCGCTTACATGGGGCTTTTATGGGTGGAAATGTGGGCATTGCGCTTGCTGATTTGCCTAGAGCTGCAAGGCTATGGATTTTGGAGACTTCTAGCTTTACTATACATTATACAAAGCGAGCTAGACCTGATATATACGCACTTTTGCCTATCACGCCTGATCATCTTAGCTGGCATGGCGATATGAATGGCTATGAAAATGCCAAGCTAAAGCCACTTAGCATGATGAACGAGCAATGCATAGCTATCATCCCAGCGTGCTTTAAGGAGCGTGAGATTGTAAGGAATTCTAGTGCAAAGATTTATTTTTATTCTAGCGAGCAAGATTTGGCTGATACTTTTGAGCTAGAGTACGATAAAATCGCTTTTAGAGTGCCATTTTTAATGGATGCACTTTTTGCTTTGGCTGTGCAAAAAATTTTGCTAGGGCAAGCTGATTATGAAAGAGTAAATACCTTTGTGATAGAAAATAATAAGCTTGAAGAACTGCGTGATAATCGTGGCAGGCTATGGGTAAATGATACAAAGGCAACCAACATTGATGCTAGCATGCAAGCTATTCGCCGTTATGAGAATGAGAAGATTTTTATAATCTTAGGAGGCGATGATAAAGGCGTGGATTTAAGTCCAGTTTTTGATGCGCTATCTGCTCTAAAGCAAGAGCCAAAAATATATGCAATAGGCTCAAATACCGAAAAAATCGTAAATCTAGCTAGGAATTCTAGAATTTCTTGTCTAGCTTGCTATGAGCTAAAAGAGGCCATAAAGGCAATAGATACTGATTTTAGCGGCTCTGGCGTGGCTTTGCTAAGTCCAGCCTGTGCTAGCCTAGATCAGTTTAAAAGCTACGCTCAGCGTGGAGATATTTTTAAAGAAGAAATAGCAAATTTAAAGTAATTTTAAGCAAAGCTTGCTATAATTTCAGTCTTTTATTTGCGTGGCTAGGTAGCTCAGTCGGTAGAGCAAAGGACTGAAAATCCTTGTGTCGGCGGTTCGATTCCGCCCCTCGCCACCACTTTTTTCTTATTTTTCATTTTTCAATCTAGAATTCCTTTAAAATTTTTATAAAATATCTTTATTTTAGACTTAAACATTTGCCTTTTTGTGCTAAAATGCGTGCTTTAAAAAATGCGTCCTTTGAAAGGATATAAAATGCAAAGAATTTTCTTATCAGCACCTTATATGGGTGGATCTGAGTTAAAAAACATAGAACAAGCTTTTAGCGATAACTATATCGCCCCACTTGGTGCTTTTGTGGATGGCTTTGAGAGTAAAATTAAAGAGTATTGCGGCGCAAAATACGCCCTTGCTCTAAATGCTGGCACGGCTGCCCTTCACCTTGCCCTTCGCACTCTTGGCATAAAAGACGGAGATACCGTGCTTGCTAGCACTTTTACCTTTGCAGCTAGTGTAAATCCTATAATGTATGAACGCTGTAAAATGGTGTTAATTGACTGCGATGAGAGCTGGAATCTAAGCCCAGAGCTGCTAAAAAAAGCTATTCGTGAGTGCGAGCAAAAGCCAAAAGCCCTAATCCTAACTCATCTATACGGCGCAGCTGCTAAATTAGATGAGATCTGCGAGATTTGTGATGAAAATAATATTGCGCTAATTGAAGATGCCGCAGAAGCCCTTGGCGCAAGCTATAAAGGCAAAGCACTTGGCACTTTTGGTGTTTTTGGCGCATATAGCTTTAATGGCAATAAAATCATCACTTGTGGCGGCGGCGGAATGCTAGTAAGCGATGATGAAAAATTGCTCTCAAAGGCAAGGTATTATAGCACGCAAGCAAGAGAGCCTTTGCTTCACTACGAGCATTTAGACTATGGTTATAACTACCGCTTAAGCAATATTTTAGGCGCTATTGGCTGTGGGCAAATGGAGGTTTTAAGTGAGCGCGTGAAAAGAAAAAGAGAGATTTTTGCGCTATATAAAGAGCTTTTGGGCGGTTTAGATGGTGTGGATCATTTCATGCCTGAGCTTGAAAATACCTGCGCAAATAGATGGCTAACCACGCTAGCATTTAAAGAAAAAAATGCACATTTAAAAGTGATTGAAGCACTTAGCAAAGAAAATATTGAAAGCCGCCCGCTGTGGAAGCCTATGCACGCCCAGCCTGTGTTTAAGAGCGCAAAGGCTGTGACTGACGGCACTAGCGATGATCTTTTTAGCCGTGGTATCTGCCTGCCAAGTGGGGCTGATATGAGCGATGAGCTAGTAGAAAAAGTAGCGCGCATCGTAAAAAGCGCACTTTAAGTCTAAAAAATCTAGAATTCCCTAGCTAGAATTCCGTAGGAATTCTAGAATTTATTTAGGAATTCTAGTTTTTTCGTGGGAATTCTAAAATTCCTAGCTAGAAATTCCGTAGGAATTCTAGAATTTTACTTTAGGAATTCTAGATTTTACTTAAGAATTCTAGAATTCTTAGCTAGAATTTACTTAGGAATTCTAAGATTTTACTTTAGGAATTCTAGTTTTATTTAGGAATTCTAAAATTCCGTCAAAACCTAAAAAAATGGATAAAAAATGATAAAAGCTACAAAAACCAAAAGAACGATATTTTTTGTTTTTAGCGATATTTTGATATTTTTATCAAGTGCGTATTTTGCCTTTTTGCTTAGATTTTCTGGAGATATTCCTTATATTTTTATTTCAGGTATGATTAAGTTTGCGTTTATTATGCTGATTTTAGAGCTTATTTTTGCTTACAAATCTGGGCTTTATAAGGTTCCTTGGCGTTTTTTTGGGCTTAGAGAAGCTAGAAAAATGCTTATAAACTCGGCTCTTTGTGCACTTATTTTTACTGGCATTTTCTTTATTTTTTATGATTTTTTTGAGCCTTTTCCTCGCAGCGTGATCCTTATATATGCGTTAATCTCACTGCTTTTGATGGGCGTTTTGCGCATATCAAAGCGTGTGCTACTTGACTTTCGCAAGCCAAGTGCTGGCGAGCCCTGCGTGATAATCGGAGCTACAAATAAAACTCTACAACTTCTAAAAGGCTTTGCTAGTGGCTATGCAAGCTACTATCCACAATACATCGTAGATCCTAGAAAAGACAGCATTGGCACTACTTGTGGAGATTTTTTGGTAGCTTCTATGGACGAGCTAAAAAAATACCCAGCCGAGGGCATAACAACAGCAATAATCAGCAAAAAGCTAAGCCCAGCAGAGCTAGATGCGCTACACTCAGAGCTAAACGAGTATGGATACAAAAAAATCAAGCTTTTTTCGCTACTTGGTGATGATGCAAATATCAAAGACATAAGCATAGAAGACCTGCTAGCAAGAAAGCCAAAAGACCTTGATAGTAGCGTTATAAAAGAGTTCATAGGCGGCAAGGTTGTGATGATTACTGGAGCTGGCGGGACTATTGGCTCTGAGCTTAGTAGGCTTTGCCTTGCTTTTGGCGCAAAACAGCTCGTTTTAGTAGAGCATAGCGAGTATAATCTCTATGCGATAAATGAAGCACTTGGGGCTAATGAAAGGTGTAAACTAGCCCTTGTTAATGTAACGCAGCTTGATAGCTTGGAGCGAGTATTTAATCGCTACCGTCCACAAATCGTGCTACACGCAGCTGCTTATAAACATGTGCCACTTTGCGAGTTTAATCCAAAAGAAGCCGTGCGAAACAACATCCTAGGCACAAAAAATGTAGTAGATCTTGCCAAAAAATACGCCGCCCTAAGAATGGTGCTAATCTCTACTGATAAAGCCGTGCGCCCTACAAATGTAATGGGAGCTAGCAAGCGAGTTTGCGAGCTTTATGCGCTAAACTCAGGCGATGAGAGAACCGATGTAGTTGCGGTGCGCTTTGGCAATGTGCTTGGAAGCTCTGGTTCAGTTATACCAAAGTTTAAAGCTCAAATTGCTGCTAATAAGCCTCTAAGCGTAACGCATCCTGATATCACACGCTATTTTATGCTTGTAAGCGAGGCCTGTCAGCTTGTGCTTCAAGCTGCTAGCATAGCTAGAGGTGGAGAGCTTTTTGTGCTTGATATGGGCAAGCCTGTAAAAATCGCTGATCTAGCCCAAAAAATGCTTCTTTTAAGTGGAAAAGAAGAGCTAGGAATTGAGTATGTGGGCTTGCGACCTGGTGAGAAGCTATACGAAGAGCTACTTGTGGATGAAAATGACAAGCAAACGAAGTTTGAGAGTATTTTTGTAACGCACTCTGAGGCTGTGGATGTAGGAATTTTAGATGAGCAAATAAAAAAGCTTTTAGAGGCAAAACCTGAGCAAATCGTAGAGATTTTAAAAGAGATTGTGCCTGAGTTTAATCACAATAATAAAGGATAAAATTGTTAATTCAAGATATTAGACGCTTTGCTAGGATTAGATATAACGCAAGGGCATATCTAGCCTATCTTTTTGAGAGAAATATACCAAATCGCTTGCCTATGATAAATTTAGATATCATAAAATCTGGGCTTGATAAAATCGCACACGAAGTAGAAAATTTTGATGCTTTTTACATCCTTGCTCCTGATGGTGTGCAAATAGAAAACAATATCAGCCTAGATGAGAGCAGGCGCATAGGCGCAGGAGAAAATAGAAGCAATAAGGCGTATTTTTACAGAGCTGTAAAAGAGCGCAGATGCGTGCTAAGTGATCCTTATCCAAGTAGCTTAACTGGTGAGCTTTGTGTATCAGCTAGCGAGCCTGTTTATGATGAAAAAGGAACTTTACTATATATAGTTTGCGTAGATATTTCGCTAAATGATATTTTAAAGCTAATTCCACCTGGCAGGCTTGATTTTGGCTTTGAGAGCTTTTCTAGGTTTGTTTATGCTCTTATTTCACTAGCGCTTTTTGCTATTACAGCTGTGCTTTTTGTCCTTGGCATTAAAAGCATTATCTGGGCTCCATTTGGTGCGCTAAATGTAGCTGATATGTTTGAGAGTACGATTATTCTTACCTTAGCCCTTGCACTTTTTGATCTAGTAAAGGCGATTTTTGATGAAGAGGTGCTTGGCAAAAGTGCTAAAGAAAATAGCGGCGTATCTCGCACTATGGTGCGTTTTCTCTCATCTATTATCATCGCCCTTGCTATTGAAGCGCTTATGCTTGTATTTAAGTTTGCTATAACTAGCCCAGAGCAGATAATTTACGCTGTGTGGCTAATAAGCGGTGTTTCGCTACTTTTAATAGCACTTAGTGTGTATTTGTATATGAGTAAAAAAGCAGGATGAAATAGGAAAAAATGATGAAAATAGCAATAGTTGATTATGGTCTAGGAAATATTCATAGCGTCCAAAATGCACTTAGTTTTATAGGTGCTAGCTCTACGCTTGAAAGCGAGCCAAAAGAGCTAAAAAACTATGATAAAGTGATTTTGCCAGGTGTGGGGGCATTTGGCGATGCGATGGATAGGCTTAAAAAAACTGGCATGGACAAAGCTGTTAAAGACTTTGCTAGCTCTAATAAGCCACTTTTAGGCGTGTGCTTGGGACTGCATTTGCTTTTTAAAAAAGGCTATGAGTTTGGTGAGCATGAGGGGCTTGGAATTCTAGATGGAGAGGTTGTGAAGTTTGATGAGAGTAAATTTAACGAACCTTTAAAAATCCCGCACATGGGCTGGAATACCTGCGAGTTTTGTAAGCAAAGTGCTCTAAATGCAGGGCTTAAAAAAAGCGAGTATTTTTATTTTGTCCACAGCTACCATGTAATCTGCGATGAAAGCCTTGTGCTAGCTACTACAAACTACGGCTATGATTTTATCTCAGCAGTGCAGAGTAAAAATATTTACGCCTTTCAGCCTCACCCTGAAAAATCGCATAATGTAGGCTTAAAAATACTAAAAAATTTCGTGGAGCTATAAAATGGAAATAATCCCAGCAATTGATCTAAAAAACGGCTGTGCTGTAAGGCTGTATAAAGGCGATATGAACAGTGCAAAAATCTACTCAAATGAGCCTAGCGAGCTTGCAAAAGCTTTTGAGGATTTGGGCGCTAGTTATTTACACATTGTAGACCTTGATGGCGCTATAGCAGGCGAGGCGATAAGCTTTAATGTAGTTGAAAAAATCGCTAAAAGCACTAAACTAAAAATAGAAATCGGCGGTGGAATTCGCAATGAAGAGCGCATAAAGGACTATCTAAATGCTGGGGCAAAGCGTGTGATTTTAGGCTCAGTTGCTCTAAAAGACCCTGAGTTTACTAAGCAAATGGCTAGCAAATACGAAGTCGTAGTTGGCATAGATGTAAATAATGGTATGGTAGCAGTTGAGGGTTGGGTAGAGGTAAGCAAGGTAAAAGGCAGCGAGCTTGCTAAACTCTACGCAAATGCTGGAGTATCAGCTATCATCACAACTGATATTAGCAAAGATGGCACGCTAAGTGGGGTAAATGCAGAGCTAACTGATGAAATAGCAAGAGCTAGTGGGATTGCTACCATAGCAAGTGGCGGTGTGCGTGATATAGGCGATATTGAGAGAATTCTAGAATTCCCTAGCATAGCTGGAGTTATTGTAGGCAAGGCTTACTATGAAGGCACGCTGGATTTAAAAACTGCTTTTAAAATGACTAAATAGTTGCCAAAATATGCTAAAATAGCTAGAAAATTAAAAAAAGGATGTAAAATGAGAAAAATTCTTTTAGGCTTAGGGCTTTTTGTGGCTTTATTTTTATCTGCTTGTTCAAGCAATGAAAAAGATACTCTAAGAGTGGCTACAAACGCAAACTTCCCTCCATATGAGTATATTGAAAATGGAGATTATGCAGGTATTGATATAGAAATAGCAAAACAAATCGCAAAAGAGCTAAATCTAAAACTAGATATCCAAAATATGCCATTTGACTCTATCATCGCTGCTGTGGCTAGCAATAAAGTAGATATTGGTATTTCAGGCTTTACTGTAACTGATGAGCGCAAAAAAAGCATAAACTTTAGCGACTCTTATGCAAAAAGCAAACAAGCAATCATCGTAAAAGATGATAGTTCTATTAAAAAAGTAGATGATCTTTATGGAGATAATGCTTATAGTGTGGGCGTTCAGCTCTCAACAACCGGAGCAATTTATTTTGGCGATGATATAAAAAACAAAAAAACAAAAGCTACTTTACAAGAATACCACAATGGAGCCGATGCTGTGGCTGCTCTCATCGCTGGCAAAATCGACTGCGTTATCATAGATGAACAGCCAGCAAAAAGCTTTGTAGCTTCAAATCGTGGTTTACAAATTCTAGCCACTGAGTATATAGAAGAAGAATACGCAATCATCGTTAGCAAAGAAAAAGAAGAACTGCTTAAAAAGATAAACTCTATTATATCAAAGCTAAAAAGCGACGGTACAATAGATGCGATTCAAAAAAAATATATAAAATAGCTCTTTTTAAAAGCTAAAGGGGATGTTTTGCTAGCTTGGTTTGAGGATATTAGGTCTGCGTTTATTTTAAACTTCATTGAGGGCGATAGATACTTACTGATAATAAGTGGTCTTAAACAAACACTTATTATCACGCTTTTTGCTGGGATTTTGGGACTTGCGATAGGCTTTGTTATCTCGGTAGTTAGGGCTACTTATGATATGCATATTTCTGAGATGACAGGGTTTAAAAAGCACATTTTAAGCTTTTTTAACGCTATTTTTGGGGCGTATTTGGCAGTTATCCGTGGCACACCTATGGTGGTTCAACTGATGATTATGTATTATATAATTTTTGCTAGTTCTACAAACGCTACTCTTATTGCTATTTTAGCCTTTGGGATAAACTCAGGGGCTTATGTGGCTGAGATTTTTAGAGGTGGGATAATCTCAGTAGATAAAGGTCAGTATGAAGCAGGACGAAGTCTTGGTTTTAGCTATGTTTCTACTATGACCTTGATTATTTTTCCACAAGCTTTTAAAAACTGCTTGCCAGCTTTAGCAAATGAGTTTATAGTACTTTTAAAAGAAACTTCAATTGCTGGATATGTGGCAATTACTGACCTTACACGAGCTGGTGATATTATCCGCGGTAGGACATTTTCAGCCTTTATGCCGCTTATTGCTGTGGCGTTAATCTACTTTGTGCTAGTAATGATTCTTAGCTATTTTGTAAAAAAGCTAGAAAGGAGATTACACCGCCGTGGACACTAAAGTACTTTTAAAAATTCAAGATCTTCACAAAAGCTTTGGCGACCACGAAGTGCTAAAAGGCATAAACATTGAAATCAAAAAAGGTGAAGTAGTGGTGATAATCGGGGCATCAGGCTCTGGCAAAAGCACTTTTTTACGCACTTTAAACCTGCTTGAAGTACCTAGTTCTGGTAAAATTATCTTTGAGGGAAATGAGCTTTGCGCCCAAAAAAGTGATGTAAATAAACACCGCCAAAAAATGGGAATGGTTTTTCAGCATTTTAATCTCTTTGAGCATTTAAGCGTGCTTGAAAATCTCTGCATAGCCCCTATAAAACTGCTTAAAAAATCAAAAGAACAAGCAAAAAAAGAAGCAATGGAGCTGCTAAATCAAGTAGGACTTGCTGATAAAATAAGCGCTTATCCAAGCAGCTTAAGCGGTGGACAAAAGCAGCGCATAGCAATCGTTCGTGCACTTGCTATGAGCCCTGATGTTATGCTATTTGATGAGCCTACATCAGCGCTAGATCCAGAGATGGTAGGTGAGGTGCTAAATGTAATGAAAAATCTTGCAAGATCAGGTATGACAATGGTAGTAGTAACTCATGAAATGGGTTTTGCAAGAGAAGTTGCAAGCAGAGTGCTGTTTTTTGATAAGGGCATTGTAGCTGAGGATGCAAGCCCAAATGAAATTTTTTCAAACCCAAAAAATAGCCGTTTAAAGGAATTTTTATCAAGAATTCTTTAAATTTTTTAATATATTTTAAAGTTTTTTTGCTAAAATGCGCAGATTATTTAGAATTTTTTCAAAGGAAAGCTCGTGAAACTGTTAGTCGTAGATGATAGCTCTACTATGAGAAGAATTATTAAAAACACGCTTCAAAGACTTGGTCACAAAGATATTCTAGAAGCTGAGCATGGCTTGGAGGCTTGGGGAATTCTAGAAGCAAACAGCGATATAAATGTGCTTATCACTGACTGGAACATGCCTGAGATGAATGGACTTGAGCTAGTAAAAAAAGTCCGTGCCGAGCAAAAATATATTGATATGCCTATTATTATGGTAACCACAGAAGGTGGTAAGGCTGAGGTTATCACAGCCCTAAAAGCTGGTGTGAATAACTATATCGTTAAGCCATTTACGCCACAAGTTTTAAAAGAAAAGCTTGAAGACGTATTGCCAACTGCTCAGTAGTCGTTCTTTGGCAAAGCTTTGAAAGAACAATATTTTGAACTTAGCGTTTTAGGCTCAAATGAACAGAGCTTAAAAGAGCTGGCTTTTGACCTTGGTGTTACAGCGATTGAAGAGCTTGAAAACGGCTTTATCGTGCGCTCAAATGATGATTTGGAGCTTGTAGAACTTGGCATAAAAAGTCTAGCCAAGGCTCTAAATATCCCCATTTCTACACAAATACAAATCAAAAATAATAGCGACTGGATTTCAAACTATCAAAATAGCATAAAGCCTGTAAAATGTGGTTCTTTTTACATCCGTCCAAGCTGGCATGAAGCTAGTAAAGATAGCATTGATATTATCATTGACCCAGCCCTTGCCTTTGGCTCAGGTCATCATGAGAGCACTAGTTCGTGCTTGGAGCTAATCAGCGAGTTTTGCGCAGGTAAAAAAGAGCTAAAAACTGCTTTAGATGTGGGCTGTGGGAGTGGAATTCTTAGCATTGCGCTAGCTAAACTTGCTTTTGAAGTAAGTAGCTGTGATACTGAGAGCCAAGCAGTAGAAAGCTGCCTTATAAATGCTAGCAAAAATAATGTAAAACTAAAAGAAGTTTTGCTAGGTAGCATTGATAAGGCTAGTGGCAAATATGATGTAATTTGTGCTAATATTATCGCTGATGTGATTTTTCTTTTGGCAAATGAGCTAAAAGCAAAGCTAAATGTAGGTGGCTACTTGGTGCTATCAGGAATTCTAGATCGCTATAAACAAAGAATTTTGGCTGAGTTTAGCGAATTAGAGCTGATTAAAAGCATTAATAAAAATGAATGGGAAAGTTTTATTTACCAAAAAATAGCAAAATAAAAAAAAAATTTAGGACAAAAAATGAATAATCCACAAATGAATAATCAAATGAACAACGGACAAAACAAAGGTGGTAACAATCCATTTAACCGCAATCCAATCTTTACTTTTGCGATTTTTGCGATAATTATCGTGCTGTTTTTTCGCTCATTTAGCGATGGTGGTTTAGGGGGCTTTGGTGGCGAACAAGGCTCAGCAAATGTGAGCTACTCGCAGCTAAAACAAATGATAAAAAACAAAGAAATCACAAATGTAGCAATCGCACAAACCACCATAAAAGCCACTAGCTCATCTGGCGTGGTATACAGCACTAGAAAAGTAGCTGGAGATAATACCCTCATCCCTACGCTTGAAGAGGCTGGAGTGCCGTATTCAGCGTATTCTGAGAGTAATTGGTTTAGCGATATACTATTTTCTTGGGTGATACCTGTATTTATTTTCTTTGCGATTTGGATGTTCTTAGCAGGTCGCATGCAAAAAAACCTTGGTTCTGGAATTCTTGGTATGGGAAGTACTAAAGGACTTATAAATTCAGAGCGTCCAAAGGTGAAGTTTGATGATGTAGCAGGCGTTGAAGAGAGCAAAGAAGAAGTAAAAGAAATCGTTGATTTTCTAAAAAATCCAGAGCGCTACATCACCCTTGGTGCTAAAATACCAAAAGGTGTGCTTTTAGTAGGACCTCCTGGCACTGGTAAGACGCTGCTAGCAAAGGCTGTGGCTGGAGAGGCTGATGTGCCGTTTTTCTCAGTTTCTGGCTCAAGCTTTATTGAGATGTTTGTGGGCGTGGGCGCAAGCCGTGTGCGTGATCTTTTTGAAAAAGCAAAAAAAGAAGCCCCTGCGATAGTGTTTATTGACGAAATTGACGCAATAGGAAAAAGTCGCGCGGCTGGTGCCATGATGGGTGGAAATGATGAAAGAGAGCAGACGCTAAATCAGCTTCTAGCCGAAATGGACGGCTTTGATAGTGATAAAAGTCCTGTTATCGTGCTAGCTGCTACAAACCGCCCTGAAGTGCTTGATGCTGCGCTTTTGCGTCCAGGACGCTTTGATAGGCAAGTGCTAGTTGATAAGCCTGATTTCAAAGGTCGTGTGGATATCCTAAAAGTTCATAGCAAAGAAGTTAAACTAAATAAAAGCGTGGATATGGATGAGATAGGCAGGCTTACAGCTGGGCTTGCTGGGGCTGACCTTGCAAATATCATAAACGAAGCTGCCTTGCTAGCTGGTAGGGCTGGTAAGGCTAGCATAGAACAGCAAGACTTGGTTGAAGCTGTGGAGCGCGCGATAGCTGGCTTAGAGAAAAAATCACGCCGCATAAATCCAAAAGAGAAAAAAATAGTTACTTACCACGAGTGCGGGCATGCGCTAATTGCTGAGACTACAAAGGGCGCTGATAAGGTTACCAAAGTTTCAGTCATCCCAAGAGGACTTGCAGCACTTGGATATACGCTAAATGCGCCTGAGGAAAATAAATTTTTGATGCAAAAGCATGAGCTTATCGCAAAAATCGATGTATTGCTTGGTGGGCGTGCGGCTGAACATGTGTTTATAGGCGAGATTAGCACGGGAGCTAGCAATGACTTAGAGCGTGCTACTGATATAATCAAAGCCATGGTTGGCATGTATGGAATGAGCGATGTAGCAGGGCTTATGGTGCTTGAAAAACAGCGCAATGTATTCTTAAACGGCGGACAAACTCTAAAAGACTATAGCGATGATATGGCTAAAAAGCTTGATGATTTTACCAAAAGCTTTTTGGCAGAGCGTTTTGCGGCTGTGGTCTCTACGCTTGAGAGCTACAAAGGGGCTATTGAAAATATGGTAAAGGCTTTGTATGAGACTGAGACCATAGAGGGTGCTAAGGTTAGACAAATCATCAAAGACTATGAAATAGCAAATAATATGCCAACTCGCCTTTGCGAAGAAGAGAGCGAAAATAGCGATATAGAACAAGCTAAAAAGGACGCAAAAGAAGATAGTGCGAAGTAGAATTCTAGAATTCCGTGAATTTGGAATTCCTAGAATTTGGAATTCCGTGAATTTAGAATTCCTAGAATAAAATCTAGAATTCCGTGAATTTGGAATTCCTTGAATTTAGAATTCCCTAGAATGAATTTTAGAATTCCTAGGAATTCTAGTTTAAAGGCAGTGTATGAAAAATGTAGTTTTTTTGCTTTTTTTTGCTTTTTTATTTTGCGCTTGTGCTAGCAGAGGGCATTTTGTAAGAGCTGAGCATAATGGCAAGATTTACTGGCTGCCGCCGCAGTGTGAGTATTATACGCCAGCACAAAATGATGAGATAGTTTGTAGCAAAACAGGCGAGCTAATATCGCCGACTTCGCCAGCTGAGTATGAAGCCTATTTAAAAGAGCGTGAGATTAGAAGCATAGAAAATAACATGGCTTTTGGCGATCCGTGGTATTATGGCGGGTTTTATTCATCACCTAGTATCGGCATTTTTATTGAGAGGCGTCCGTATTTTAGGCATCGCCACTACAGGCATTTTAGACCTCATTTTAAAGGCAGAAGGTAAGGGCTAGAAAATGAACGAAAAATTAAAGCTAATTTATATTTTGCCAAATCTTTTTACCGCTGCTAGCATTTTTCTAGGTGTGCTTAGCATGCTCTCATCTATTAAGGGCGATTTTAGTTTGGCTATCATTTATATCGTGCTTTCGCTTGTTTTTGATGGGCTTGATGGCAGGGTGGCTCGCCTTACAAATACTACTTCAAAGTTTGGCGTGGAGTTTGACAGCCTTGCTGATATAGTAGCTTTTGGCGTGGCACCTGCTATGTTGTTTTATTTTAGCGTGGGGCAGAATTTTGGACGCTTTGGCGTGCTGATAACTGCGCTGTTTGTGATTTTTGGTGGCGTTCGCCTTGCTAGGTTTAATGTAATGAGCGGTGCTAGTGAGCCAAATGTGTTTATTGGCCTACCGATACCTACTGCTGCTGTGCTTTTGGCACTTTGGATAGGACTTTGGGATAAATACGAGATTTTTAAAGGCTATGAGTATGTGCTTTTAGCAGCAGCAGCTGTTTTTAGCGTGCTAATGGTCTCAAATGTGAGATTTCCTAGTTTTAAAAAAATAAACTACGAAAGAGCAAATTTCATCCGCTTTTTAATCGCACTTTTGCTTATTTTGTCCTTAATCTACATTTATCCGCTTGAAGCAAGTGCGATCTGCCTTAGTCTTTATGTACTTTATGGCATAGTTCGTGGGGTGTGGGCTAGGTTTTTTGCTAAGCATATAAACCTAAAAGAAAGCAAAGCATGTTAAAATGATATTTAACTAAGTAAATTATACTAATCAATAAATTTTATTATTAAAGGAGAGGAAAATGGATAAAAATAAAATCATTATTTTTGATACCACTTTGCGTGATGGCGAACAAAGCCCTGGCGCAAGCATGAATACAGAAGAGAAAATTCAAATCGCACTCCAACTAGAACGCCTTGGTGTTGATATCATAGAAAGTGGCTTTGCGGCTGCTAGTCCAGGGGATTTTGATGCGATTAAGCAGATTGCTAGCGAGGTTCATACCATAAAAGTAGCTAGCCTTGCAAGGGCGATAGAGCGTGATATAGAGGCTGCTGGCAAGGCAATAGCACCGGCAAAAAATAGGCGCATTCATACCTTTATAGCTACAAGTCCTATTCACATGGAACATAAGCTAAAAATGAAAAGTGATGAAGTGCTTAAAAGAGCAGTCCAGGCTGTAAAATACGCTAGGACTTTTGTTGATGATGTGGAGTTTAGCTTTGAAGATGCTGGGCGTAGCGATATAGAGTTTTTAAAAGAAATGAGCGATGCTGTAATATCAGCAGGGGCAAGCACCATAAACTTGCCTGATACTGTGGGCTTTCGCTTGCCTGGCGAGCTTTATACTCGCACAAAGGCACTAGTGGATTTTGTAGGCGATAGGGCGATAATTTCAGCTCACAATCACAACGACCTAGGTCTTGCGGTGGCAAATACCTTAGAGTGCGTAAGAGCTGGTGCTAGACAGGTGGAGTGTACCATAAACGGACTTGGAGAAAGAGCCGGAAATGCTGCGCTTGAAGAGATTGTAATGGTGATAAATACTAGAAAAGATATTTTTGGCGATTTATACACAGATATTGTTACAAAAGAGATTTATCCTACAAGTAGGCTTGTTGCTAGCATAACAGGTATTGAGCCGCAACCAAATAAAGCAATAGTAGGCAAAAACGCCTTTGCGCATGAGAGCGGAATTCACCAAGATGGCATGCTAAAATGCGCTCAAACTTATGAAATAATAAGCGCTGAGAGCATAGGTGCTGCTAAGACAAATTTGGTGCTTGGCAAGCACAGCGGCAGACATGCTTTTAAAGATAGATTAAAAGAGCTTGGCTTTGAGCTTGAAAATGATGAGCTAGATAAAGCTTTTGCTGATTTTAAAGCACTTTGCGATATGAAAAAAGAGATTTTTGATGAGGATTTAAGAGCTCTTGTAAATAGCGAGATTGCTAAGGTTGAGCAGATTTACAGCATTGAAAAATTAAGCGTCCAAGCTAGCAAAGATGGGCATACAAGCGCTGCTATTACTATACTTCACGAAAATGAGCTTAAAGAAGAAGCATCGCTTGGCAATGGCTCAGCGGACGCTATTTTTAAGGTAATTGATAGAATTAGCGGACATGAGGGCGAGCTAAAAGACTACAAAGTTCGCGCAGTATCTCAGGGCAAAGACGCACTTGCTAAGGTAGATGTAAAGGTAAAATTTGGCGAGCGCACGATGATAGGGCATGGACTTGATGTAGATACCATGCTGGCTACTGCAAAAGCGTATATTTCAGCACTAAATAGCTTTTTGTCTATGAAATAATTCTTTGGGAATTCTAGATTTTTTTGGGAATTCTAGATTTTTTTGGGAATTCTAGTTTTTTCAGAAAATCTAGAATTTTAGAAATTCTAGTTTTTTAGGAATTCTAGATTTTTTTGGGAATTCTAGAATTCCTTACTTACATTTTTTAATCTTTTAACTATTTTTAAATCTAGAATTCCCAATAAATTTTTTGCTAAAAAATAAAATATAGTAATTCTATAAATATTTTAAAAGCTTAAATAGTAATCTTTTAAAATAAATTATATATATTTACTAAATATTATGAAAAGAATTTTATAATTTCATAAACAAATTTTAAAGGACGAAAAATGAAAAAGTTTTTAGCACTTTCTTTTGCTGCCCTTACAGCACTTAGCGCAGCTAGCTTAGATGAGATAAAAAAAGCTGGTGTAATAAAAATAGCCACTGAGGGCGTGTATAAGCCGTATTCTTACCACGATGAGAGTAATGCTTTGGTAGGATATGATGTAGAAATCGCAAGAGCTGTGGCAGAAAAAATCGGCGTAAAAGTTGAGTTTGTGGAGGCTCCGTGGGATGCTTTGCTAGCAAGCTTTGATGCTGGTAAAAGTGATGCAATGTTTAATCAAGTAACAATAAAAGATGAGCGTAAGAAAAAATACGATTTTAGCACGCCTTATACAGCTGTTTATCCAGCCGTGGTGGTAAAAGAGGACAATAATAGCATCAAAAGCAAAGTCGATGTAAAAGGCAAAAAGGGCGCAAGCAGTGCAACTAGCGTATATGGTACTACTTTAAGCGAGTGGGGAGCTTTGGTGCAAACTGTTAGCGGCTTTAACCAAGCAGTTGAGCTAGTTCTTTCAGGCAGGGCTGAGCTACTTATGAACGATGATGTTACTTTTTATGACTTTATAAAAAATAAAAAAGTGCCTTTGAAAATCGCTTTTAAAGGGCAGGAGCCAATGCTCTCAGCCGCAATCGTAGCAAAGGGAAATACTGAGCTACTATCTGCTATAAATGTTGCGCTTGATGAGCTATTTAAAGACGGCACCATCGCAAAAATCAGCCAAAAATACTTTGGCAAAGATATTTCAAAATAAGAATTTCTTAAGGAATTCTAGATTTTATTCTAGGAATTCCAGATTTTGCTAAAATTGCCCTAGAAATCCTATGGGAATTCTAAATTTTGCTAAAATTGCCCTAGCAACCCTATTGGAATTCTAGATTTTAAGCTTAAAAATTCTAGAATTCCCTAGGATTTTCACAAATAAAGGTCAAAAATGGAATTATTTTTTAGCTCTTTGCCACCCTTGCTTTTAGCAGCGATTAAAGTAAGTATCCCCTTAGCTGTGATTTCTTTTATTTTTGGTGTTGGCATTGCGGTGATTACTGCGCTTGCTAGGCTTTCAAATAACGCTATTTTAAGATTTATTTTTGGCTTTTATGTATGGATTTTTCGTGGCACGCCGCTTTTAGTTCAGCTTTTTATCGTATTTTATGGCTTGCCTAGCGTGGGCGTTACCCTTGATGTGTGGGCGTGTGCGACAATAGCTTTTAGCCTAAATGTAGGTGCGTATGCTAGCGAGAGCGTGAGAGCTGCGATTTTAGCCGTGCCAAAAGGACAGGTAGAAGCAGCCGCTAGCCTAAACATGAGTAGTGCGCAGATTTTCTTTCACATTGTTGCCCCTCAGGCTTTTCGCATAGCTATACCGCCACTTTCAAATAGCTTCATAGCACTTGTTAAAGACACCTCATTAGCAGCCTCAATTACTATGGTTGATATGTTTATGGTAGCCCAGCGCATAGCTGCTCGCACTTACGAGCCACTTTTGCTTTATGTAGAAGTTGCCCTTATTTACCTAGTAATCTGCACGGTTTTAAGCGGAATTCAAGTGATTTTAGAACGCAGAGCAAATGTGCATTTAAAGGTAGAATCATGAGTATAAAAGTAGAGAATTTGCGCAAAAGTTTTGGCGATAAAGTTATTTTTGATAATCTTAATTTGGAGTTTGCGAGTGGAGAGACGACTGCGATTTTAGGTCATTCTGGCAGCGGCAAAAGCACCTTGCTTCGCTCGCTAAACTTGCTTGAGATCCCTCAAAGTGGCAAGCTTAGCATAAAAGAGCATAGCATTGATTTTAGCAAAAAAATTGATAGCACAAAGATTAGGGCTATTAGGGCGCATACGACTATGGTTTTTCAGCATTTTAATCTTTTTGCGCATTTAACAGCTAAAGAGAACATCACAAAGCCTTTGCGCCTAGTAAAAAAAATCCCTACTATCAAAGCAGATGAGCTTGCGCTTGCCTTGCTAGAAAAAGTAGGACTAAAAGAATACGCAAAGCACTATCCAGCAATGCTCTCAGGCGGTCAAGCCCAAAGAGTGGCAATAGCAAGGGCTTTGGCATTTGAGCCTGATTTTTTGCTGCTTGATGAGCCTACTACCGCACTTGATCCTAGCCTTACAAATGAGGTTTTAAAGGTGATTGAAGCACTCTCAAAAGAAAATAAAAGCATAATTTTAGTAACTCACAATCTAGAATTTGCTAAAAGCTGCGCTGATAAAATTGTGTTATTAGAACAAGGCAAGGTGCTTTTTGATGGTCCAAAGACTAGCTTTTTTGCTTCAAATGATATGAAGATAATAAACTTCATAGCAGGCGAGAGCTTTATATAAAGGATAAAAATGAAAATTCAAACCAAGCTGATAAAAGCAGTTCACACTAAGCAAAATCCATATTCTGCGATAACTACGCCGATTTTTCTAGCTAGCACTTACGCCCAGGATGAGATAAATAAGCCTGGCGAGTTTGAGTATCAGCGTGGCAAAAATCCTACTACAAAAGCCTTTGAAGACAGCATTTGCGCTGTCTTTGGCGCAAGCTACGCTCACGCAACAGCTAGTGGCATGGGAGCGATCACTTTGGCTTTAAGCCTTTTAAAAACAGGGCAAAAGGTGCTGTTTTGTGAAAATATCTATGGCGGGACTTTTCGCTACGCTAAGCAAATTATGGAAAATATAGGGATAAAATACGAACTAAGAAGCGATTTAGAAAGTCTTGAAAACCTTAGTGCTGATGTGGGTGCGATATACATTGAGACGCCCTCAAATCCACTTTTAAACATAACCGATATCAAAAAAATCGTAGCCCTAGCTCACGCAAATAACGCAATAGTCATAGCTGATAATACCTTTATGCCACTTTTTCAAAGTCCTTTGGCTCTTGGGGTGGATGTGGAGTTGCATAGTGCTACGAAGTTTATAGGTGGGCATGGCGACTCTCTTGGTGGCGTGGTGTGTACAAATGACAAAGCCCTTGGCGCAAAGATTGGCTCATTAAAAAACACGCTAGGAATTGCCCTTGCGCCTTTTGATAGCTATCTTATGCTGCGTGGCTTAAAGACCATGAAACTGCGCTTTGATGCGCAAATTGCTAATACAAAGAAAATTCTAGAATTCCTTAAAAGCCATAAGGCAGTCCAAAAACTCTATTTTGCAGGAGGGGCTAGCGAGCACGAAAGGGCTGTGCACGAGGCGCAAGCTGGGGGCTGCTTGGGTGCGGTGCTTAGCTTTGAGATGAGTGAGAAATACTGCTATGAGCGTTTTGCTAGTTCGCTAGAGCTTTTTGATATAGCTTCATCTCTTGGTGGGGTTGAGAGCCTTATTTGTCATCCAGCTACGATGAGCCACGCAAGCTACGGCGAGCAGCTAAGGGCAAAAATCGGCATAAAGGATAATCTACTTCGCCTAGCTATTGGCTGTGAGGATGGGGAGGATCTAATAGCTGATTTAGCTAAGGCCTTTGCTAAGGCAAAAAAGAGCTAGGAATTCTAGATTTTTTAGCAAAGCATGAGATGTAGCTCAGGTTTGTTTTTGCGCTAGATATCGCAAAATCTTTGGATATAAAAACGATAGTTTTGTTTTTAATAAAACAAGGCTAGCTGGCTTGCCCTGATTGATTTTAACTCAAAACTAGAAAACGAGCAGGGCTTTAAAGAAAGCAAAAAAATAATAAAAGTTTTAGAGCAAATTTATAGCTAAAATTACAAAAAGGATAAAAGATACAAGGTAAAATTCTAAGCCCCCAGCTTATAAGCGGAGATGATGGCAAACGCTATGAATACGATAAAAACGATGTTATAAATTTAGATGGTAAAGACCTAGCTGTGCTAACTGGTTCTCAGGTGGAGTTTTTAAGCTTTGATAAGAGAGTGGCAAAGTCTATTTATATAACCAATGAAAATCTAAATGTAAGTAGTATTTTATCAGCTGATAGCATTAGCTCTGCTAGAGCAAAGGCGCTTTGGGGGATTGGGCTTCTAATTTTTAGTTTTATTCTATATATCGGGCAAAATTTTAACTTTATTCAAGATATCGGGCATATCGGGCAAATCATTGCTATTGTGGGACTTGTGCTATATTCAATGGCGATTTACTCAGTTAGAAAGGCAGCAGCGAGCAAAAGCTTATTTAAAAATTACATTATCGCTGTAATCATTAACTTTTTGGGTCTTTTTTTCGTTTATATGCTAGCACCCATTTTGGGTATTATTCTCCTTATGCCAGCGATCATGTCGGGCTTGGGCACTATGCTTTTGTTTGGTCCTATGATCGCTCTAATCGTGGTGATTTGTGGCTATAGAATACACGTCGAGCTTGCTAGGCTAAGTGGGAGTTCGCTGTTTTTATGGGCGTTTTGGATATATACTGCAAGCGTGCTTTTGTGCTTTAGTGTATTTGGCATTTTTGTAGAATTTGCTGAGATTATCACTTCTTTAGCATCTGCTGTCTCTATCATCGCTTGGGTACTACTTTTTATCGCATGGTGGCGCTTTAAAAAGTTAGAAAAAAGGTGATAAATTTTGGAATTCCAAAAAATAATGAATTTAATGAAAAACATTGTTTAGTTTGCCAGCGATAAAGAGATTTTTTACATTTGCGTAGAACTTAGGGTTAATAAGGCTTTATCTTAGCGAGTCAGTGGCGAATTTTTTAGAGAATTCTAGAATTTCTGGGGCAAATCTAGAATTCCAGAAATTCTAGAATTCCTAGGGATAAATTTAAAATTCCTGAAAAAATCTAGAATTCCTATTTAGAATTCCTAGGGACAAATCTAGAATTCCTAGTACTAAAATAAGGAATTCTAGAATAAATTTTTATAATTTAATTATTTTTTGTATAATCTCAAAATGAATGAAATAGATTTTAGTTCAATATCAGCTGTTTTTGTAACCACAAGAGACGCAAACGCCCAAAAAGACAATATCAAAAACTTACAAGCCGTGTTAAATAAACTTGGCTTAGAAATGCTGCTTCAAACGCATAGCGCAGGGATACTTGGGCGAAGCGATGGACTAAGCTTAGATGAGATTTTTTCTCGCACGAAATTTGTGCTAAGCCTTGGCGGAGATGGCAATTATATCGGTGCTTGCAGGCGTTTTGTGCGTTATGGAGCTTGTGTTTTTGGTGTGCACACAGGACATCTTGGTTTTTTGACTGATGCGCTGCTGTGCGAGTGCGAAACTGCGCTAAAAGAAATCATCTCAGGCGAGTTTGTAGCCCAGCGCATAAAGCTTTTAGAGGCTGATTTTTTGGACGAGAGTGGCAAAACTCAAAAACGCAAACTAGCCTTTAACGACATTGCAATCTTGCGCAAAAATCCTACTAGCACGGCGCATATTGATGCTTTTTTGGACGATTTTTGCTTTAATTCATACTATGGCGATGGTGTGATAGTAGCAAGTCCAATGGGCTCAACAGCCTATAATCTAAGCGCAGGCGGAGCGATACTTCATCCTAGCGTAAAAGCTTTTAGCCTAACGCCAATTTGTTCACATTCTTTTTCACAGCGACCGATGATTTTAGGCGACGAACACGAAATAGAGTTTCGCTCAAAAGACGATGTAATTGTAATGATGGACGGGCAAGACCACTTAGATTTAAGTGGCTTTTGTGGCGTAAAAATAAGAGCTAGCAAAGAGCAAATCACGCTAATTCACCGCAAAAATAGAGATTATTTTAAGATTTTAAAAGAAAAATTGCGTTGGGGGCATCAGTGATAAGTAGGCTTTTTATAAAAAATCATCTTAGCTTTGAGTCTTGCGAGCTTAGTTTTGGCGAGGGGCTAAATGTCTTTACAGGCGTAAGCGGTGCTGGAAAAAGCGTGCTTATGAAGGCTTTGCTCTCAGCCTTTGGGCTTAGTGAGGCGACAGCTCAGGTTGTAGAAGTCGATGCTTTTTGCACGCTAGGGCTTGATGATATTAGCGATGAGAGTCCAAATGTTTTTAAAGTGCTAAAACAAAACTCAGCAAGATACTTTCTAAACTCTCAGTCAATCTCAAAGAAAAATCTAAGCTCAGCTTGCGCTTCTTTTGTTCGTTTTTTGGGAGCAAAAGAGAGTGGCGAGTTTGAAAACAGCGCACTTTTAGGCTTAGTTGATGCTTTGGTGGATGAAAAAAACTTTGCTAAAAATAAGGCTGATTTTGCTAGTATTTTTAAAGAGCTAAATAGCGCAAAAGCTGAGTTAGAAAAGCTTAAAACTGATGAGAGCCATGTAGAAGAGCTAAAAGAGCTAGCTAGCTTTGAGATAAATAAAATCTCACAAATTAACCCAAAAATCGGCGAGCTTGAAGAGCTAAGTGAGCTTAAAAAACGCCTTAGCAAGCGTGATAAAATAGAGCAGGCTTGGGAGAGCGCAAGTGGAATTTTTGAGTTTGAGAGTGCTGTTATTCGTGCCTTGGAGCTGTGTGAGCGTGATAGTGCGTTTTTTAGCGATGCGATGAACGAGCTCCGCTCTGCAAAAGAGAGCTTAAGCTTTGAAGAGCTGAGCGATGATGAGATTGAGGGCGTGCTTGACCGCATTGAAGCTCTTAGTGGCTTAGAGCGTCGCTATGGCAGCATTGAGCGTGCTTTGGAGGTTTTAGCTAGCAAAAAAGCTGAGCTAGAAAAACTAGAAAAAATAGAGTTTGAAAAAACTCATTTACAAAATAAGGTAAATGAGCTGAGTACTAGCGCAAATGCCCTAGCAAGCGAGCTTAGCAAAGCACGCAAAAAAGCCTTGCCAAAACTAGAAGCAAAGCTAAATGAGTATTTAGAAAAAATGTATTTGCCAGCACTTTTTTTGGAGCTAAAAGAATCTACAATGAGTGAGCTAGGGCTTGATAAAGTAGAGGTAAACTTAGGTGCTGTAAATCTAAAAAACATTTCAAGCGGCGAGCTAAATCGCTTGCGCTTAGCCTTTATAGCAACTAGTGCTGAGCTAGGGGGTAGTAGGAATTCTAGAATTCCTACTACGGCAAAAAACCAAACAGGCGTGCTAATCCTAGATGAAATAGATGCAAATTTAAGTGGCAAAGAAGCTATGAGTATAGCATCTGTGCTTGAAATGCTAGGACGAAGCTATCAAATCTTTGCTATTTCACATCAGCCGCAGCTTTCTAGCAAGGCAGCTCATCACTTTTTGATAGAAAAAAAAGGCGAAATTTCAAGTGCAAGAGAGCTTAGTAAAGCTGAGAGAGAACATGAACTAGCTCGCATGATAAGTGGCGAGCATGTAAGCCAAGAAGCAAAAGACTTTGCTAAAAAGCTTTTGGACTAGAATTTGCTTAGAATAAAAAAAGGATAAAAAATGATAATAGATACACATTGCCACCTTGATGATGAGAGTTTTGAGGCTGATTTGGCTGCTGTTTTAGAGCGGGCAAAGGATGCAAATATTGAAAAAATCATTATCCCTGGTGCTAGTATTAAAGATTTACCAAAAGCTGTTAGAATAAGCGAGGAGCAAAAAAATATCTTTTTTGCTGTGGGAGTTCATCCATATCATGTTGATGAGATGGATGAGAGTGTTTTAAGAAAGTTTGCAAAGCATGAAAAATGCGTAGCTGTGGGCGAGTGTGGGCTAGACTACTACCGCTTGCCAGAATCTGGCACTAACGAGTATAAAGCACGCCAAAAAGAGGTTTTCATAGCTCAAATCAAGCTAGCTTGTGAGCTAAAAAAGCCACTTATCGTTCATATAAGAGATGCAAACGAAGATAGCCTAAGTATCTTAAAAGAGTATGAAGACAAGCTAGTTGGCGGTGTGCTTCACTGCTATAATGCAAGCCCTATTTTGCTTGAACTCAGCAAGACATTTTATTATGGTATAGGCGGCGTGCTTACTTTTAAAAACGAAAAAAAACTAGGCGCGATTTTGCCTCAAATCCCAAAAGAGCGTTTGCTAATAGAAACTGACGCTCCATATCTAACGCCAACGCCTCACCGTGGAGAGCGAAACGAACCAGCTCGCACGATTTTTGTGCGGGATAAAATGAGCGAAATTTTAAATCTCTCAGGCGATGAGATTGAAAGAATCACCACACAAAACGCTCTAAAACTATTTGCAATTTAAATTTGCAATTTAAGGAGAAAAAATGAAGTTTTTATCATCATTTTTACTAGTTTGTGTGCTTTGTGGCACTGCATCTGCGTATTTTGTAGAGCACCACATAGACTATCAAAAAGATATAAACATTTTAAGAAATCTAGATATTAGCTCAAACTACATAAAAGATCTAAACTTTGTAAAAACAAAAATCAGCGAAAGCAAAACCTATAAAAAACATCTTTTAAAAGCAATAAACGAGCAATACGATAATATAGTAATCTTGCAAAATATATTAAAAGAACAAAATGTTCCAACTGAGATTTTATACCTAGCTGTAATCGAAAGTGGACTAAAAAATAACTCAAAATCACGCATGGGCGCAGTTGGTATCTGGCAGCTCATGCCTCGCACTGCAAAGGCTATGGGACTAAGGGTAGATAGTAAAGTGGATGAAAGACTAGATCCACTAAAGAGTACAAAAGCAGCTGCAAAATACCTAAGTGAGCTAAAAGAGCAGTTTGGCAAATGGTATCTAGCACTAATTGCCTATAACTGCGGTGATGGCGCACTTCGCAAGGCCATAGCAAGAGCTGGTAGCGATGATATAAAAGACCTACTAGACCCAAATAAAAAATTTGTAGGCTTAGAGACTAGAAATTTCTTGCGAAAAATCATCATCACAGCACAAATTGCTAATGATCTAAATCAAATCATGGGCTCAGATCCAAGGCTATTTAACAATCCAAATGATATAAATATCGCAAAAATCAATGTCAAAGACGCCTTTAAAAACTCAGCTATCCAAAAAATTAAAAGTGCCAAAAAGTAAAGGATAAAAAATGAAAAGCCTGCTAAAATACGCTATAACCATATTTGCTGGTATTTGGTTAGTCTCTTGTAGCTCGCCAATTAGACTATCAAACTATCCAGATAGCTCGCAGGATTTCAAAAGCTCGCCAAATACCAGCGCAGCAAGCCAAAGGGCTACAATGCGTCCTTATACCATAAACGGCAAAACCTACTATCCAACCACCGTAAGCGTTGGAGATACTGCCTCTGGTATTGCTAGCTGGTATGGGCCTGATTTTCATGGTAAAAAAACGAGCAATGGCGAGACTTATAATATGAATGCTATGACAGCAGCACATAAAACCTTGCCTATGAATACCATGGTGCGTGTAACAAACCTAGGCAATGGCGCACAAACCACCGTGCGTATAAATGACCGAGGTCCATTTGTGGCTGGGCGCATCATAGACCTTAGCAAAGCGGCAGCTACTAGTATCGGTATGATTGGGACTGGTACCGCAAGAGTAAAGCTTGAAGTAGTGGGCTTTTATGGTGATGGCAAAAACTACCAAAATACAGGTTCTCTAAGTAGCCCGCCTAGTGTGTATAACTCTAAAAACTGGGGCTCAGGCGTAAGTGGTACTATAATTACTGCTGGCATTAGTGGGGCAATGAGCGGTGGCATAAGTGGCGCAGTCTCATCGGCTAGCTCTGCTGCCAAAAGTGCAGCCAAATCAGCCGCAAACTCAGCTATAAGACAAGCTGTGGATAAAGGCGTACAAAAAGCATCACAAAAAATCTCAGAAACTTTTGAGAAAAACTCAAACTTAGTAAGTCCTAATAATGAATTTACTAGCTTAAATGAAGCTAGCGAAAATAGCGCAAACTTTGGAAAAATAAGCCAAGGTCAGCAAAGCTTTGAGGGTGGTTCATTTATGGTTCAAATCGGAGCCTTTAAAAGGCTAGAAGGAGCTGAGAGTTTTAAAAACTCAAATGCAAATAAATACGGCTATAAAACGCTAATTCGCACCTTTGATATAGATGGAGAAAAGATTTATAGAGTATTTTTAAGCGGATTTAGAAGTGAGGCTGAGGCAAGAGATTTTGTAGAGGCAAAACACTTTGGTGGTGCGTACATCGTGCGTGAGTAAAATCTAGAATTCCTAAAAAAGAGCAAAAAATGGTAGAAATAAAAAGACAAACAAAAGAGACAAATATCAGCGTAAAACTTGAAGTTTATGGCAAAGGCGAGGCAAAGATAAATACTGGCATAGGCTTTTTTGACCATATGCTAAATGCGCTTGCAAAGCACTCGCTAATGGATATAGAACTAAGCTGCGAGGGTGATAGAGAGATTGATGACCACCACAGCGTAGAGGATTGTGGCATTGCTTTAGGTCAGGCTTTTGCTAAGGCTGTTTATCCAGTCTCAGGTATAGAAAGATACGGCGATAGCGTGCTTGTGATGGATGAAGCAGCAGTATCGGCTGCGCTTGATATTAGCGGGCGAGCGTTTTTAGTTTTTAAAGCCAAGATGAAAGATAAAATCGGTGCTTTTGATAGTGAGCTTATCCCTGAGTTTTTCACAGCTTTTGCGCATAATGCCAAAATCACCCTACACATAAAAAAACAGCGTGGCAAAAACGCTCATCACATAGCAGAGGCGTGTTTTAAGGCTGTGGCTGTAGCACTGCGCAAAGCCCTAGCAAAAAACGAACGCATCGGTATGCCTAGCACAAAGGGCTGTTTGTGATAAAAATACTTTTTTTGGATGTGGATGGCTGCCTTAGCGATGGTGGGATTTATACAGGCACAAATGGCGAGCTTTTTAAACGCTTTGATGTAAAAGACGGCTTTGCCTTGCAGCAGTGGAATACCGCACTTGGCGGCATCTCAGCGATAATCACTGGCAAAAGTAGCGATATAGTAGCATTTCGTGCTAAAGAACTAGGGGTTAAATACTGCTTTCAGGGTGTGAAAAACAAGCTTGAAAAAGCAAAAGAAATCTTAGCTTTTGAAGCACTAAGCTTTGATGAGGCTGCTGTCATCGGCGATGATTTAAACGATATTTGCCTTCTAAAAGCTATAAAAAATAGCTACGCACCAAATGACGCTACAAAAGAGGCAAAAAGTGCTGTAAAAACAGTGCTACAAGCAAAGGGCGGATATGGGGCTGTGCGTGAGATGATAGAAGATGTTTTGGAGCTAAACGGACAAAAGCAGGCGTGGATAAAGGGCTTTGTGGGTTAGTGGGAATTCTAGATTTTTAGGAATTCTAGAATTCCTAAGGTTTTTTTAAATCTAGAATTCCTAAGGTTTTTTTCAATCTAGAATTCCTAGGAATTCTAGAATTTTAGCTTAAGCATTAGAACAAAAGGTATAAAATGACACTAAAAATATTTTATTTTCTCATTGCGCTTTTTAGCGTGAGTGTTGTTTTTGGACTTTTTGATAACTCTTATAATTTTGGCTTTAACAAAGATGATGTGAAATTAGCCAATATGAAAGCCCTAAATGTTAAAGCTTACGAGCTAAATGCTACAAATATAGATGCGGTTTATGAAGCAGATGAGGTGGTGCGCTATGATGAGCATGATGAGATTTTTGGCTTTGATGGCTTTTTTCAAAATGATAATCTACACCGCCTAAGCTCGGATTTTGCTATAATCAAAGACAAAAATGTAACTATGAAGCAAAATGCTATGTATCAAAATAGCGATGAAAACCTTACTTACTCATCAAATGAGCTCATTTGGGGCGAGGGTTTTTTGCGCTCAAATGTGCCCTTTACCATCACGCAAAATGGCGATAGAGTAAGTGGGACAAGCGGTAGCTATGATATAAATAACAAAAAATTAAAAGCAAAAAATGTAAAAGGTGAGTTTAATAGATGAAAAAGTTTTTTCTTTCTTTGGCTGTTTTGGCTGGGCTTATGGGCGCTCTTGGTGCTGAGCAGATTGAGATTACAGCTGATAGCTTTGAGGCTGATGAGAACAAGCTTATAGGCAAGCTTGATGGCAATGTTGTAATCAAAAATGGCAGCTTTGATAAGCTAACTTCAAATCACGCAAGAGTGCTTTTTGATGAGAAAAAACAAGCCAAAAAGTATATCGCTAGCGGCAATGCGAAGTTTTGGGTCAAGCTAAAGGGTAAGGACTACGATGGCAGTGGCGCAGAGCTTACTTACGAACCAGCTGAGCAGATTTATACCTTAAGCGGAAATGCTTATTTACACGAGGTAGAAACTGATAAAAAGCTCTATGGCGCAAAAATCGTTGTAAATAAAGCAAAGGGTGTTTATAGCGTTTATGGGCAGGGCAAAGAGCCTGTGAAGTTTATCTTTGAAACTGAAGTGAAAAAATGATAAATATTATAAACGCAAAGTTTATAACCTCAAGCCAAAATTTAAGTCAGTGCCCTGATTTTGGACTTAGTGAGGTGGCTTTTTTGGGCCGCTCAAATGTAGGCAAAAGCTCTTTAATAAACGCACTTTGCAATCAGTACGGCCTAGCAAAATCAAGCTCCACGCCTGGCAAAACGCAACTTATTAACTTTTTTAGCGCAGAGTTTATAGATGATGAGAAAAAAGAGCGCTCGCAGGCTGTTTTTGTGGATTTGCCAGGCTTTGGCTATGCTAAGGTTAGCAAAAGCGTGCAACAGCAGTGGCGCAAAAATCTAAGTGAGTTTTTGCGTGGTCGCATACATATAAGGGCTTTTTTGCACCTCATTGACTCTCGTCACGACAGCCTAGAAAATGATGAAAATCTAAGTGAGTTTATGGCTGAGTTTATCCGCCCTGATCAAAAAATCTTGCGTATTTATACCAAGGCTGATAAACTAAATCAAAGCGGTAAAGCAAAAATAAAAGCAAAAGATAAAAACGCAATCTTAGTAAGTGCGGCTAAAAAAACCGGCATAAACGAGCTAAAAGAGCAGATTTTTAACGCACTTTATTCTTAGGGAATTCTAGAATTTCTAGGGAATTTTAGATTAAATTTTTAGGGAATTTTAGAATTCCTAAGACAAAATTTAAAATTCTTAAGAATTCAAGTTTAGAAAATTTAGAATTCCCTAGAAAATATCTCTACCTAAAAGCTACGAAGTAAAAGACAATTCAAGCACTTAACGCACTTCGCCGTTGCCGTAGATGATGTATTTGTAGCTTGTAAGTCCCTCTACGCCTACTGGGCCTCTTGCGTGAAGGCGGTTTGTGCTAATTCCCACCTCTGCGCCAAAGCCAAACTCGCCGCCGTCATTAAATCTCGTGCTAGCATTGGCAAACACGCAGCTTGCATCAACTTCGCTTAAAAACCTTTGGCAAGCTGAGTAATCCTCGCTGATTATCGCCTCTGAGTGCCCTGAGCCGTATCTTGCGATATGCGCAAGGGCTTCGTCTATACTAGCTACTACTTTTATATTTAGCTTAAAATCATCGTATTCAGTGTCGTAATTTTGCTCGCTAGCACTTTTACACTCTATGATTTTAGCAGTTTTTGGGCAGCCAAAAATCTCTACATTATATTCTTTTAGTAGCGGATAAACAGCGCTTAGAAACTTGCTTGCTACGCTTTCGTGAACCAAAAATGTCTCAGCTGCATTACACACTGCTGGGCGAGAGCATTTGGCGTTTATTGCGATATTTAGGGCTTTTTGAAGCTCCATTGCTTTATCTATGTAAATGTGGCAAAGTCCTTTGTCGTGCTTTAGCACAGGAATTCTAGAATTCTCGCTTACAAAGCGAACGAGATTTTCGCCACCTCTAGGCACTATCATGTCTATAAACTCACTCATGCCCAAAAGCTCTAAAACTTCATCACGGCTTATGTCCAAAAAAGCCACAGAGCAAAAGCCAAGAGGCAAAAATGCGCTATTTAGTGCCTCCATAAACGCTAAGTTTGTAAGGCGTGCTTCTTTGCCGCCTTTTAGCACGCAGCCATTTGCGCTTTTAATTGCTAAGGCTGCGATTTCTAGCGTTACATTAGGTCTAGCTTCGTAGATTGCGGCAATTACGCCTATTGGCACGGCGATTTGGTTTATTTTTATACCTGATTTTGCCACCCAGCCTTTTTTGATCTCGCCTATTACTTCTTTTTGGCCGGCAATGCTTTCTAAACCTGCGCAAATCGCATTTAGGCGGGCTTCATCAAGCTTTAAGCGGTCCTTCATCGCTGAGTTAAGCCCCTTTGCGTTTGCTAGGTCAGCGGCGTTTGCGGCTAGTATTTTTGCGCAATTTTCTCTTACCTTGCTAGCTATGCGAAATATTAACTCGTTTCGTTCGTTTGCGCTAAGTTTTGCTAATTCTTTTTGCGCAATTTTTACGGAATTTAAAATTTTTTTCATTGTTTTACCTAAATATTAAAAAAATTGTGCTTTAATTCTACTATTAAATTGCTTAAACAAAGGATTAAACATGTATGACATCGTAATAATCGGTGGCGGACCTTGTGGTATCGCTTCAGTAATCGAAGCAAAACACGCTGGATTAGCAAAAATCTTATTGCTAGAAAAAGGAGAAAATCACAGTCAAACTATCCGCAAGTTCTACAAAGACGGCAAACGCGTAGATAAAGAGTATAAAGGGCTTGATAGCACTACAAAAGGCTCAATTGAGTTTTTTGATGGCACAAAAGAAAGCACACTAAATTACTTTGATAAATTGCTTGATGAGGGCGAGTTTGAGGCGATTTTCAATGTTGAGGTTGAAAGCGTGAAAAAAAATGGCGATTATTTTGAGATAACTACTTCAAAATCTGGCTTTAAAGCTAAAAATGTGGTGGTGGCAATCGGTCGCATGGGTAAGCCAAATAAGCCTGATTATAAAATCCCGCCTAGTATAATGAATCTTGTGAATTTTAATCTAAATAACTGTGGAAATGGCGAGAAAATCATCGTTGTAGGTGGTGGAAACTCAGCTGCTGAATACGCCTGCGAGCTTGGCAAATGTAATGATGTAACGCTATGCTACCGCAAAGAAAAGTTTACAAGACTAAATGATATAAATGAGGCTGCTGTTTATGAAAGCGAGAAAAATGGCACCTTAAAGCTACTTCTTGGCACTGATATAAGCGAGCTTAGCAATGCCGATGGCAAGGTTTGTGTAAACTTCACTGATGGCAAAAGCGAGGTTTATGATAGAGCAATTTATGCAATCGGCGGCTCAACTCCTGTGGATTTTCTAGCAAAATGCGGAATTGAGATGAATGGCGAAGACCCTATCATTGATGAGCATTTCCAAACCACGACAAAAGGGCTATTTGTAGGCGGTGATATCGCTAGCAAAAAAGGTGGCTCAATCGTAGTTGCGCTAAATAACGCTCACACAATCATAGATTACATAGTAAAAAATAAATAATGCTTTTAAAATCTAGAATTCCTAGCTAGGAATTCTAGATTTGGCAGATTTTTTACTAGGAATTCTAGAATTCCTACTACTTTTATTTCTTGTTTTTTAAGCAAAATCTTCATAAAATCGCAGTTTTTTTAAGGTAAAAAAATGGAATATATTTTAAAAGTTAGTTGTGATGATGAAAAGGGGCTAATACTTCGCATTAGCGAAATAGTCGTAAAAAATGGGCTAAATTACCTTAGCACAAATGAGTTTGTTGACCACGAAAATCATAGATTTTATATGCGAGCGGTTTTAGATGGAGAACTTGAGGTAAAGGGTTTTGTAAACACTCTGCTAGCCTTTTTGCCACGCTCGGCGCAGGTATTTTGCGAGGAGATAAGGCGCAAAAATATAGTTGTCATGGCGACAAAAGAAAATCACTGCCTAGGTGATATTTTGATTAGAGAAAATAGCGGTGATTTAAACGCAAATGTGCTAGCTGTGGTGGCAAATCACGAAGACTTGCGCGAGTTTGCTAGTAAGTTTGATGTGCCATTTATCTGCGTGCCAAGCGATGGAGTGGGGCGAGAAGAGCATGAAAAAATGGTGCTTAATGAGCTTAAAAAGTTTAATTTTGATTATCTTATCTTGGCAAAATATATGAGAATTTTAAGTAGTGATTTTGTCTTAAACTACGAAGAAAAAATTATAAATATCCATCACTCGTTTTTGCCAGCCTTTATCGGTGCAAATCCGTATAAACAAGCCTACGAGCGAGGTGTGAAAATCATAGGTGCTACGGCGCATTTTGTAACTGAGTGCCTTGATGAGGGGCCAATTATCACCCAAGATGTGGTCTTAGTAAATCACGAAATGGACTGGCAAGATATGAGAAGAGCAGGGCGAAATATAGAAAAAGTCGTGCTTACAAGGGCGCTTGATTTGGTTTTTGATGAGAGAGTTTTTGTGTATAAAAACAAAACCGTGATATTCTAGGCTAGTTGGCAATTCGCCTTGCAGCACTATTATAAAAAAAGCCAGCTGCGTGCGCCCCCAGATGAACTATATGTTCTATCCCTGCGGCGCACTCGCTGCCTTTTGTCATACTAGCACCACAATGCTAGAATTGCCGTTTTCTGGGGAATTCTAGAATTCCTTGGGGAATTTTTTAGGGAATTCTAGATTTTTTAGGGAATTTTGGAATTTATTCTAGGGAATTTTAGAATTCCTTAGGGAATTCTGGAAAATTTTGCAGGGAATTTTGGAATTTATTCTAGGGAATTCTAGAATTCCATAAAGAAAGCGAAAGATGTTTAATATAGTTTTACTTGAACCACAGATTCACACAAACACAGGCTCAATAGGCAGAATGTGCGTAAATGCTAATTGTGTTTTGCATCTTATTAAGCCCTTTGGTTTTATTATTGATGATAAGCATTTGCGCAGAGCTGGACTTGATTACTGGGCGAGGCTAGATGTGCGAATTTATGAGAATTTAAGCGAGTTTTATGCTAAAAATGCAGCTGCAGGGAAGCGCAGTTTTTTTGCTACGACAAAGACAGATACTCTATATTTTGAGGCTAGTTTTGAGCCTGGGGATTATTTGTTTTTTGGCAGGGAGGATGCGGGGCTGCCCCAAGCCTTGCTAAAAGAAAATGAAAACCGCTGTATAACAATACCTATGAGCCCCGAGGGTCGCTCGCTAAATCTGGCTACAAGCGTGGGAATTATTACTTATGAGGCAATTAGACAAAACTTTAAGCACTTTAATTTAAGAAAGAGTATAAAATGAGAATTTTAGTTTTAGCGTTATTTTTTGTAAGCTTGCTTAGCGCAAAGATACTAATAGCAAGCTTTAATGTCCAAAATCTCTTTGATGATAAAACAGATGGGACTGAGTATGCTGATTTTAAAAAAGGTGGCAAAAAAAACTGGAATAAAGAAAAATATGAGAAAAAAATCGCTGCTGTTAGCAAGGATATAAAAGAAATTAACGCTGATGTGATTTTGCTACTAGAGATCGAAAATGAGCGTGTGCTAAAAGAACTAGCTAGCCGCACAGGATATGAATATAGCGTATTTAGCAGAGGCAACGATAAAGCCCCAGTTGGCCTTGGCTATCTCTCAAAAAAACAAATTCTAAGCGTAAAAGAATACGCTGTGCCAAGGGTGAAAACTAGGCCGATTTTGCAAATTAAAGTGCGTGAGGCTGGACGCGAGCTAAATATTTTTGGCGCGCATTTTCCAGCTATGAAAAACTCGCTAGAAAAAAGGCTAAATGCCGCAAAAACAATGCTAAGAGCAGTACACGGAGTAAAAAATGCTATAATCTTGGGTGATCTTAATAGTAACTGGGATGATAAGTTTTTACTAAAAGAGCTAAAAAATGACTATACAAGCATTTGGCAGTATAAAAAGGGCTGGAATTCATACAAAAGTGGCGGCACAATAGATCATATAATGATAAAAAATGACCTAGCGCGTGCTGTGAGTGCTGATTTTTGGGTTTATAAAACTAAAAGCTCAGATCATAATGCTTTAATCGTGCAATTTTAAAAATTGCGAAATTTTAAAAAAATTTGCTACAATTTGCGATTTAAAAAAGGATTTGATATGAAAGTTTTGATTGAATTAGGTGTTGAAGAACTGCCTGCGTGGCCGTTTTTACGGGAGTTTGATAATATTTTACCAAAGTGGGACGCAGCACTAGCTAAGCATAATTTCAAAGCTGATTTTAAGCTTGATTACACCCCAAGACGCATCGTGCTAAGTGGAGAACTAGCAGAGTTTGCCCCTGATAAAGAAGTAGAAAACATAGGCGCTCCAAAAAATGTAGCCCTTGATAGTGATGGCAAATGGAGCAAGGCAGCCCTTGCCTTTGCTAGTAAATGTGGCATTAGCGAGAGCGAACTAGCTTTTAAAGAAATAAAAGGCAAAGAAGTACTATATCACAAAAGCATAGCAAAGGGTGTTAGCCTAAAAAGCGTGCTTGCTAGCATTATAGAGGATTTTGCGCTTTCACTTAGCTTTGGTAAGACTATGCGCTGGGGTGATAAGGACTGCGCTTTTATCCGTCCACTGCGAAATTTAGTAGTGCTGCTTGATGATGAGCTACTAGAGTGCGAGCTTTTTGGGGTTCGCTCAAATAAAGCTACTTTTGTTCATAGGGATTTTGGCTATGATAAAGTGGGCTTTGATACAGCAGCGCAGTATTTTGAAGTGCTAGAAAAAAATGCTGTGATTTTAAGCAGTGAAGAGAGAAAATCTAGAATTCTAGCGCAATTTGACGAGCTAGAAAAACAAAGTGGGCTAAAAATAGAGCGTGATGCTGAGCTGCTAGCTGAGGTCGTAGCGATCACTGAGTATCCAAACGCTCATTTAGGAAGCTTTGATAAAGAGTTTTTAGAAGTGCCAAAAGAAGTAATTATTACTTCAATGAAAGAAAATCAAAGGTATTTTGCCCTATTAAATAATGATGGTAGCCTAGCAAACCGCTTTGTAGTAGTGGCAAACTCTACTGCAAAAGATAGCGCGCTAATTGTAGCTGGTAATGAAAAAGTATTGCGTGCAAGACTTAGCGATGCGCAGTTTTTTTGGCATAGCGATCTAAAAAATCCATTTAACGCCGAGAAGCTAAAAAATATAACCTACTTAGCAGGTTTAGGCTCAGTGTATGATAAAGAGCTTAGAGAGTGCGAAATAAGCGCAGTTCTAGCTGATATTTACAGCAGTGAGCTAAAGGCTCTTGGTGCTAGCAAGGAGCTTTTAAAAGAAGCTATTATGCTCTCAAAAGCTGATCTTGCTACAGCTATGGTATATGAGTTTACCGACCTTCAAGGCATCATGGGTGGATACTACGCAAAGCACGCTGGCAAAAATGAGCTAATTTGTAAAGCAATCAGGGAGCAATACCTGCCAAATAGCGATGAGAGCGAGCTTCCTAGCAATGCTTTTAGCTCTGTTGTGGCAATGAGTGCCAAGTTTGATGCACTTTTAGCTCTATTTAGTATAAATAAAATCCCAAGTGGCACAAAAGATCCGTATGCACTGCGCCGTGCGGCTTTGGGCGTTATTAAGATTGCTTTAAAACTTGGTGTGAACTTTGATATAAAAGAGCTTTTGGCAACTTTAAGCAAAAATTATAAAAGCTTTGAGCTAGAGACGCTTTATGATTTCATCCTTGATAGACTTTACGCGCTTTATGAAATAAATCCATCTATCATAAAAGCTTGCATAAACGCTGGTGTAAGCGACCTAGTCCAGCTTGATGCAAATATCCGTGCGCTTGATATAATCGTGCGTGCTGATGGTTTTGAGGTCTGGTTTGATACCTTTAAGCGACTTGCAAATATCCTAAAAGAGGCTAAAATCGGCTCAGTGGATGAGAGCTTGCTAGAAAATGAGAGCGAAAAAGCACTTTACTCTGCGTTTAGAGCTTGTAAGCTAGATTTTTCAAAGCCTAGCGAGTATTTGGGCGAGCTTTTTGGCTTAAAAGGCGATATTGATAGCTTCTTTGATAGCGTAATGATAAATGACCCTGATGAGCGCAAAAAAGCAAACCGCATTGCGCTAATTGGCGGTATTTATGAGGCTTTTATCAAAATCGCTGATATAAAAGAAATCTCTGCGTAAATTTCATCTAGGAATTCTAGAATTCCTAAGAATTGTTATGAAATTTTATCTAGGAATTCTAGAATTCCTAGGTCAAATTTTATTGAAATTACCAAATCCTGTGAAAATATGTGAAAAAATCATTAATTTTTCATAAATTCCGTTAATAAATCCGTGAAATTTTATAGAAATTTAAACATAAATAAGCTAAAATCTCCGCTCTAAATTAAAAGGATTGCTTATTATGATAACTTGGATGCAAAAGCACAAGAAGTATCTTGTCGTTACTATTTGGATAAGCACGATAGCTTTTGTGGGTGCTGGTTTTGTGGGCTGGGGAGCGTATGATTTTAACAAATCTCGTGCCACATCAGTAGCAAAAGTAGGAGATATAGATATCACCATGCAAAAGTTTCAAAGCGGATATTCTAGGCTTTATAGCTTTTATGCAAATAATCTTGGTAGAGATATAAGCGATGAAGAAGCCCAGCAAATGGGGCTAAAAGAAGCTACTTTAAATAGCCTTATTCAAGAAAGTCTTTTGCTAAATTATGCTAGCGAGCTTGGACTTAGCGCAAATGATGATGAAATCATAGCTGAGCTAGTAGCTACACCTAGCTTTCAAACAAATGGTGCTTTTGATGTAAAACAATATGAAAGTGTGCTAAAATCACTTCGCACAACACCTAGCGCATATGAAGCCGAGCTAAAAGACAAGCTTATTTTATCTAAGCTTTTTAGAGCATTTAACCTTAGCGCAAATGAGATTGATACCGAGCTAATAGCCGCTAATGCTTTATTAAACGATGAAATATCAGCAAAAATCATCACAGCATCTGTGATAGAAGTAAGCGAAGATGAGCTAAAAGCAAGCTGGGAGAAAAGCAAGGATTTATATCTTACTAGCCAAAAATACGAGCTTTTAAGCTACTTTATCCCAGCTAGCAAAGAAAATGCTAGCGATGAAAAACTAAAAGCCTTTTATGAAGAAAATCGTGGCGATTACAGAGATGGCGAAGATAAAATAATGAGCTTTGAGGATGCAAAACCTGCTCTTATAGCTGACTTTGCCCTAAAAAATGCTAAACGAGCTGCCCTTGAAGAATATGTAAAAATCAAAAAAGGCGAGAGTAACGCAACTGCAAGCACTCTACTAATTTCAAATGAAGATAGCAAAAATCTAAATATAGATGAGATAAAAAAAGCTAAAAAGGACGAGGTGCTAAAACCTATGGAGAGTGATGGCGGCTTTATGGTAGTAAAAGTTCAAAATATCATAAAACCACAGCCAAAAAGCTATGAAGAAGCAAAAGAGCAAGTAAAAGCCTCGGTCATGGCAAGCAAAAACAAAAAAGCCCTAGAAGAAAGCGCAAAAATAGCTCTAAATAACAAAGCTGACTTTAATCTAAGCGCAAAAGTATCAAAAAACGATACTGAGATTTTAGGACTTAGTGCAGAAAATAGCGTAGCTCTCATAAATAAAATTTTCTCAAATAACGCAAAAGATGGCTATATCGTCTTTAATGATATGGCGGTAGCTTATGAAATAAAAAAGCAAAATTTGCTTGATGTTGAGAAATTTAACACCTTTAAAATCGCTTTTAGCTCAAATGCTGCGGCTTTAAAAAACTCTCAGCTAGAAAATGGCTTATTAAGCTCTCTTGCTAAGAGATATAAAATTGAAAAGTATTATAAATAGAAAGGCAAATAGTGTCAGCTAAAATCTTAGGTATAGATATCGGCTCTACAAAGATATGCGCAGCAATGGCAGAGCTAAATGCCAGCAACGAAGTATCTATTATAGCAGTAAGTTGTGCTGAGTCAAAAGGTATCAAAAAAGGCGAAATCAAAAATATAGAGCTAGCTGCAAGCTCTATCCAAACAGCGGTAAATGATGTACTTCGCATCGCTGGGACAAACTATAATAAAGTAATAGTATCTATTAACGGCAAATCAAAAAACCTTGATAGCAAGGGCATGGTAAATATACCAAACAAAGATGTAACCATAAGTCAGATTGAAAGGCTAATGCAAGATTTGTGCTATAGAGCAAAGATAGAATATGAGTATGAAGCGATTCATGTGCTGCCTTATAACTTTAAGCTTGATGACCAAGATAATATCGAAGACCCGCTTGGTATGAGTGGTTCTCGTCTTGAAGTAGAAGCGCAGATAATCACAGTTCAAAGAGCAGCTGTAGTAAATCTGCGCAAAGCCATAGAAAAAGCAGGGCTAAGGGCTGATAATATCGTGCTTTGTGGCTATGCTAGCTCCATTGCTACTTTAAATGAGGATGAAAAACAACTTGGAGCTGCACTTATTGATATAGGTGGTGCTACTTGTAATATGGTAATCCACGCAGGAAACTCTATCCGCTATAGTGATTTTTTGGGAGTGGGGTCTACGCTTATTACCACTGATCTCTCAGCTGCGCTTCACACGCCAATTGCTAAGGCTGAGGAAGTAAAGATAAAATACGGCTCACTTCGCTCTAGGGTAGAGGGGCAAATAGACCTGCCTGATATCGGTGATGAGAATGCTAGTAGATCTGTATCTGTATCTATAGTTCAAGATGTCATCATGGCAAGAGTAGATGAGACTATGAGAATACTAGCTGAGATGCTTGGTAGCTCAAACTACAGACATCTTATCAGCGCAGGTGTGGTGCTAACTGGCGGTATGACAAAGATCGAGGGGCTTAGAGAAATCGCAACTCTTATCTTTGACCGCTTACCAGTTCGCATAGCTCGCCCTAGTGATATAGAAGGACTTGATGATAGATTTAAAGAGCCTATGTATTCTTGTGCTATTGGTCTTTGCTTGTATGGAGCAGGGCATTTTACGCCTTATGAGATAGATAGTGAGCGCAAGATGCGCTACCATGGCGAGAGCGATGGTTTTGATGAAAATGGGCTTAGCCAGGGTGCTGAGTTTGCGGAGTTTGGTGATAATGAGCCGATGTTTGAAGAAACTGAGGTAAATGAGAGTTTAAACCTAAGAATAGAAAGCGAAGTGCCACAAAAAGCACAAAAAGCTAAAAATTATTGGACTGATAAAGTCATAAACAAAATCAAAAATTTATTTTAAGGGGTGAAAAATGGGTTTTACAATAGAAGAAGCAAAAAAATCTGCTTTTGAGGCAAAAATCAAGGTTATTGGCGTAGGCGGTGGCGGTGGAAATATGATAGACCACATTGTCCGTGAAGGTGCTATAGAAGAGCTAGAAAACTTAGAGCTAATCTCAGCAAATACTGATGCTCAAGCCTTGATAAACTCAAAAGCACACACTACAATACAACTAGGCGAGCGCACATCAGGCGGTCTTGGTGCTGGAGCACGCCCCGAAATGGGTAAAAAATCAGCCGAAGAAAGCTATGAAGAAATCACAAAGGTTTTAGATGGAGCAAATCTAGTATTTATCTCAGCTGGCTTTGGTGGAGGCACTGGCACAGGTGCAGCACCAGTTATCGCAAAAGCCGCAAAAGAAGTAGGTGCTTTTACAATAGCTATAGTTACTACCCCTTTTAAAATAGAAATGAAAAAGCGCATGAACACAGCCTTAGAAGGACTAAAAGAACTTCGCAAAGAATGTGATAGCATCATCGTAATCCCAAATGAAAAGCTACGCAGTGTGGCTATGAAGGGTGCTGGCATAAAAGATGCCTTTAAAATCGTAGATGAAGTGCTCAGCGATGCAGTTAGCGGAATGTGTGCTGTAATCCTAAAATCAGGCGAGAGCGATATAAACATAGACTTTAACGATGTTAAAACTGCTATGAGCCACCGTGGCAGTTCTTTGCTTTGTATGGGCAAGGCTAGTGGAGAGGGCTCAGCGCAAGAAGCTGTTAAAAACGCTACCCAGTCGCCTTTACTAGATGATATAGAACTAAAAGGCGCAAGAGGTCTTATAGCAAACTTCAAAATGCACCCAAGCCATCCATTTGATGATGTTTATGAGGCAATGGAATTCTTAAATGGTCTAATCGGTGATGATGGAGAAGATCCGGATGTATTCTTTGGTACTTGGACTGACTCAAAAATGCCAGAAGATGCTGTAGAGGTAACTATAATCGCAACTGGACTTGATGGAAAAGAAGAAAAACTTGACAAACCAGAACCACAAAAATTACAAAAAACAGGTACTGATGATTTGTTTTCAAGTTTTTATAGTACCTCACCATCTCGCAAGGTAGATTTGGACAAAGTAGACCTTGACCAGCCAGCTTATATAAGACGCCAGCAAGACTAAGGCTTTTTAGGGAATTCTAGAATTCCCTAGATCTAGAATTCCCTAAAAAAGTTTTAGCAATTCTAGAGTTATTTTAAGATATTTTGGGGATTTTATGCGTGCTTTTATCTTTGCTTTGCCACTTGTGTTTAGTGCTTGTTATCTAAATGAGCGTGGAATTTCGAGCACTTATTATAATGATTGCAAAGCTTATTATGACGCAGCTGGAGTTTATCATGAGGGCTGCGAGCCAAATATCATTGAGTTTAGCGATGCTAAAAAGCTAGTAAATGCCAAAAAAACAGCAGCCCAGCAAGAACTAGAAAAGGCAAATCAAGAGCGCGCAAGAGACGAGGCTGCAATAGACAAGCTTGAAGAAGACTTTGAAAAAGAAGAAGAGCAAGCAAGAAAACGAGCCACAAAAGCTGCTAAAGAAGCCACTAGAGCTGGGGAGCTAGCAAATAAAAAAGAAGAGCAAGACAACCAAGAAACAAAGGATTTTGGCGAGTAAAAATCTGCCAAAAAAAGCAAAAATATGAACTACGACGAGCTAAAACTTCGCTTAGATGCTTTGGACTTTGAGCTAAAAAGTGCTAGTTTTGGTGATTGCGTGGAGCTAGATTTTGCTAGACTTAGCGATGAGAGCGAGATTAAGAGCATTGCTAAGGCTCTTATGCCGTGGCGAAAGGGTCCTTTTAGGCTAGCAGAGCTTTTTATCGATAGCGAGTGGCGAAGTTTTGTGAAGTTTAATGCTCTTTTACCGCATTTTGAGGCAAACGGCAAGCGTATAGCTGATGTGGGCTGTAATAACGGCTATTATATGTTTCGCCTAAATGCTCTTGGCGCAAGGCAAATTGTGGGCTTTGATCCATCAGAGCTTTTTAGTTCGCAGTTTGCTTTTATAAATCATTTTTTAAAAACTAGCATTATCTTTGAGCGTTTGGGGGTGGAGGATTTGCCTGCTTATGCGGCGAAAAATGGAGCATTTGAGCTGATTTTTTGCCTGGGTGTGCTTTATCACAGAAGCGATCCGATTTCTGCCTTAAAACAGCTAAAATCAGCCCTAGCCAAAAATGGAGAGCTTATACTTGATACGCTTATTATAGACAGAGACGATGAGCTAGTGCTAAGCCCCGCTAAAAGCTATGCTAAAATGAGCAATGCGTATTTTATCCCTAGCCTAAGGGCGCTTGAGGGCTGGGCGGCTAGGGCTAGATTTAGTAGCTTTGAGCTGCTTTTTACTAGCGATACAGACTTAAACGAACAGCGCAAAACACAGTGGATAGGCGGACAGAGCTTAAATGATTTTATGGGTAGCGATGGGCTTACCATAGAGGGCTATCCTGCGCCAAAAAGAGCATATATCAAACTAAAATAGGTAAGAAAATGGCAGAGCAAATCCAAGAAGAACAAGAACCGCAAAATGTGATGGCTGACGAAGCCAAGGAGGAACAAGAAGCCTATGAAGGCGATATGGGGATAAACTCCATCCTGGATGAGACTTTTGCTGGTATGGTAGTAGCTGCAAGAGAAGACTATGCTAAAACTCGTTTTAGAGTTACAAAAGATATGACTTATGACTCAGAGGGCTTGGCGTTTAATGGCTTTGTCTACACAGCAGCTAGCTGGGCGGCGCAAGTGGCTATAAACAAAGAATATCAAATCTCAGTAGCCTCAAAAGTAAATTTTTTAAGCCCTGTTAGAATCGGCGATTTTATAGATTTTGAGGCAAATGCATTTTTTAGCGAGAGCAAAAAGCAAGATGTGCGAGTGGTGGGCTCTGTAAATGAAGTGCGTGTGTTTGAGGGGACATTTTCAATAATCTTGCTTGAAGATCACATCCTTCGCATACAAAAACGCCAGCTTGATAAACAAGCCAGAGAAAGCCGCGAACTAAGAGCAAAACAAAAATAATAGCTTTTAGGGAATTCTAGAATTTGCTAGGGAATTCTAGAATTTTTTTAGGGAATTTTAGTTTAAGGAATTCTAGTTTTGGGGTTAGGGGGTATTTTACCTAGGAATTCTAGAATTCCTAAGACTAAAATTTCCACAAAAACGCAGATAAAGAGTGGGGGTTTAGGGCGTAGCTCTTATAAAAAGCAGCGGGGTTTGCCCCACTAAAGCGAGCAAACATCTAAAATTCCTAGCAATAAAATCTAGAATTCCTAAGGATAAATTTAGAATTCCTAGGCAAAAATCACTAGGAATTCTAGAATTCCTAAGCCTTGTGTCATCCCCCGACTTGACCCTAGGATCTCATCACAAATAATCTAGAATTCCATATAGAGATCCTCGGGTCAAGCCCGAGGATGACACAAAACAGCTGGGGGATGACATAGTAGGGAATTCTAGAATTCCCTAGCAAAAACTAGAATTCCCAAGCTAAAATCTAGAATTCCCTATAGCCTTTACTCGCTCACTTTTTCGCAAGCTAGCATTAAGCCTAGCTCACAGGCTTTTTGATAGTATTTTTGTGACAAAGTAGTGTTTGACTTTTTATATATTTCGCCAGCGAAAGCGCAAGAATTTGCCTCGCCACTTTGGCATATTTTCTCATAGAGCCTTAGGGCTTTTTGGCTCTCGCCGTGGCTTCTTAGCAAAGTAGCTAGTTTGTAGCAAGCACCGATATGCTCGCCATCGCAGGCTTTTTGATATAGCAGGCTTGCCTTTCGATAGTCTTGCTCAAAAAAATCCCCAAGGCTAAAGCACGCACCAAAGACGCTTTTGGCACAAAGGCTATCAAGCATTTCATAAGCCTTTTTGCTATCTTTTGCCACGCCGTCTCCGTCCCTGTAAGCAAGAGCTAGAGCGTAGCAAGCGTATAAATCGCCCTTATCACAGCCCTTTTGGTAGAGCAAAAAAGCTTTTTTAAAATCTCTTTGTGCGTAGGCATTTTTTGCTAGTTCTAGCTCGTTTTGCCCAGCGCATAGGCTAAAAAACACAAGCAAAAGAGCAAAAATTTTATTTATTTTCATATCTTTTAAAGCCCAAAAAATCCAGAATTCCCATGCTATTTAAGCTTATAAAACTCCACGCCGGCGCAGGTGTGTATGGCGACTTGCCCAGAGTTTAGCAGATTTTTTAAAATCTCTTTTGAACTCTCACAAAAGCCGCTCTCTATATCAGCTACGCTTTGTGGGCGAAGTGCTAAAAGCTTTAAAATTTCACTCTTGCTAAGCTCTTTCATGCTAGCAGGTGCCTTTCTAGTAGCGACAAATACAGGCGCAGCTGTTATGAGCGAGGCTAACTCTCTTAGCCTTTCTTCGCTTATAGCCTTGGCATTTGCGTAGGCTGGTGGGCGATCAAGCGTTGAGATATCCACCCTTGCTGGCTTTATTTTGCTAAAGGCAGTATTAAGAAGCTCAAACTCACGCTCGCTGTCATTTAGACCCTCTAAAACCAAAACCTCCATCACAAGCTCGCCTTTAAACTCACGGGCAAACTGGCTCATATTTGCTATAAGCGTGCTTAAATCAGGCTTAGCAAGTGTGCGGTCGATCTTTCTGTAAGTAAGCGGATCTGCGCTATCAAGGCTAAATTTCACAATATCAAGCTCTTTAAGGCTTTCTAGAATTCCTTTATCCATCGCCCCAGAGCCATTGCTTAAAATTAACACTTTTTGCGTGCTTTTTATAGCATTTATTTGTGTGATTAGCTCTTTTAGATATGGATATAAGGTCGGCTCGCCATTTGCTGTAAGCGTAATAACATCAGTTGCGCCGTGCGTAGATATAGCCTTTTTTAGCTCACTTATTACAAGCTCTACACTTGGCGGATTTGCTATATTGCCCCTCACTTTTGCAGGGGCTAGCTCGCAGTAAAGGCAGTCAAAGTTACAGCATTTTTGCTCTGGGCTTAGATCAATGCCAAGCGAGCTACCAAAACGTCTAGATGCCACAGGACCAAAGATAATAGCCACTATTTTTTACCTTTTATCAGCTCTTTTGAGCGTGAGCGAGTGTAGTTGATAAAATGCCTTGCGTGCTCTACGCTCACATCTGGAGTGATACCATGACCTAGATTCATAATGTGTCTTTTGCCACCCATAACGCCCAAAATCTCATCAACGCCGTCTTCGATAGCCATTTTATCAAATAGCCTTGCTGGTTCTAGATTGCCTTGAAGCACATATTTAGCTCCAAGAGAGTTTTTCACGCTTGCTATATCGCACTCCCAGCCAACTCCAAGCACATCAAAATCGCCATCAAGCTTTGTGATAAATCCACCTATGCCTTTTGGAAAGACGATCACAGGCACATTTGGATGCTCTTTTTTGATATGAGCGCAGATTTCTTTGATATAGCTCCACGCAAACTCATAATAAGCCGAAAACTCCAAAGCCCCAGCCCAGCTATCAAAGATTTGAATAGCATTTGCACCAGCCTTTATCTGCTCGCAAACATAGTCTTTTAGGGCGTTTGTAAGCTTTCGCAAAATAGAGTGAAGCAGCTGCGGATTGCTATAAAGCATTTTTTTGCTTTTCTCATAAGTTTTTGAGCCACGGCCTTCTATCATGTAAGTTGCTAAAGTCCAAGGCGCACCGCAAAAGCCGATTAGAGCTTTGTTTGGCGCAAGGCTAGCACGAGCGATTTTTAGAGCTTCATAGACATAGCTTAGTTTTTCTACTGCTCTATCGCCACTTAGTTTATCAAGGGCTTTTAGCTCGCTTAGCGGCTTGGCAAAAACAGGGCCTTCTCCAGCTTTAAAGCTTAAATCCATGCCCATTTCAAGCGGCAGCACCAAAATATCGCTAAAAATAATAGCCGCATCTACATCAAGCTCATCAATAGGCTGTAAAGTGGCCTGGGCTGCCTTTGCGCTATCTCTACAAAAGCTGATAAAATCGCTTGTAGTAGCTCGCAAAGCACGGTATTGTGGTAAATACCTACCAGCTTGGCGCATCATCCAAACAGGCGTATACTCAGTCTCTTTACCCAAACATGCATCAATAAAAATCATTTTTTACCTTTTAAATTAGATTTTAATAATTTTAAAAATTTTATCTTAAAAATATTTATATTTTTTCTAAAAAATGTAGATATTCTACTACACTATCTGCTTTATGTTCTCTTTTACTATCTGCTTTAAATCTGCGGTATTCTTTGGTAAAACACTCATATTTACCGTATTTTGACATAGTTTTTTTTATTTCATCTGGACTTATAATTCCTTCGTTGTTGTAACTAAGAAAAATTTGCGAAAATTTAGCAGATTTTAGTAAATCATCAAGTTAGATCTTTGAACTCGCTCTTGAATTGTGTTATTTGGTGTTTTTCTGCTATTCTTATCTTTAAAAAGCCAAATGTCGTTATAAAGTTGTTTGAAACTAGCAAAAACACCGTTTTTTAGCATTATTTGTTCTATGGCTTCATCATAAGTTAGATTTAGCATAAATTGCCTTTAATCTAGAATTCTAGAATTCTAGAATTTTCATCGGTATTATCGCGTAATTTTAATCTATAAAAATCACTTTTACTTTCTTTCATTTGAGAGCTTACAAAATCTAAAATCTGCGGATTTAAATCAAGTCCTATGAATTTGCGACCTAGTTTTTCACACTCATAAAGCGTAGTACCAGAGCCACAAAAGGTATCTAGCACTACCTCACCTGCTTTTGTAAAGCGAGAGATTAGTTGATATGGAATTTGTGGGATAAAATTTCCGTGATAAATATTTTTATGCTTACCAGTTTTATCCCTACTAGCAAAGAGCCACAAATCATCGGTTAAAATATCAAGTTCTCGCCAGTGAGACAAATCCAAATCATTTATCATTTTTAGTATTTTAGTTCTCCCCAGCCCAGATTTGCGCTATTCTTACAGCATTTGTCGCAGCTCCCACGCGGATTTGATCAGCGCAGCACCAAAGGTGTAAAATCTTTTTATCAAAATTATCAGAGCGAATTCTACCTACATAAGTTTCATTTGTATCGCTTGAAATGCTTGGCATTGGATATAGCTTCTTGCTTGGCTCATCGATTACTACCACGCTTGGAGCTTTGCTTAGCACCTCTCTTGCAGCTGCTGCATCCACCTCACGCTCAAAGTGAATTGTAATAGCCTCGCTGTGGCTACGCAGCACTGGTACACGCACGCAAGTGGCTGAAACCTCGATTTTTTTGTGAAGGATTTTTTGGGTTTCATTTACCATTTTCATCTCTTCTTTTGTGTAGTCATTATCCAAAAACACATCAATATGCGGAATTACATTAAGCGCAAGGCGGTGGGCAAAAACCTTTGGCTCACACTCATCAAGCTTAAACTCAAAGAACTTTTGCATTTGATAAACAAGCTCTTCCATGCCCTCTTTGCCAGCACCACTTGCTGCTTGGTAGGTAGATACATCCACACGGCGAATGCCAAAAGCATCATTTAGCGGTTTTAAAAGCTGAACCATTTGGATTGTTGAGCAGTTTGGATTTGCGATTATTCCGGTATTTTTCCACTCTTTTACATCGTCTGGGTTACACTCAGGCACTACTAGTGGCACATCTGGCTGCATTCTAAAATGACTAGTATTGTCGATGACGACTGCGCCGCTTTCTGCTGCGAATTTTGCGTATTTTTCGCTCACCGAACCACCTGCGCTAAAAAACGCAATATCCACCTCATGCTCGCTAAATGTGCTCTCGCTTAGCTCTTTTACCTTATATTTTTTGCCCTTAAACTCGATTTCTGAGCCAGCTGAGCGAGCTGAGCCAAGTGGCAAAACATCGCCTACTGGAAAATCAAGCTCTTCAAGCACTCTAAAAATCTCTTCACCCACAGCGCCAGTTGCGCCTACTACTGCTACAGAATATTTTTTCATTTTTTATCCTTTTTAGGAATTCTAGAATTCCCTAGTTATTTTTTGTGATTTTATCAAATTTTTTTTAAATTCCAAGGTCGCTTTTAGAAATTTCTTCGCTCTCACTTAAAATCGCAGCTCTTTCAATTATGCTAACAAGCTCTCTTATATTTCCTGGATAATCATAAGCTAAAAGTGCTTTTAGAGCGTCTTTTCCAAGCTTTTTTGTCCCTAGATTATAGCTGCTGCTAACTCGCTTTAAAACTGAGCTTGCAATACCTTCAATCTCATCTTTTCGCTCTTTTAGTGGCGGGACATTTAAAGGTATGGTATTTAAGCGATAAAAAAGATCCTCTCTAAACTCGCCGTTTTTTATCTTTTCGCTAAGGTCAGCATTTGTGGCTGATACGATGCGAACATTGATTTTAAAGGTTTTTGAGCCACCAACTCGCATTAGTTCTCGCTCTTGGATTACACGCAGTAGTTTGGCTTGCAAGTTTGCTGGCATTTCGCCTATTTCATCTAAAAACAGCGTCCCACCATCAGCTAGCTCAAAAAGCCCTTTTTTCGTGGCTGTAGCGTCTGTAAAAGCACCTTTTTCGTAGCCATAAAGCTCACTTTCAAGCAAATTTTCTGGGATTGCAGCCATATTTATTGCTACAAAAGGCGCAGAGCTTCTTGGTGAGTTTTCGTGTATAAAGCGAGCAAAAAGCTCTTTTCCCACGCCACTTTGTCCATTTATCATTACACTTGCGTCCGTTACAGCTGCCTTTTTGGCTGTTTTTAAAAGAGCCTCAAGCACAGGCGAACTGCCAAAAAATGCGCTTTTATTTGGCTCATCATCGCTAGAATTTTCTATGATTTTTACAGCCTTACTGGCTGGTTTTTCATCTCGCACCTTTCTTAGCACAGCTACAAGGGCATCAGCATCAAAAGGCTTAGTTAGAAAATCCCTAACTCCAAGGCGTAAACTCTCAATCGCACCGCTTAGAGTGGCATTGCCTGTCATGATTACTATATCATATTTTCCGGCTAGTTCTTTGGCAAAAGCAAGTCCGTCCATGCCTGGCATATTTATATCAGTTACTACTATATCAGTATCTTCTGGCATTTTTTTTAGCGCATCAAGGGCTGATTTAAAGCACTTTATCTCAAATTCCTCATACTCGCTAAGTGCGAATTCCAAGGACTTGCGCATATTTATATCATCTTCTACTATGCTAACTTTGGTTTTAGCACTCACTTTTTATCCTTACTGGCTGATTTTAGCTAGGATTGTAGCACCTTGCGCCTTAAAAATCGCTATGAAATGAATAGGAATTTGCGTGATATTTGTGTGAAGCTTTGCTTTTTGCTTGGCTGCTTTTAGCTCATAGCCTGAGTATTCTAGCACTTTAAAAGGGCTTTTTGTAAAGCAATCGGCTAACTCTTCTTCGTGCGAGCGAAAAAACTCTATCTCACTTTGCCCAGCCACTTTTGTAGCCCTTAGTTCGCAAAAAGGCAAAAACTCGCTCTCATCGCTTTTTTTCATCGCTTTTGAGATTGCTATCACTCTAGTGCTTAGCATTTGATTTGTAGTAAAAAAATGCGCCCAAAATATATACTCATCGCTTTTTGCTGGATTTAGGCTTTTTGTGGGGCTATTTTTAGAAAATCCGCTAGTGTTTTTAGTGTTTAAAGGAATTCTGCTATTTTGTGAATTTTGCTGTTTTGATGGTGTTAAGAGAATTTTAGAATTCTCTGCTTTGCTGAGATTTTTATCGCTAGGAATTCTAGAATTCCTAGTAGTTTTTGGTGTTTTTTGTGGTTTTTCTTGGCTTTGTAAGGCAGGCTGGAGTGATTTTACATACTCAGCCTGCGCTAAAAAAACTAATGCTATTAGTAGGCAAATAGTCTTTCCCATGTAGCCTTATCCATTTGAACTTCCATCTCAACTCTGTAAAGTCCGTCTTTGTATTGCTCATCAACGATAGCTGCGTTTTTTACTAGACCATGAACGCGTGCTTCGATGATAGAGCTTTTTAGCATTGCGTCTTTTACAGTATCTTTAGCGTTGATTTTTACTCCAAATAATTTGGTTGCGATTTGGCGTTGCGCATCAGCGATAGCTGCTCTTTTTGCAAGTGCTCTAGCTTGTGCTGGGCTGTAAGTATCTAGTGGTGGCACACCATCACCAAATGCTGTAAATGTAGCTGTTGGCACAGTCTCAAAGCCATAAACTTCAGCCTTTGGCTGAGCTGGTGCAAGAGAGATATCGCCTCTTTGCGAACAAGCTGTAAACGCAAGTGCTACAGCAACAAAAAGTAAAGTTTTTTTCATTGTAAACCTTTCAAAATGAATTTTACTGCTTAATAAGCAAAAGGTGTTCCAAAAATTTAGAATTCCTTGTGAAAATGCTAATATTTTAGCATTTTTAGCTGTTTTTGATAGCCAGGAATTCTAGAATTCTAGAATTTTAGAATTTCTGCCACTCTATAAAAGTGCGAGCTTTTTTAATATCATTAAAAGAGATTTTTTGCTCGCCCTCATCAGCTAAAATAGTGATTATTTCATTATCCACAGCTTTTATATCACCTGTGATTACGCTTTTATCATTTAGCGTTATTTTTGCTTTTTCGCCAAGAGAGAGTTTAAAATGCTCTATTTTAGTAAGCTTGCGCTCTAGCCCTGGGCTTGAGACTTCCAAAAACCATTTATCACCTGAAATAGGCGGCATTACATCATAAATAGGGCTTAGCATTTGGCTTACTTTTTGGCACTCATCTAGGCTAACACCACCGCTTTTTGTGATATAAACTCTATAAATCGCGTGCCCATTTTCACTCACGCTCTCAGTATCATATAGCTCGCAGCCAAGTTCTTTTATGATTTTTTCAATTTCACTCATTTTTGTCCCTTATTCTTTTGCTTTTTTGCCAGTTTTTAGCTCCATTTCAACCTTGGCAAAGAGCGCATCCATCGCATTTTGACGCTCTAAAATATCATCAAATTTAAAATGAAGCTTAGGTGCTCTAAACCACCCCTCAGTTTCTAAAATAAAGTTTTGTATCACAGGGCTAACACGCTTTAAATGACTTAAAATATACGCCTGCTCACGCTCATCAAGCATCATTTTATCTAAATACACAAAAGCATCATAGCGACCCCTTTTACACTCCACATCAGTTACACAAAGCCCATGCAAGAGCTCATCATCAAGCGTGCTTAAAGCCTGTGGTATCAGCTCTTTTAGCACACTTTGCGTTCTTAGTAATTTTATTTGTGCTGGTGTCATTTTTAAAGCCTTTAACAATTTTTAAAAGCTGATTATAGCAAAAATTTTTTGAAGTTTTAAAAATAAGGGTAGGGAATTCTAGATTGAATTCCCTAAAAAAAGGCAGAAATCACTGAGCTTTATACTGCTCTTCGTATTTTGAGCGTTCTATTTTGCCTTTTTTGCGAAGTTCTTTATACCACTCGTGGTGCAATATAAAAACCTCTTCTTCTTCTTTATAGCCGTGAATCATAGAGTGTATCGCTCCAGCAATGGCAAAGCAAGCCATGTAGATATGAACTAGCAAAAACACAGCGCAAACTATGCCAAGTGCGTTGTGAATTATCGCTGAGATGCGAAGCAACTCGATTTGGCTAATGCCAAAAATATCTCCGCCATTAAAGTCCAGAAAATACATCGCTGCACCTGTGATTATCATCACAAGTCCACCCGGAAATGCTATCCAAAACCAGCTTTTTTGCCCAGCGTTAAACTTACCAGCAGGCACTGGACGCTTTTTCTTGCTTAGATAGCCACCCACGATTAGCATCCATTTTATATCATAGATTGCTGGTAGCATGCGTTTTAGCCAGCTAAAAAGCAGCGGCAGCACAGCTATACAAAAGATAATTGTAGCTATGCCATGAGCGTTTTTAGCAAATCTCACAAACGCACCACCACCAAAGCTCTCGCCCCACATCATAATAGCACCAGTTGGCACTAAAATTATCCAGCTAATAGCTGCTAGTGCGTGCATAGCGCGAATAAAGGCGTTAAAGGCATAAATTTTTTTGCCGTGATGATCAAAGTGCTTTGGCCCAATAACTAAGTAATGTAAAGCAAACGCGACCACCACTGCAAGCACCAAAATCACAAGCGCATAGGCAAAATAATGCCCACCTTGTAAATTCACCCAAAGTGGCGCAAAGCCATCAGTGTAAGTATCTATGTTTAAAAGGCGAGCCTGCCCCCAAAGGGGGCTATCTTGCTGGTTTGACCCATCAGCAAAAAGTGGCGCTAAGCCAAGCAGTAGCCAAGATAAAAGTTTCATACCCTAGCTCCAGCTAGCTGCGCTAGATTTGCGTATTCGCCATTTAGGCTTAGATCATCGTTTTTGCGGTTTGCGTTTCTGCCTAGCACGCGTTTTCTATACATATTAGACACTTCTACAGCATCACCTACCAAAAGAGCATTTGTCGAACAAACAGCAGCACACATAGGAACCTTGCCCTCTGCTATGCGGTTTTGTCCGTATAGCTCACGCTCCTCATGGCTATTTGTAGGCTCTGGGCCACCTGCGCACATGGTGCATTTATCCATAGCACCTTTTATGCCAAAGGCGCCGTCTCTTGGAAACTGTGGCGCACCAAAAGGACAAGCATATAGGCAATATCCGCATCCTATACACTCTTTTTTATCGTGAAGCACTATGCCATCTTCACGGATATAAAAGCATTTTACAGGACAAACCTGCGAACAAGGCGCATCTGTGCAGTGCTGACAAGCAATAGTGCTAGAAATCTCTCGCCCCTCTATACCTTCATTTAGTGTGATAACCTTGCGGCGATTTATACCCACAGGCACTTCGTGTGCTGAGCTGCAAGCCACTTGGCAAGCAAAACAGCTAGTACAGCGGTTAGTATCCACATAAAACTTCATTCTTGCCATGGCTATTTCCTCTCTTCATCAAAAAACTGCGTTTTAAACATACTTTGATCCTCGCAGCGCTCTAGCTGACAAAGACCAGCGTTAAACTCTGAAATCTGCGTAACAACATCAAAGCCGTAGTTTGTAACGATATTTGAGCTCTCGCCTATGGTATAAGGCTTAGTGCCCTCTGGATAGCGAGCTGAGAGATCCACTCCTTGCATCACGCCAGCGAAGTTATACGGCAAGCAAATACGATCAGGCGTAACAGAATGAGAGTAAATACATTTTACCTTTATCTTTGTGCCTTGTGGACTTTTTATCCACATGTATTCGCCATCAAGAATTCCATATTTTCCAGCCAAATCAGGATTTACATGCGCAAACATTTCAGGTGTGATATTTGCTAGGTATTTGCTTGTGCGCTCTAGCATACCAGCACCGCTTAGATTTACAAGGCGCATAGAGCTGATTATTACAGGGAAATCCTTGCTCCAATCCTGTGCTGTTTGCTCACTAATAAACTTAGTAGAAACACGGAAATTTCGCTCTTGATCGCCAAAAGTAGGGTATTTTTCTACCAAATCTTTGCGTGGACTGTGAATTGGCTCACGGTGTTTTGGAATAGGATCAACAAACTCCCAAACCATAGCCCTAGCCCTAGCATTTCCACACGGACTTACGCCTGCTTCTTCGCATTTTTTTAGGATTATGCCTGAGTAGTCCATACTCCAGCTTGGTCCCATTTGCGCTTTTTCTTCCTCAGTTAGTGTGATACCTAATACGCTTTCTATGTTTTCTTTAGTAATTTGCGGATAGCCACCTTTTACTTTTGAGCCAGCGATTGTTACACTCTCATCAGCTAGCTGGCTTACGCCATTATGCTCTAGGCCAAAGCGGTTTCTAAAGCCCATACCACCTTTCCAAACAGGAGTAGTTATATCATACATCACAGGTGTGCCAGGGTGGTTTTCATTCCAGCACGGCCATGGAAGTCCATAGTACTCGCCTGCTACTTCTGTGCCTTCTCTACCTTTTAGAGTATTTGGATCAAAATTTTGCCAGTTTGCTTGGTGGCGTTTTAGACGCTCGGCGGTTCTGCCCACATTTCCTATGGTTTGAGTACATCTTGCGATTTCATTTGTAGCATCATCAGGCCAAACCCAGCTGTCTTTTACCTGCTCAATCTTGCCGTTTCTAAAGCCTAGCATCATGCCTTTTACATACTCATCATAAAAGCCAAATTTCTTAGCAAAAAGCATCATAATCTCTTGATCTTGTTTTGCTTCAAATATAGGTTTTACGACCTGAGTACGCCACTGCGCTGAGCGGTTTGTAGCACTTACATAGCCGCTACTTTCAAACTGTGTGCTAGCTGGCAGGATATAAATGCCATCTTTTCTATCACTAAGAATTGCCACTTCATTTACAAAAGGCTCAACTACAACAAGCATATCAAGTTTATTTATAGCTTCTTGGATTTTTGTAAGGTGAGCCATAGAAGTAATTCCTGTGCCTTGAACCCAAAGCACACGCAGATTTCCGCTTGAGAAGGTGTTTTCTTCTTTTAGCACACCTTGCCACCATTTTGAAAGAGAATATCCTTTTTCATTGCGCCAGTTTCTATCCTCTGGGTGCTTTTCATCGTAGTAGAAATACTCTTTAAAGTTTGTATTTTCTACCGGTTCGCCTAGTTTAGCTCGTGGCTCTTTTACGCTTACAGCAAAGCGTTTTACAAACTTCTCATAGTCTTGTCCCCAGCCCTGACAATAATGCTTCCACGCCGCATCACCTAGACCATAATAGCCTGGCAAGCTATCAGCCAAGTTATTCATATCAGTTGCGCCTTGGACATTGTCGTGACCACGGATAATATTACAGCCGCCGCCTTTTTTACCCATATTGCCAAGTACAAGCTGGATGATAGAGTAGATTCTAGTGTTTGAGCTACCAACTGAGTGTTGCGTAACGCCTAGTGCCCAAGCTAGAGTTGAAGGTTTAGAAGTAGCAAAGATTCTAGTGATTTCTTCAAGTTGCTTAGCTGGAATTCCAGTTACATTTTCAGTTTCCTCTGGTGTCCATTTCTCGGCTTCTTTGCGAATTTCATCTATTGCGTAGGCCTGAGTGCGGATTACTTCTTTATCCTCCCAGCCGTTTTTAAAGATAAGATGAAGCATTCCATAACCAAATGCTATATCAGTTCCTGGGCGGATTCGCACATAATAATCAGCTTTTGCTGCTGATTTTGTATATACAGGATCAACTACTATTAGCTTAGCACCAGTTCTATCTTTTGCTTGTAAGATATGCTTCATAGCACCCACTGGGTTTGCTACAGCTGAGTTTGCACCTATTAGTAGTATTACTTTTGAGTGTTCGGTTAGATCACCAAAGTGATTTGTCATAGCGCCATAACCCCATGTATTGGCCACACCGGCCACTGTTGCGCTGTGTCAAATGCGTGCTACGTGATCTATATTATTTGTTCCCCAAAATGCCGCAAATTTGCGGAAATAAAAGGCTTGTTCGTTGCTAAACTTCGCTGAACCCAAAAACTCCACGCTATCAGGGCCATCTTGTTCTCTAATCTCAAGCATTTTTGCGCTGATTTCATCTACTGCTTGCTCCCAGCTTATGCGCTCCCATTTTCCATTTACTTTTTTCATTGGGAATTTTATGCGTTGTTTGCTTTTTGTAAGATCAATTTGATCTATACCTTTACAGCAGTGAGAGCCTTGTGAAATTGGGTGATTTATAGCCATTTCTTGGCGAACCCAAACGCCGTCTTGAACCTCTGCTTCTATGCCGCAACCTGCTGAGCAGATTGAGCAGATTGTGCGTACTGTTTTTGAGCCTGGATATGGATCAGGCACTTTTTGCTCGCTAGCTTGTGCGATTTTGTCGCTACTAGCACCAAAGGCTGTGCTAGCAGTAGCTCCAAGTGCTGCAAGCTTTAAAAACGAGCGTCTTGATGCATTTGCCATCATTTACTCCTAATAAGCGATTTTATAATATTGTTCCCACAAAGGCGTTTTGTAATAAAGCACTTCTTGCTTTTTGCTTTTGCCTTGTGGCACTGGGTTTTCATTTACATTTAGCTTGGCTGCTGTAGCTGCCGAAGCTACTGCTATAGCACCTACGCCAAGTGCCTTTTGTAAAAACTTTCTGCGGTTTTGTAGCACCATTTACCTCCTAATAAAATTTGGATTCGTAGGAATTTTAGTATAAATTGTATTTATTAAATATTAAAAAATAAATTAGTTTTTTTTCTTAAGAAAAGTTTTATTTTTTAGGGAATTCTAGAATTCTTAAGAGAGACTTAGGAATTCTAGAATTCCTTGTGAATTTTTCTAGGGAATTCTAGATTTTGCTTAGAAATTCTAGAATTCCTTGTGAATTTATCTTGGGAATTCCAAATTTTGCTTAGGGAATTTTAGAATTCCTTGTGAATTTTTCTAGGGAATTCTAGATTTTTGCTCGCTTTGGGTGCCCGCTTAAAAGCGGGCACACGCTCGCTTGTTTTTTAGGGGATAGCGCCCCTTGAGCCCTTGGGGCTACGCCCCAAACCCCACATAAAAACCAATTCTAGAGGGAATTCTAGAATTTGCGCAGTGTTTTGGGCTTCGCAGCAGCGACAATAAAAATAAAAGGTGCGGCACTTGCGTTTAGCGTGCCTGCAGCAGTGCGAAGATAGAATACATAATTCATCAAGCGCTGCCGCATAGCGGGTAAGCGTAAGAGCCCCACCAGCAAATTTTACAATCTGGCCGAATTAAAAAGATATAAATTCTCTACTGCGCTTTTTAAACACACAAGCCTTGCTGTACCCAAACTCACGAGCTTTTTCTATGGTTTTATCCATATTTGCGCCAACTTGTTCTACGCTGTGAGCGTCGCTTGAAAAGGTAATAGGCGCATCAAAATCAGCCAAAAGCTCCAAAATCTCATCGCTTGGATAGAGCTCGCTGCAAGGTTTGCGCCAGCCAGCCGAGTTTAGCTCCACGCAAACTCCGGCTTCTTTTATAGCTTTTATAGCTGGCTGGGCTAGGATTTTTATCTCTTTTTTGGGGCGGTAATTAAATACCTTTATAAGATCAATATGACCTAAAATATCAAAGCGTCCACACCTTGCTGATCTTGCAATGGCTTCAAAATACTGCCCGTAGAGCTCATCAATATCCTTGCCCTCGTAGCTTCCTATAAAAGCAGGATTATCAAAGCCCCAAAAGTCTAGAAAATGAACTGAGCCGATAAGAAAATCGCATTTGCTATTCATCACCCTTGGGCTAAAATACTTCTCATCACCCATAAAATCAACCTCGTAACCTAGCAAAATCTCCATTTTGCCCCTAAAATGCTCTGCTGTCTCTTTCACCAAATCCTCGTAAAATTCAATCTGCGCCTCGCTCATGCGGTACTCTGGCTCAAAGGGCATAAAAGCGTGATCTGCAAAGCCGTAGTATTTACATCCTAGCTCATAAGCACGGCTTGCAAGGGCTAGTGGAGTGCCTGTGGCGTGATTACAAAGCGGGGTATGATTGTGAAGGTCAATTAACATTTTTTGCCTTTATTCATCTAAAATTTGAGCATTGTATTTGTTAAAAAACGCAAAAACAAGTGTCCAAACTAAAATTAGTCCAAATGCTACTAAAATACAAATCGCAAATTTGATTGTACTTAGCGTATCAAGTTGTATAAAAATAAAGCCACAAACTCCCAAAAACGATATTAAAATAGTGTTTAAAGCACTTTTACAAACATCTATTTTGTTTTGAGTATTATCTTTTTTGCTCATTTTTCTGCCATTTTTTGAAAGTTTTTGTAAAAAACAAAGGCAAAAGTTAGCACCAAAGCTAAGAAAATAAGCTCTCTCATTGTTTTCCTTTATTTGAAAATTTAAGCGATTGTAGCATAATTTTACTTTGATTATTTTATTTGGCGGCTAGAAAATTCTAGAATTCCCTAGGAATTCCCTAGGAATTCATAGGAATTCATAAAAATTTTAGGGCAATTTTGCTACTCTTTGTGCCTAAAAAACTAAAAGTTAAAAAATGAAAGAAAAAATAAAAAAATACGCAGCGCAAGTCATCTCCACGATAAATGATAAAAGCCTTTATCACTACGCAGCTAGTCTTAGTTTTCATAGTGTGCTTGCACTTATTCCTTTTTTGTTTATTTCGCTCTCGCTGTTTTTCCAGCTACCAAGCTTTAAAGAACACTCGCTAGCTATCCAAAACTTCATTGCTAGCTCGCTTTTGCCAACAAATGCAGAGCAATTTAGCAACTATTTAGAGAGCTTTTTGAGCAATAGCTCTCATCTAGGGCTTATGGGTGTGATTGCGATGATTTTTACTACTGTGATGTTTTTTACTGATTTTGAGTATGTTATTACAAGGCTTTCAGCAACGAAGCCTAGAAGCTTTTTTATGCGACTTAGTATTTTTTGGACTTTGCTTACGCTGATGCCCTTAGGGCTTGCTTTTAGCTTGTGGCTTTCAACCTTTTTAAATGATTTTATAAAACAGCTTGATATGGGGATAAACTTCTTTGAGATTTTGCCTTATATTATTATTTGGGCGATATTTGGCATCACTTATGGAGTGTGTATAAACCGCAAATTGCTAATAAAAGATATTTTTTTAAGCTCGTTTTTAGCATCAATTGTCTGGAATATCTCAAAACTGCTGTTTGTAAGCTATGCATTTTACAACAAAAACTACACTAGCATTTATGGTTCTATGTCTATTTTGCTATTTTTCTTTTTGTGGCTGTATGTCTCGTGGATAGTGTTTTTGTTTGGGTTAAAATTTTTGATTAAATTAAGTGAGGTACATGATGAGCAAGGGGTTTAAAATCGGCTTTTTTGATAGTGGTGTAGGCGGGCTAAATGTGCTTTATGAAGCCTTTTTGTGCCTGCCAAAAAACACTAGCTTTGTTTATTATGCCGACCATGACAATGTCCCTTATGGAAATAAAAGCAGTGGAGAGATAAAAAACTTATTATTTCATGCTTTGCGCTTTTTAAAGCTAGAAGGCTGTGATGCTATAGTAATAGCTTGTAACACCGCTAGTAGCGTGGCTAATAAAGAGTTTCGTGCTAGTTTTGGCGTGCCGATAATAGCGATGGAACCAGCCATAAAACCAGCCATCGTAAACTACCCTGAATCTAGAATTCTCATTACCGCCACGCAAGCAACGATAATAGGTGAAAAGCTAAAAAATCTGCTTGATAGCCTAAATGCTAAAAACTGCGATTTGATGGCTTTGCCAAGACTTGTTTCTTATGCTCAAGCAGGAGATTTTCGCTCGGCTGGAGGATATCTTTCTACCATAGGGCTATATAAATATGATGTCGTGGTGCTAGGGTGTACGCATTTTAACTACTTTAAAAAAGAGATGAAATTAGCAAATCTAGGGCTTGATTTTGTTGATGGCAACTTTGGCACTATCCGCCACCTAGCGCACACTATTGGTGTAGATCTAGGCAAAAACAAAGCAGATATAGCAGAGCTTATGAAAAAAACTAAGTTTTTCATCTCAAATCTAGAAATCACGCCTAGCGAAATTCCGCTATTTGAAAAGTGCCTAGCTCGCGCTAAAATGAGCAGGTCAATTAAATAAGAATTCTAGAATTTCTAGAAATTTTGCTATAATTTTGGCAATTTAGGCTTGGGTCCAAGCATTTTTAAAAATGGATAAAAATATGAAATCACTAATTTATTTAAACGAGCTAAGGGCTGGTTCTGGCGAGGTTGGAGAGGCACTGCTAGCAAAGTTTTTGCTAGCTTTTTTGCAAGCTGAAAATAAGCCTGAGTATATAATCTGCGTAAATGAAGCCGTGCGACTAAGCACTGAGCGAGGCAGAGTGGGATATGCTGCGCTAAAAGAGCTAGAACATGCAGGGCTAAAGGTGCTAAGCTGTGGAACTTGCTTAGAGGCTTACAAACTAACTGATAAACTAAGCATAGGTGTTATCTCAAACGCTGTAGAAATCGCAAATTTGCTAAGCTCGCATAAGCAAATAACGCTATGAAATACCAAAATAAAGAGCTGATGAAATACGCGCGCTGCGCTGGCTGAGCTGCTAAGATAGGTCCGGGGGATCTAAACAATATGTTAGCAGAGCTCAGCTTGACTGATGAGCGTGTGATTAGCGGCGCGAATACTAGCGAGGATGCTGGAGTTTTCGTGCTTGATGAGAGTAGGGCACTAGTGCAGACCTTAGATTTTATCACGCCTATTGTAGATGATCCATTTATCTTTGGGGCTATTGCGGCCGCAAATTCTCTAAGCGATGTTTTTGCTATGGGCGGCGAGGCGCTTAGTGCTATGAATATCATTAGCTTTGATGAGGGGCATTTTGGAGCTGAGGTTTTTAGTGAGATTTTAGCTGGTGGGGCTAGCAAGGTGCGTGAGTGCGGAGCTGCACTAGTTGGTGGACATAGCGTGAGGGGTGCGGAGCTTTTTTATGGGCTTAGTGTGACTGGCGTGGTTCATCCAAAGAGCTTTTGGGCAAATAACACAGCAAGAGTTGGCGACGTGCTAATCCTTACAAAGCCGCTTGGTTCTGGTGTGCTTAGCACTGCGCTAAAAAACGGCGCTTTAAGTGATGAGCTGCGTGATGAGATGATAGAGCAAATGTGCACTTTAAATCTATACGCTATGCGTGCTATGCGTGATTTTAGCGTGGGGGCGTGCACGGATGTTACTGGATTTGGCTTACTTGGGCATATGAGTGAGATGTTAAATCCTAGCATTAGTTTTGAGCTTAGCTTGGATGCTGTGCCTTTGATGCGTGGTCTAAAAGAGATGATAGCGCAGGGCTTCGTGCCTGGTGGAACTAGCGCAAATGAGAGTTTTGCTAGCGCTTTTGTAGAAAATGCTAGCAAGGGTGACATAACAGCATTTTATGATGCGCAGACCTCTGGTGGATTGCTCTTGGCTTTGCCTAATAAAGAGGCAAATGCGGCGCTAAGGGCTTTAAAAGACGCTGGCTGTGAGTATGCTAGTATTATAGCGCAGGTTCTACCAAGGGCTAAATCAGCGCCTATAAAAATCATATAAGCGAATTTTAGAGAATTTTTAGTAAGTTTTAAGTTTTGAAATCTTGTTTTTAGGGTGAATTTTAAAAAATTTTGCTAGAATTGCGGTTTTAGTTTCTAGGAATTCTAGAATTTAGCTTAGGAATTCTAGAATTCCTAGAATTTGTTTTAGGAATTTTAGATTTTGTTCTGGGAATTCCTAGAATTTCTCTTAGGAATTTTAGAATTCCCTACTATGTCATCCTCGGGCTTGACCAGAGGATCTCTATATGGAATTCTAAAATTCCTTTGTTTTTCTAGGGGTTAGGGGGTTTCTTTTTAGGAATTTTAGATTAGGAATTTTAGAATTCCCTCTCATCCCCTATCCCCTTTAGGGGATCTCTATATGGAATTCTAAATTTATTTGTGATGTCATCCCCCGGTCAAGCCGGGGGATGACATAAAACTTAGGAATTCTAGAATTCCTAGCTATTTTTGGAGGGTAAAGCTATCTGGTGATACTCACGGACTTCAAATCCGCTGGCGGGGTGGTTGACCATCTCGCGGGGAGTTCGATTCTCTCACTCTCTCGCCAAAGTAACTTTTTTAATTATTTTTTAATTAGCTTTCAATTTGTAAAAATTGTTTTTAATTATGAAAATATCGCTATTTCAGTTGTTTTTAATTATCCATTTTTTATACTTTGATATGAAATTGATTTGTTTGCATTGGGTATTTTATTAGGTATCTTTTGGGAACATTAGGTATTTTTTCAAAAAAAAGGATAAATATGGGTAAAGTAGCAAAAGTTTTCTTGCAGGATAAAGATCTAAGAAATTTAACACCAAAAGAAAAAATGTATCTTAGAGCTGTGGGCAGTCCAAAAGAGCTCTATGTAAAAGTCTATCCTAGTGGAATTAAAACTTTCGTTTTAAAAGTAAATGCTAAGTATTTGAAAATCAAAGAATTTAGAGCTGGATTGTATAGTGTAGCTGAAGCAAGAAAAGAAGCTTTAGAGCTTTTAAAAAAGATCGAAACTGGAGTTAGTGTTGGAAATCTCTTTGGAAAATCTAAAAAATATCAATATGGCAATTTATTCAAGCTATATTTGGAACAAAAGAAAAGACAAGTTACAAGCTCAGAATATTTAAGAAGCATAGAAAATACACATAAAAAATATATTTTGCCAAGCTTTGAAAACCGAGATATCAAGACGATAAAATATAGCGAAATTTTAGAAATTTTAAATGCTATATTCATCCCAAAAAATCATAATATGCCAAGAATAGAGACTATCCATAAGCTGATTGACAATATAAATGGAGTTTTTAAGCTGGCACAAAAAGATAGATATATTTCTTTTAACGATATAGCTTTTTTACACCAAGAATTCCCTACAAGAGAAAAATTTAATAAGTTTAATGGTCTAGATGGCAGATATAAAGCTATCACTAATATAGATCTACTAAAAGATTTCCTGCTAGACTTAAAGCTTTGTGGTAATATTGATTTACAAACCAAAAGAGCTATTTATTTACAGATACTCACAGCAAACCGCCCTTTTAATACAGTTAGTGCAAAGTGGAGTTATATTGATTTTGATGAAGGAGTTTGGAATATTCCATTTTATGAAATGAAAACAAGAGTAGCACATAAGGTAGCTCTTAGCTCTTATGCTATTAAAATACTAAAAGAACAATATCTTTTTAGCAAAAACTCTACTTTTGTGTTTCCATCTTTTAGGGAAACAAAAAGTGGACATTTAAATAGAGATAGCATAGGTAAAGCTATTAGAACCAGCTTGTCTAAGGGGAAATATGTTGGATTGGCTACCAGCCACGGATTTCGTGCTACTTTTAAGACGATTTGTTCTACACACGAAGCCGAGCTTTTAAAAATAGGTATAGGCGAAAAAGTAATTGAAGAGTGCTTGGCGCATAAAGAAAGCAATGAAATAATCTATTCGTATGAAAGAGCAAAAGCAACGCTGGAACAAAAAATAAAACTTATGCAGTGGTATGGAGATTTTTTGAATAAAATTTGTGCTTTTTTTGAGTAAAATTTAACTTTTTAATTTTGTAAAGCCAAAAAGTCCAAAATCCATTTTCATAGGACAAGCTAAAACATTGATTTTATAATGATTTAAATATATAGTATTTTTAATTTTTTAGCTATATGTGGGTGTAGTAAATTTTTCAAGCCTTTAAACAATGAAATAGTAAAGTCGTTTTAAAAAAAATTAACAAAAATAAGCAAATTTTTTGTCCGCTAGGACAAATCATATAATTTTTTATAGGTATTAAATGATGATATAATAATCATTTGAAGGTATTTCATAATTTTTATAACTCAAAATCATAGAAAAAAGTAGGAGTAAATGCTTATATATTCATTATTTGAAGTCATTTTGCTAGTTGTCCCACTTGGATTTTTTTAAAAATACTATGAAATGCTTATATATTCATTATTTGAAGTCATTTTGCTAGTTGTCCCACTTGGATTTTTTTAAAAAATACTTTGTAATGTTCTTATATTCATTATTTGTGGGTCTAGTCACTCTTTTAGCTTGGACAAAATTTTTCAAATAAAATTAGCATTTTTAAACTTCTCTTTTTGGTGTAAAAAAAAGAAAATAAAAAGGGAGTTTTTAGTATAATCTTCTACATAAATGTAGTTTTTCGATAACAGAATAATATAAAAAAGGGTAACTGATGATGACAGATCAGCAAAAAATCATCATTGATGAAGAGCTAAAAAAAATAGGGGCAAAGCTGGATAACTATGATGATTTTATAGAATATTGTAAAAATCGTGGTATGTTTGGTGATGATGTGCCTTTTTATAATAGGGTGGTTTTTACACGCCCAAATATAAGGAAACTTTATAAAGAGTTTAGAAGTCCTATAAAACAAGCCTCTAAGCTTTTAGGGTTAACTTATAAAGAGTTGGGAGAACAAATAGGTTACACTGAGGCTGCCTTGATAACTGCTGTTATGAAAGGCAAGATAAGTAATCCTATGCTTAAATCTATAGAACTTTTATTGGAAAATCACAATTTGAGGGAAGAAAGAAAAAGAGATAATACACTTTTTAATGATACAATAAAAAAGATTTTACAGGATAACTAAATAACAAAAACATTTATTTTCTATCTTTCAGTTAAAATTAAGAAATATTCTTTTATAATTCGCCTGAGCTTAAAAACAGGAGGCGAATATGCGAAGAAAAATATCTACAATTCAAATTCAGTGCGAAAATCCAAAAACTATAATTGATGAAGAACTAAAAAAACTTGATGCTAATCTTGGAGATAACTACGATCATTTTATAGAATATTGTAAAAATCGTGGACTATTTGGCAATGATACACCTTACAGATCAATAGGATTTTTTTCTAGAGAAAACATAAGAAAGTTATACAAAGAGTTTAGAAACCCTGTTAAACAAGTCTCAGCACTTTTAGGTCTTACTTACAAAGAACTTGGAAAACAAATAGGCTATACTGGTATGGCATTAACTAATGCTGTTGTGCGTGGTGAATTAAGTGTTCCTATGCAAAAAGCTCTAGAGCTTTTTTTAAAAAATTATGATTTAAAAAAAGAGATTGAAAAACAAAAAATTGTTTTTAATTTAGCTATTAAAGCTATGAGTAGCTAAAAAAGGAAAAAAGATGGAACAAATATTTAAAGTCAAAAGAAGTAGCGCAAATGCTAGGTGTAAGTGAGATATATTTAGCAAAAATGAGAAATTCTAAATATAACACTGAAAAAGATGGCACTCTAAAGAAATCATTTTTTATGAGCAAGAAGCAATAGAAAAATGGCTTGAAGCAAAGCAAGTAGAAAGTTTAAAGAAAATAAGTTAGTGGAGTTAACTATGGCTTGGGAATATCCAGCAATCGTAATTGATGGCGAGACAACTATGACAAAAGAGCAAGTTAAAGCTGAATTTGGTTTTTCTTTACAAGCGCAAGCAGAAATGCGTATGGAGAAAAATAGATTAAATCCTCACAAAAGAATTCCATTTATCAAACAGGGCAAAAGAATTTATTATTTGCGAAGTGAAATCATTAGGTGGCTAAAAAGTCTAGAAAATAAATAGGTGATTTACATTGCTGGCACAATGTAAATCTAGAGCTCCATTATAGAAAGGAGATTTCTTTCATATGAATATGGGCATTATAACAAAAAATATTAAAAAAATCAAGGATAACGAAGCCAAAAGTAGCTTTTTGGATAATTTTGGCTGCCTGCCTCGTGGCTCTCTTACTATGATTTATGCTGGTGCTTATACTGGCAAAAGCTCGTTTATGACAGCACTAGCTAGGGATATAGTAAAAAATAAAAAAGAAATCTCTTATTATCACATAGATGGCGATAACACACTAGATATAGCGCAAGATCGTGGCATAGATATAATAGAGGATGAGTTTTCTAATTTTCATTATGAAATTGTTACTGACAAACCTAAAAAAGATAGATTTGAATTTTTAAAACAAATTACCCAGTGCGATGCTAGCGAGCTTAAAAATTCTCTGATTGTGATTGATAGTGTAAAAGATTTTTTCATTGGCGATATGACAAAAGACAAAGATGTAAATCATTTTATGGAGATTTTAAAAGTCATCACAGCCAAAGGTGGCACAGTCGTTATCTTACATCACCAAACAAAGCAAATTGGCGAAGAAAACAACAAAGCTTGGAAAGGTTCTACAACATTTAACGATAGTGCTGATAATACTTATTATGTCTCATCAATAAAAAAAGAAAGACAAATGATTATTAGCTTGGAAGTGATAAAAAAGAGAGCAAATATAGCAAATCAATCATTTGTAATCTACAAAGAAACGCATAAGATTAAAAAACTTGATAAAGATGAGTTTGCTATTGAATTCCTGAATGATAAAGAACGATACACTATTGAAATAGCAAAAGAAATCATAGATGAACGCTTAAAAATTACTCAAAGTGAATTATCTAGCGCAGTAAAACAAAGAGCAGATATTGCTGGTGTGTTAATCGTGGGCGATAACAAAAAGTGGAAACTGTTTGATAAATTTAATGGAAAGTTTTGGCGCATAGATAATTCAAAAACCGCTACAAAAAAAGTATTTTATCCTATTCTAAGTGAGAATTTCAAAATAGCACAAGAAAAGAAAGAGCAATATCTGCAAAAGCTTATAGAGATCAAAAAAAGTGGCAAGTTGCCTATATCTCTTAGCAAACTTGGAAAATCTATACGACCACACCTAAACGCTAAAGAGGTAGAAAAGCTTTTAATAAACGATATTATGCTTGATGACAAGGGGCAAAATATCGTGGACATCATCACTAAGGATTAAAAATGAAAAGAAGTAAAAATTTTGAGCATCCAGTGGTTAAAACCTCTAAGTTTTTAAGACTTACTTATAAAGAGCTTGGAGAGCAAATAGGATATACTGAATATGCGCTAAAAACATCTGTGAGTGAAAATAAAATTAGCGATCCTATGAAAAAAGCTTTAGAACTTCTTATGCGAGCTATCGCAGCAGAGAGCTTAGCAAATAATAAACAGCTGGAACAACTTAAGAATAATTTAGGAAAGGCTATTAAGACATTAAAAGCTTTACAAGAAGAAGTTGACATACTAAGGGCTACAAGAATAGATTTTAAAGCTAATAAAGATGAGCTTGCTCTAGAACTTTTAAATGATAAAGAACGATACACAATTCAAATAGCCAAAGAAATTATAGATGAACAACCAAAGATCACTCAAACTGAATTAACGATTGCTATAAAACTTAGAGCTAAAAGTGCTGGTATTGATATAGTGGGCGATAACAAAAAGTGGAAACTGTTTGATAAATTTAATGGAAAGTTTTGGCGCATAGATAATTCAAAAACCGCTACAAAAAAAGTATTTTATCCTATTCTAAGTGAGAATTTCAAAATAGCACAAGAAAAGAAAGAGCAATATCTGCAAAAACTTGCAGATCTTAAAGCAGGTGGTAGGTTGCCTATATCTCTTAGTAAATTCGGTAATTATATATGGCCACACCTAAACGCCAAAGAGGTAGAAAAGCTTTTAATAAACGATATTATGCTTGATGACAAGGGGCAAAATATCGTGGACATCATCACTAAGGATTGAAATGTATAGCAATAAGCAAGTGCTAGATGTTTGCTGCGGTGGCCGTATGTTTTACAATAATAAACAAGATGAGCGAGTGCTGTTTTGCGATAAAAGAGAGCTAGACACTACGCTTTGTGACGGCCGTAAGTTTGTAGTAAAGCCTGATATGCTAGCAGATTTCAAAAACCTGCCTTTTGATGATGAGAGCTTTGCGCTAGTGGTTTTTGACCCACCGCATTTGCTAAAAGTAGGCGATAGTGCTTATATGGCTCTCAAATATGGAAAATTAACGCCAGAGTGGAAAGCAGAGCTTGGCCGTGGCTTTGATGAGTGCTGGCGAGTGCTAAAAAGTGGTGGCACGCTTATATTTAAGTGGGCTGAGATTGACATAAAGCTTAGCGAGATATTAAAGTGCTTTTCGCAAAAGCCACTAATCACGCAAAATACAGCTAATAAGTCGCATTGGTGCGTGTTTTTTAAATAAGGAGACTAAAAATGTATGTAGGCAAGAGAGAAAAATTCTATCAAATTACAAAGCGGTCTAGTAATCTTGGTGAAAGCGAGTGTAAAAGTATTTTTATATATGCAGAAAAAGATAAGATGTCAGCTTTTAACGATGCTTTAGTTATGCTCAAAGATCACTTAATGGAACATAAGTATATTTATGAATATGACGGTAAAACAATAGATGAGTTGATTGAAAGCAACATCTCAAGCAATGAAGATGTCTTAGCGCATACTTATTATTATAGAGATATTTATGGTCGCAGACAAGAAGTCAAATTTTATTTGATGGAGCTTTACTTGATAGAAAATAGATTTTGAAAGCTCTCTTTGGTGTAATTTTTACAATACAAAATAAGATTTTTAAAAATATATAAAACTTTTTTTAATGTATTTAATTATAAAAAATGTTTTATAAATTAAATAATGTTTTAAACATTATTTAAGGTTTTTTATGTTATAATTTTTAATATTAAAAGAGATAGCTAGGAGTAAAACAGCAGTTGAAATGAGAATTTGATTAAGGAGGTGTAAAACAAAAATAAAAGGAAGTGTGAAAAGCTGGAGACTTTTCACACAGGAGGTGTTGTTTTCAATTGAGAAAGTAAAACAACTTTTGCATTATACTATAAAAAGGCTTTAAAATGCAAAAAATACAAAAAAAATTAGAAAATCTTACTGGAGAGCATTTAGTTATATTCTTTGCTCCAATTAGTTTTATTTTTAGCTTGTGGGCTTTCATAAATACTTTTGTGCTTGGAAATATGTAAGGCTAAAAGAAAAGACTTTTTCTTTTTTTGGTGTAAAAGAGCTGGCTTGCCAGCTCCAAAAAACAAGAAAGGCAATTAAAATGATAATATCAGTAATAAATAAAAAAGGTGGCGTAGGTAAGACATCATTTGCTTTTTCAATAGCGAAGGATCTAGGACTTTATCTACAAAGCAATGACGCAAGCGTGATTGAGAGTATTTATCCAAATAAAGCTAAAATACTAGAAGAGCCAAAGCTCTGTGATAATTGTGTTTTTGATTTTGGCGGTTTTGTGAGTAAAGGCGTGCTAGAAATCGCCAAAGAAAGTGATTGCGTGCTTGTGCCTTGCGTGGCGCATTATAATTCTATTTTGCGAACGATTGAAACTATAAATGAAATAAGAGCTGTGAATTCTAAAATTCTAGTATTAAACACAAACTTCACACTAGAAAGCCAAAGAGAGCAAGTAGAAAACCTGTTGAGTGAGAAGTTTGATAATCTAGAATTCTTTAGATTTAGACAAAGCCGCATCATAGAGAATTCAGTTGCTAGTGCTTCTAGCTTTTTAGAGCTGGCAAATGAAAATCCACTAGCAAAGGTGTCTTATAAGAATTTTATGAGTGAGTATGAGCGTTTGCTAAAAACTTTAAAAAATATTTAAAACATTTTTTAAAGTTTTTAATATTTAAAGAGGCTTAATTATAATCTAAAAAAAGGAAAAAAATGAGTTACAAAATAAAAGAAAAAGAACTAAAAATCTTAGAGATGGCGGCAGAAGATTGCGATTTAAAAATTGATTATGAATATAGCGGTAGAGCAATGTTTGGAGAATATTGTATAGGTATTAAATACCAAGATGACTATGACTTAGGAAGTTTATGCGAGTTTATAAATGAAAATGGCGCACCAAAACTAGCATTATCAATAGCTACAAGATGGCGGACTGATACTCTAGGAAAAGGTTATATAAAATACAACCATTTTTAAAAAAGGAATAAAAAATGAAAATAAATCTAAATGAAATCTACGCTAAATTAAAAGCGTGGCGAGCTGAGCGTAAAATCACAGCTAAAAGCCAAAAAGAGGGCTATTTAGTTAATGCGATGGAAGAGTTTGGCGAATTAGCAGCAGCCCTTAGAGATTACGAGAAATTCTCGGTAACTGGACAAGATGCCGCCAAAAAGCAAAAAGCAGAACACGAGATAATTGACGCTTTGTGCGATATTAGCGTTTTTACAATAAACGCTGGGGCGGATATACCTTGCCGACTTAAACCTTTAATCATAGAGACTAAAAGGGAATTTAGTGTTGCTAGTATTTTTGTGGCAATTGCTGATTTTATTAGAACTGATGTGAATAACTCCCCTTTTGTAAATGGCTCCCCTTTTAATTATTATGATTTTGCCCGTATTTTAAGATGTTGTGCTAGTGTTTGCGAACAATACGGCTTTGATTTTCAAATAGCTATGGATGAAACTATTAAAGAAATTAGCTCACGCACTGGTGCTTATGATGAGGCTAGCAAAAAGTGGGTTAAAGATGAGAGCGATGAGGCTCGTGCGAAGTGGTATCAAGCCGACTATGAGTTGGCAAGGATAAAAAAATGAACCCTACACAAAATATGGCATTTAATGAAATCAGTCAGTGGATAAAATACAAAGGTTTTAAACAAGAAGATTTAGCACAAATATTGTGTGCTGTGGATAAAGAGTGCTTAAAAGCACGAGGCATAACAATAAGCGAACTTATAAGCAAATGTGCTAACTTTTAAAGGAAAAAAATGAATTTAAAACTCATCCAAGAAGACAATCTTACTGGCGAAATTATAGCAATGAACCCAAAAATAAAAAAGGTAACGCTAGAATATGAAATTATACAAGGGGATATCGGCAACTATGGCTTAGAAAAGGCAAAATGGAGACTAGGGATAGAGCCTTATAACAAACTTCTAAAAGATTTATATAATATTGATTATATAACGGAAGAAGAAGCCGAAGCATTAATGGAAGATAGAGAAAGAACCGAAGAAGAAAAAGAAGAAGTAAAAAAGTATTTTTCGTCAATCATAGGCAAGGAGAATTTAAACCATTTATTAAACGCAATCAAAGAAAATAGACAATATCCACAAATTGATTATGAAATCAAAACTGAAATAATCAATATTCTAGGTGCAAAAGAAATAGAAAGAGCTTTTAGGTGGAAACATATAACCGAAGAGACTGCCCATATTGAAAGAATAGATTTTTTACTAAAAAATGATGATATTATAATAAAATATAGCATTAAGCCGTGCTGCAACTTGCTAGAAAATGGCGAGTTGATAGAAAACTTAGAAAAAGAATTCAAAATAGCACAGCCGATTTTTTTAAAAGATTATGCGGAAAAATTATGCTCACCTGTAATGGTGGAAATGATAACACCAGCATGGAGCATTTTAGAAAAAGCAGTGATGAAAGCTAAAGGGGAAATGGACTAAAAACATGGCAAATTTTACTAAAACAAAACAAACTTTTAGAAGAAGAAAAGTAAGACCAAATCTATGGAGTAAGCTTAAGTTTATATTACGACTTCTAAAAAAAATAAAAAAGCAGCAAAAATTTTAAAAAGGAGTAAAAATGAAAACTTTTATGGTAAAAGTTGGCTCAAAGTTAATTAAAAGACAAGAAATATGGCTGGAAGAATATCAAGGCTATGACTATGACGCAGTTAAAAAATATGTTGAGAACCTAGCAGAAAAAGAAATTGAGTTTATGTGTCAAAAATATAAAGCGAAAAAGGAAGACTTTAAAATTGATTTTGAGCCAACTTATGATAAATTAAAAATCTCTTATAGCAATGAAGAATATGGTGTGATAGAAGAAAAAATAATTACAATAGAAGAATGCTAAAAGGAATAAAAAATGCGTGGCACAAAATTTGAATTAGATGAGCAAAAAGCAAGCAAATTAAGTGGTATGAGCGTGGATGAAGTGTGGAATTTCATAAATCAAAAAGCCAAAGAAGCAGATTTAATCGTGGTAAAAAATGGCGAATATCACGCCAAAGGCACAGAACACGATTTGGGCGATATTGGCGTGTTTGTGGTTTTAGAAATGGTTGAAATTCCGTGGTTTACAAAAAGCGTAAAATCGTGGGTTCAGTTTAAAGATGATAGGGAAGATGATATTATAGAAGTAGCAAAAGAAATGAATGAAGGCGTGTGGATATGAAAAAGAATACGATGAATTAGTAAGAAAAACGCAAGAAGCTCGCAGGCAAAAGCAATTAGAAGCATTAAAAAATTTTAAAATAGACAATAAGCAAATAATTCAAAGCAAAGACAAAGAACGCTAATTTAGCATAAATAAATATTTTATATTTTATAAAATATTTAAAACATTTTTGAAAGTTTTTAATATTAAATAAAAACTAAAATTAATGAAAGGAATAAAAAATGCGTGGCACAAAATTTGAATTAGATGAGCAAAAAGCAAGCAAATTAAGCGGTATGAGCGTAGATGAAGTGTGGAATTTCATAAATCAAAAAGCCAAAGAAGCAGATTTAATCGTGGTAAAAAATGGCGAATACCACGCCAAAGGCACAGAACACGATTTGGGCGATATTGGCGTGTTTATGGTTTTAGAAATGGTTGAAATTCCGTGGTTTACAAAAAGCGTAAAGTCTTGGATTGAATTTGGCGATGATATGGAAGAGGACTTTATAGAAATTTCAAAAGAAATGAATGAGGGCGTATGGGAATGAGCGATAAATCTTATAAAATTTTAGCCTTTGATTTTGATACTAAGGTATTAGATGAAATTTACTATAAGGGAAATTACAGAAATTCATACAATGAGTTTAGGCAATTTTTAAAAGAGAATAAATTTGACAAACATCCTGAGGGTTCATTTTATATATCATCCACAAAAATAAGTGCTAATACAGTAAAGTATATTATTAAAAAAGCACGAAACACTTTTGACTGGTTTAAATACGGCGTAAAGGATATGCGCATTGCTAATTTAGAATCACCTGAATTTAGCAATCTAACACATATCGCACAAAACGGCAAAAATGAAAAAGAATATAATGAGTTAATAGAAAAAACAAAAGAAGCACGCAGACAAAAGCAATTAGAAACATTAAAAAATTTTAAGATAAACAATAAGCAAATAATTCAAAGCAAAGACAAAGAACGCTAATTTAGCATAAATAAATATTTTATACTTTAAAAAATATTTAAAACATTTTTTAAAGTATTAAACATTATTTAAGATAATTCTTGCTAAAATTAAGAGAAATAAAGGAGTTGAAAATGATTAAATTGATTTCTATATGTGCTTGTATAGGTGGCTTAATTTTAGCTACACATCTTTTATTCCAAGCGAGCTTAATCGCTTTTAAGTCTATATTAAAGAAAGCATAAGATAGCACAATTATATTACACAAAGGAGCTAAAATGAGCGGAATTTTGATTAGACAAATAGATGATACTCAAAGCATAAATTTTGATGAAATAGTGGCATTTGCTAAAAGACTTTTTGAGAATAGAATATCTATTGAAAAAATAGATGATTATTCGCCAAACGATGAAACAATACAGGCTATCAAAGAATGTGACACTGGTAAAGGCTCTACTCGCTATGATAGCTATGATGATTTTTTAAAAGAGCTAAATACCTAGAGGAGACCTTAAGTGCTAGAATTGTATATTGAAAATTCTTACAAGAAAGACCTTAAGAGAGTTGTCAAACAAGGTATAAAAGCTAATATTGGAGCAGATATTATTTATAGACTTCAGTGTCAATTACCATTGGATGAAAGACAACGGAATCACGCATTATCTGGTGACTACTCTGGATATTATGAATGCAAAATTATGCCCGACTTGCTTTTGGTATACAAAATAGTGGGTAATGAATTGCATTTAGTAAGAATTGGTTCACATACTGAATTATTTAAAAAATACTAGGAGAAATAATGAAAAAGCAAGATTTTAATGCTATTTTTAGTCAAGCAAGTAAAAGCGGTGTAACATCTCAAAAAACATTTGAAAAAGCAAGCAATGCCAAAAAAGTAGGCAGAAAAGCAAAAAATGAGAGCGAGAAGTCATCAGCAAGAGTGCTTTTGTATTTTACGCCTGCTGAGTTTGGAATTTTAGAGCAAATCGGTGCTGAAAAATTTATGGGAATGTCAGCGCAAGCGGTAGCTAAACAGCTAGTTTTAAGCTATATAAAAAGTTACAATAAAGCAGATTAAAATTTGTAATTTTTGGCTAAATTGTAGTTAAAATAAACGAGCGTTAATTTTATCAAATTAAAACAAAAAGTTAGCTTAATTTTTATTTTTTTGTCAATTTTCTATCTCTACAAAACCAAGCTAAGCTGGCATAAGTTTTTTTGGACTTTTTGTAGAGTTTTTCATAAATCGCTCTTATTGTTAAGCCCTGAGATAAAAGCTCCTTGATTTTCTGCTTATCTTTATCAAAGCTAGATAATCGAAGCCCTTTTGGGCGACCTAGAATTTTACCAGCAGCACGAGCTTTTTCTAGCCCTGATTTTGTTCGCAGGCTAATAAACTCACGCTCACTCTCGGCAAAATACGAATATATTGCCACTAAAAGTTTTGATATAGCACCTCCTTCATTGAAATTTGAAAGCTCTCTTTGGCGTAAAAAAAGCAGCTTTACACCTTTTTTGTTTAGCTCATTTATAAGCTCGATCACTTCAAACATACTACGGCCAAGCCTAGATAACTCGCAAGTAATTAGCAAATCATCTTTTTTTAGTTTTCTAAGCTCTGGAATTTTTCTCTTTTTTTCAGTCTTTCTAGTGGAAATTTCAACTTCTAGTATTTTGTCAAGTTTAATATTTTTTTCTGCGCAATATTGCTCTATTTCTAGTCTTTGAGAAGCTTTGTCTTGTTTGTCAGTAGAAACACGGATATAGGCTATATTCATTAACGCTCTTTACCTGTCTTTCTAGCCGAATTTTCTGGTGTTCTATTTGTTTTAAATTGTTCTATTGCTTTTAGTTGCAATTCTCTACGCTGAGCTTCAATAATTTTATTAGCGTCAACTTTTTCAACAGTATTAACCAAAAATGCTTTTTCCTTTTTAGTCAATCTATCTAAATCCCCATCTTCAAAATATGTCAAATTTTTAAGTAGATTAATGCTAGGAAAATCTCTGCCAAAAAAGTTAGGAAATTTTATTATAGCTTCGCTTAAGCGTTCAACTTCATTTCCTTGCTTTAAAATTGTATAAATATCAATATAGTCTTTATATTCGCTTCTATCGCAAGTTGCTTTTAGTTTTGTGATTAATAAAGAATTTAAATCAGCAAGTTTTAATATTCCGTCATCCGTATCTATTATTTCTTGTTGTCCTTTTGGTAATATTTCTTTAAATAGCTTCATTGTCTATACATTTCCTCTTTTTTAATTTTGGTATTATTGTATCTGAGCCATAAAGCCTATAATGCCAAAAATGCCAATTTCTAGCATCAAACCAGCCAGGCTGTGCTTGTTTTAGAGCCTCTTTTAAAAGCTCTTTATCAAGGCTTATTACCTTAATAAAATCTTCTACACTATTTGCTAAACACATAGCAGAAGCAATAAGGCGCAAGGTGTTGTGATTGATAGCATACTCGCTATCTTGCCACCAAATATATTTAGATAAGTCTTTTAGTGTTTCTCTATCCTTATTGCTAACACTAATAATCATTTAAGTCCTTTTTTTAAAATTTCATACAAAGTTGGTATGATGCAAGCAAATTCATTAACGCTCTCTATCTGTGCTTTTATCTTGGGTTTTTGATTTTTTTGGGTTGTGTCTTTGCAATGCTTCTAATTGCTTTTGTCTGCGAGATTCTTGCGTTTTTCTTACTAATTCATCGTATTTTTCTTTGTTTTGATCTCTTTGCGCAAATTTTGATAAATCATCTACTTTTGGATTTAGCGAGTTACTTTTTCTTATTCTTTTAACTGCAAATGTAAACCAATCTATTTCCTCTCTTGCTAATTTTACAACTTGTCTAGCTTTAAAATCGCTTATGGGTGTATTCGATATATAGCAAGAACCTTGGTCGTGCTCTGAAAAATTATGTTTTTTTAAAAAATTACCTAGCTCGCTATAAGCATTCGTATAAACGCCTCTATAATAAATATCTTTCAACATATTTGTATCTAAATCAAAATTTAAAATTTTATAATATTTTACATTATCCACATTAGCTCCAAACACCTACATTTTCAATCTTTGCGCAATATTTAATATCTTCTATTGAGCCATCATCATAAAACTCTATCCAGCTTTTTGTGCTTTTTGTAAACCAAGACATTTCAAGCAAATTATCAAACACAAATATAGCCATATCGGATTCATCATCATTTTGACCTTTTGTATGATATTCTCCGTTTTTAATTTTAATTAAGTTATTTTGTCTAGCGATTTCATTGATGAATTCCCACATCTGCTCCACGCTCATACCGCTTAATTTGCTTGCTTTTTGCTCATCTAGCTCAAATCTTGTTCCACGCATTTTTATCCTTTTATATTTTGTTTTTTTTATTAGTCGTGTTAAAAAAAGGTCAAAATTTTAACATATTATTAAAATGTGTTAAAAAAAATACACTTTTCAGTTTCATTTTATATTAAGTCCTTTTTTTAAAATTTCATACAAAGAAAGATTAACAAAATAACTATATTTACCTAATTTTACGCATTTAAAAATGCCTAAATCTTGGGCAATTTTTAAATATTTTGCTGCGGTTTGTCTGGTAATTTTAAGGCTATTCTCAACACTTCCTATTTTGGTATATGGATATGAAAAAAGTAACTCTATAAAATCTTTGCTATAAATTTTGGGCTCTTTTTCTTGTAAAAGATTTCCAAATTTTTGCATAGCTTGGTCAATTGATTTTATCATATCCACTGATGCGGCAGCAGTTTGTTCTATGCCTTTTAGAATATATTCTATCCACTCATTCCAAGTTGATTTTTCGCTTACAGATCGCAAAAGCCTATAATACTCGGCTTTATTTTTAATGATATACGCACTTAGATATAAGATAGGCAAATCTAAAAGTTCTTTATAAACCAAATACAAAACATTTATTATGCGGCCAGTTCTACCGTTGCCATCGTAAAATGGATGAATAGTTTCAAACTGATAGTGAATTATTGCCAATTTTATAAGCGGATCTATGTCATCTAAATCATCGTTTATATATTTCTCCAAATTTGTCATTAAACGAATTATGTCTCTACTATTTTGCGGAGGGATATGTTTTATTTCTCCAGTTGATGGATTTTTTAGCATAGTGCCACTTTGAGTGCGAAAGCCAGCGCAATTTCTTTCTAATAGTTTTTGTATTTCCAAAATATGCTTATTAAGCAAAAGATTGTCTTTTTTTATAAGTGAATATCCTTTTTTTAGCGCTACTTCGTATCTTAAAACTTCTTTTGTGCTTTGTGTGATTTTACTTTCATCTATCTGTGCTGCAAATAACTCATCGTGAGTAGTAATGATGTTTTCTATTTCGCTTGAATCTTTGGCTTCTTGTAATACAAGTAAATTTATTAAAATATCTTGATTTGGAATAGTTTTAATAAAACCATTTAGTTCACCAAGCCTGCGAGAAGCTAAATTTAATGCCTTATAAATTTTTGGCGTTAATTCTAGCTCTACAGGCAGTTCTTTTGGTATAAATTCTTTCATTTTTACATCATCTTTTTTGTAATCAAAATTTTGTTTATTTGGATAAAAATAATTTTATCCAAATATTGAAATATCTAGTATTCTAACTAGTTTTCCCTTAGAAAAGTATTAACGCTCGTTTAAATTCAAACTAAGGAGAAACGAAAAATGAAAAAGAAAAACCTTTCTTTTTTGGTGTATTTAACACCTTTTATTCTTACGAATGTGGCGTTAGCTGCTGGCGGTGGTGGTATTGATAAGGTTAATGACTTTATGCAAAACCTCTCAACTGCATTATACGGTATTGGTGCTGTTGTGCTAACTATAGCATTTATGTGGGCAGGCTTTAAAGTTATGTTTCAAGGTCAAACGCTTAGAGAAGTCGCACCAGTATTTATTGGTGGTGTAATTGTTGGTTCAGCATCTGCAATAGCAGCTTATATAATCTCTTAAAAGAGAACAAGTAGGCTATTATGAAAGCGCAACCTTTGTTTAAAGGTTTGACACGCCCAGCGATGATATTTGGAGTTCCTATTGCTCCATTTATTATCGCAATGGGTAGCGTCTTACTGATTTGTTTTTATACTCAATACATCTTTTTAAGCATTCTTTGCCTGCCACTATATTTCGTGCTTAAAGAAATGACTAAAAAAGATAGTTTTATTTTTAGATTGGTATTTTTAAAAATGAGATTTTTCACTAACCCTTTTTCAAAAAAATTCCATAAGGGGCAAGCATATTCTGCGCAGTCTTATGGTAGTTTTTCAAAAAATACATTGAATAATGTAGAATATCCTAAATTATCTGTTGCCAACTTAAACGCTGAACCAAATTTTGAAAAACTTATTCCATTTAGCACAACAATAGCTGATGGTGTAGTGCTTACTAAAGAACATTTGCTTGTTTCTACTTTTGAGCTAGATGGAATAAGTTTTGAGTGTGAAAGTGATGATGAGCTGGATGCTAAAAATGATTTGCTTAATATGTTTTGTAAAGCTTTTGCAAATGAGCCAGTAAGTTTTTACTTTCATAATGCAAGACACAAAGTAGCCCAAAAGCTTCACGGCAATTTTGACAATGAATATTTAAAAGAAATTGATGAAAAGTATTATGATGGTTTTAATGGTGTAACATTATTTAAAAATAGTCTTTTCATAACTATGATTTATGCTCCGATTGGAAGATTAGAGAAAAAAGTTTTTAGCAAAAATTCTATTGCGAAAAAAGAGCAACTTTTTAAAAAGTTTCTTAAAAAACATAATGAATATTTATTAAGGCTTGAAAGCAATTTAAGTGCTTTTAATCCTAGACTTTTAGGCAATTATGAAAAAGATGGAAATCTTTATAGCAAACAGCTAGAATTCTATAATTTTATATTGGGCGGCAAGTTTTTGCCAGTAAGAATTCTGCCAGCACAAATTTCGCAATATCTTACAGGAGGTGTTAATCACATCTATTTTTCACAAGATACTGGTCAGATTAGCTATAACAATGATGAGGAAAACAAATTTTTCCGTATCATTGAAATAAAAGATTATACTAATGCTACTTACGCAGGAATTCTAGATGCTCTAATGTATATGAATTGCGAATATACATTAACACAAAGCTATGAGCCTTTTCCACTAATAGAAGCAAAAGCAGCTCTTAACAAACAAAGAAAGCAGTTAATCGCTAGCGAAGATGACGCTGTTTCTCAAGTAGAGGAGCTAGATTTTGCGCTTGATAGTTTGGCTAGTGGTGATATTGGTTTTGGAAAATATCATTTTAGCTTAACTATCTTTGGGGATACATTTGAACAATGCAGAAAAAATACAAATGAGGCTATAACTTATTTAAATGAAATTGGTTTGATGGTAGCTACTGCTTCTATAGCTTTACCAGCTGCTTATTTTTCTAGTATTCCTTGCAACTTTACAATTAGACCAAGAATAAACCTAGTTTCAAGTTACAATTTTAGCTCACTTATTGGATTACATAATTTCTATGCTGGCAAAGCTAATAATAATTGCTGGGGTGAAGCAGTTTGTATTTTAAAAACTCCAAATAAATCAGCTTATGCACTTAATTTTCATCAATCAAATAGAAATAAGAACGATTTTGGTGAGCTATTTTTGGCTAATACTTTGATTTTGGGTCAAAGTGGCGGTGGTAAAACTGTTTTTATGAACTTCACTTTTGACCAAATGCAAAAATATGCTGATCCTGCTACTTTTCCAGAAGGAACACCTGATGATAAGAAAAAAATGATTTCATTTTATCTTGACAAAGATTTTGGTGCTAAAGGAAATATTTTAGCGGCTGGTGGTAGATATATTGAGATTAAAAATGGTGTGCCTACTAATTTTAATCCGTTTTGGGTAGAAAATACGCCTGAAAATTTGCGTCAGCTAAAAGCCTTGATGGCTATGCTAGTTACTAGAAAAGATGAGAAACTAAACGCCAAAGAAGAGAAGCAATTAGGTGAAGCAGTAGAGTTTATTATGCGTGAGTTTGAAATGCACGAACGCAAATTTCCTATTTCGCTTATGCTTGAAAACTTAACAGAGGATGTTAATGATACAAATTCTTTAAAAGCAAGATTAAGTGCATTTAAAAAAGGAAAACAATTTGGCTGGGTGTTTGACAATGAAATTGATTGCCTAGACTTCCCTGATGATATTCGTATTTATGGTATAGATGGAACTGAATTCCTAGATGATAAGGATGTTAATGGAATTCTTAGCTATTACATTTTATGGCGTGTAATGAATTGCGCTGATGGACGCAGATTTGTTTGCGATATTGATGAGGCGTGGAAGTGGCTTGAAAATGAAGTAGTTGCAGAAGAAGTCAAAAACAAGTTTAAAACAATTCGTAAGCAAAATGGTTTTCTAAGGCTTGCTACACAAAGTGTAGAAGACTTTTTGCGCTTGCCTATAGCAAAAACTTTAATTGAGCAAAGTTCTACAAAAATCTTTTTACCAAATCCATTGGCAAAAGAAGATGATTATGTAAAGGGTTTAAATCTTAGCAAAGAGGAATATGAAATCATCAAGGCGTTTATTCCTACAAATAGACAATTTTTAGTAAAACGACAAGATGAGAAAGTAATAGCAACACTAGATTTATCATCGGTTGGCAAAGAAAATTTGATGATACTTAGCACTGGTGCTAGCTATATTGATACGATAGATAAGATTTTTTCACAAGAAGATAAAACGCTACACGAAAAAATTAAGGAGCTTAAAGATGTGTATAAAAATGCTTAAATCAAAAGTGGTTCTTGTTAGTTTAGCAAGTAGTTTAGTTTTTACTAATGTAAATGCTATGACTGTAGCTGATCCTGGCACACACTCTCTTGTGGCCAGCTTAATGTCTACAAATGCTGGTCACTTTGCACAGGTTATTGCTCAGCAAGCAAAAGAAGTTGCTCAATGGGCTGATCAAAAAACAAAATGGGCTCAAGATTTAGCACATTATGCAAAAGAAATACAAGCGTATAAAGATCAGCTTATAGCAACAACTGGTGTAAAAGATTTGGTTTCTAGTTTTAATGAGCTAAAAGGTGCTTATGACAAAATGGAAGAGCTCTACAAGTGGGGTGAAGAGATTGTAAATGATCCAGCTAGTTTTGCGAAAGATTTGTTTAAAGACACTTGGAAAGACTACAATAAATTTGATGGTTGTTCTAAAATGAGCGGTGAAGCTCGAGCTTCTTGCTATGCTAGCTTTGCTAAGGATGTAACTACAGCTGGGTTAAACAAAAAAGCATTAGAAAACTATAAAGAAGTTTCTAAAAGCTCTGATAAGCTTGGAGATAAAATTAAAGAAGCAGAGGACATTAAAGCTAGCACCGATGTAGGTAATTTAATCGCAAAACAGCAATTAGACTTAGCTATACACGAAGCTAGAAAACAAGCAATGCTACAAGAAGTAGAAGCTAAGGCAAAGCTAGAAAAAAAACAAGCTATAGAAGCTTCAGTAGAAGAAATGATGAAAAATAGAGATGATACTAAATACTTCACTTCAAAATAGGAATTTATATGGCAACAACAATTTTTAGCGAAATTCAAAGTGGAGTAGATGAAATTTTAAAAATTTTCACTGACGCTACTTTGAATGAAAAATTTACTTGGGTTCAAGGTTCATTAGCTGCTATTTTAACTGTTGTTATTATGTATAAAGGGTTTCAAACTTTAGCTGGCAGAACTCAATCGCCCATTAAAGAGCTTGTATGGGATATATCAAAAAAGCTTTTAATAATAATGTTTGTCTTAAATATCAATGGTTGGTTTACTCAATCTAAAGAGCTATGCGATGCTTTTTATGATTGGGCTAGTGCTAAGCAAAATTTTTATGGTCAGCTAGATACTATAACTGATAAATATGTGGAGGCTATGAATTCATTTTATAAAAGTATTAGCGTTGGACTTTTTGATAGCACAAATATAGTAGGTCCTGTATGGTGTATGCTGTGTTTAACTATAGGCTATATTTTTATAGCTTTAGCATTTGCCTTTACGCTAATTACAGCTCAATTAACTAATACTTTGCTTATATTTGTTCTGCCTATTGCATTGTTTGCGCTGATGTGGGAGAGAACAAAACAAATGTTTGGACAATGGCTTAATATGTTTATATCTAATCTAATTGTGCTGATTTTATATTCCGCATTAGCTGATATGGTTATTAGAGTATTTCAAACCACCTTTACATTGGGTGTAACAAATATACCAAATGGTTATCCTTTTTTTTCAAAAGGAATAAGTATCTTATTGACTTCAATTATGCTTGTAGTAGCTATAAAAATGGTTGTTCAGATAGCACAAGGTTTAGCTAGTGTTAGCCTAGATAGTGGTGCTGGTGCAGCCGCAGCTGGTGTTATGGGTAGCACAGGTGCAGCTGTTGGTATGGCTGGCAAAGCAGGCAAAGCTGTTGGTGGTCTAGGAGTAAAATCTTTGGGTGCTGGTTTTGCAAGCAAGGCAGCAGGAGGTTCATTTTTAGCTGGAGCAAGTGGGTTTAATAGGCTTAAGAAGTTTTTAGGCAAAGGTGGTAATCAATAAAAATTTTGAAAATGTGAATTTATGGGAGGTAAAACAATGAAACAATTTCTAACATTATCACTTTTATGCGCTTTATTTGGCGGTTGTGCTGGATTAAAGCCTAAAAGTGATGATATGCCAAGACAAAGGGTTAATTATGACTATTTATTTGCTAAAGAAATGAAGCCAGTAAATAGTGATGATGAAAAAGCTAAATTATTAGAAAGAATGGAGAGTAAAAAATGAGTATTAGCGATGTTGTGGATATAAGAAAATTAATTGATACTGAGCCTTTGGAATATTTGAGAGCTTTGAGAGAAAATCAATCAAATTATAAAGAAATTGTGCTAGAGGAAATAAAAAAAAGGGAAGATTACAAAAACGCTTTAATTAAAGAGTTCTTAAATAATCTTGGTGAGTTGGCTCTATATAAGCAAGAGCTTTCTAATATTGAAATGAATAAAAGCAAAGGAGAGAATTAAATGGCAATCAATAGTAAAAATTTTGATAGGCAAGCATTGGATTTTGAAACAAGTCTTAGCTATATGGCTAAAAAAAGCACTCAAAGAGCTTGGATAGTAGCTTTTTTTTCAGTTATTGTAGCATTAGCAAGCGTTCTTGCAGTTTCTTTTCTAACTCCATTAAAGACTGTTGAGCCTTATGTTATTAGAGTAGATAATGTAACTGGAATGGTTGATATTTTAACTACGCTAAATGAAGAAAAAATCACTAGCAATGAAGCTCTTGATAAGCATTTTATTACTCAGTATGTAAAAGCAAGAGAAGGTTATTACTATGATATGCTAAACAAAGATTATGTTTTAGTCCAACTTCTTTCTAGTCCTGAGGTTGCAAGTGATTATCGCTTAATTTACGAAGGAGAAAATGCTAGAGATGCGGAGCTAAAAAATAATTATCAAATAGATCCCCAAATTCTAAGTATTGTTTTGAATAATTCAAATGGAGTTAAGATTGCTACTACGAGATTAAAGCTAAAAATATTTAATAAATCTACTCAGGGTATAGTGGAAAAGATGATCGTTGTAACTCTAAGTTATGATTACTTTTTAGAGGCTATAAGAGAGCAAGACAGACTAGATAATCCGCTGGGCTTTAAAGTTCTTAATTACAGAGTTGATGAGGAGATTGTAAGATGATGAAGCTTTTATGTCTTCTTTTTATAACAGCACTCGAGATTTTTGCGCTAGAAATTCCTAAAGGAAGCAGCCTAGATAGACGCATCACTTCAGCACCATATGATGTAAATAATGTAATAAGACTAAACGCTAAGGTTGGTTTTGTTTCAGTTGTGGAGTTTGCCAAAGAAGAAAATATTGTAAATATGGCAACTGGCTTTAGCGAAGGCTGGGATTTAACAGCAAAAGGTAATTTGCTTTTTGTTACTCCAAAATCACTTGTAACAAAAGTTACTGAAATAGAGACAAATGAAAAAGGTGAAACTAGGGAAGTAGAAAAAGACAGAACAATTACTCCAAATCAGTTTGAATGGAAAACAAATTTGGTGGTTAGCACAAATCTATCTATGTATGTTTTTGAGCTAAATTTAAATGGCGATAGCAATGTTTTTAAAATTAGCTTTATTTATCCTGATAGAGAAGTTGCTAAGCTAAATAAACTAGTCAAGCAAATGGAGCAAAAAAGCGAAGAAGCAATAGTTGATGCTGCTCTTAATAGAGTTTCAGTGCCTAGAAACTGGGATTTTTATATGTCAGTAATGTCAAATAGCGATAGTATTACTCCAAATTATGCGTATGATGATGGCGTTTTTACATATCTTGGCTTTGATAATACAAAAACTTTCCCTAGTGTCTTTGGATATGATGATAAGCAAGAACATATTTTAAACACTCATATAAAAAAAGATGGCAACTATGATGTGCTTGTTATTCAAAAAATAATGCCACAAATCGTTTTGAGAAGTGGCTCAAAAGTAGTGGGTATTGTCAACAAAGGTTATGCTAAAAATCCAGTTGAAAAGACACAAGAAACATCAAATGATGAAATGGTTGAGCGTATTTTACAAAACGCAAAATAATTTTAAGGGAATTCAAGCTTTTAGCTTGAATTCTGTTTGCTAAGGAGAATTAAATGTCTTTTGAAACTGAAAAAGAAATAAATGCGGCTTTAAGTGTGTTAAGTAAGAATATTAGCAAAATGCTTTTGCTATTGCGTGATCTTGAAGTAAAGATAAATGATACTAGAAATGATGTAAAAAACATTCTAGAAAGAATTGAGGAAATAGAAAATGGAAAATAACAACAATATGAATGAACAGCGTAATCAGTTGGCTGGAGAGCAGACTGAGAATTTAAAAAATCCATTTTGGGCATATGCGTTAATAGGTTTTAGCGTGGTTGCTATTATAATAATTTTGGGTGGAATTTTCATTTGGAAAAATTTTAGCACTGATGAAGCAAAAGAAAAAAATAAAACTAGCTATGAAAATAAGGAAAAGCGTAACTTTGTTTCAGCTATTATCGAAGATAAAAAATTTGAGCAAAATACCACAGCAGAGCCACCAAAATCTATGATTGTTGAAGCAAATAAAACAACTAAGAAAAAGGTCACTCCTCCGATAATTACCAAAACTGGCTTAGTCGTGGGCGATGCAGCTAATACTGGAGTAGGAGTTGATGATAGCGAAAGCAGTAGAAAATTTAGAAGATCACAAATGCTATTTAATTTTGGTCAAGCTGAGGATGATAGTGGAAATGTAACACCAAAAATGAGTGGCGAAGGTAATGGTAATGGCGAGATTTATAGCCCTACTGCTGCTTATTTTTCTAATTTTGATCAAAACTTATTGCTTTCAAAGGGCACTTATATAGGTTGTTCTTTAAAAACTAGATTAGTAAGTGATATAAAAGGTGGTATAGCTTGCGTGGTTAGCAATGATGTGTATTCAAACAATGGAAGAACTCTACTTATTGAAAAAGGTTCTTTAATAACTGGAACTTATAGCGGAGCTTCTATAGAGGAAGGTATGGAGCGTATTTATGTGATTTGGCAAGAAATACGCACTCCAAATAATATTATTATACCAGTATTTAGTGGAGCTAGTGATGAACTTGGTGGAGCAGGCATCGTTGGTTGGGTTGATAATCACTATTTTAAACGCTTTGGCTCAGCTATTTTAGTTTCAGTGATTGATGATTTTATGTCAGCTGTTTCTACTCGTTTGAGTGAGAGAAAAAATAATGGCAATGGCACAAATACGACTAATTACTTTAATCCGCAAGCCACACAACAGCAGGTTAATGATTTAGCAAGTAAAACGCTTGATAAGATGATTAACATTAAACCCACTCTTTATAAAAACCACGGAGATATAGTAGGAGTTTATGTTAATAGGGATATTGATTTTAGAAATGTTTACGAGCTTAAAAGGAAAAAATAATGAGTGTTTCATTAGAAAAATATGCTAGAAAATATTTCGGTATTTATTTAGATGATGATAATATAACCGAGATTTGCTACAACGGAGATGATAAGCTTTGGACACAAAATACTAAGGGTATTTGGGAATGCCACGAAACAGAACTTGATTTTGATGGCGCAAACGCTTTTGCGCAAGCAAGCGGTGCCTTTAAAGAAGATCAAATCAATCAGGCTAGACCTATTATGAGCTGTATTTTAGTAACTGGAGAGCGTGTGCAGATTGTAATGCCACCAGCTGCTAAAAGAGATCATATCAGCATTACAATCCGTAAGCCTAGCAAGGTGCGTTATACTATCGATGATTATAAAAAAAGTGGTATTTTTGATAGCATAAAAGCACAAGATAGCAACAAAAATAAAACACCAAATGATGTAGAGCTTTATAGCTTATATGAAAATAGAAATTGGGCAGAATTCGTTTCCAAAGCTGTTGCGTATGGTAAGAATTTAGTAATTTGTGGAGAGACTGGTTCAGGTAAAACAACTTTTATGAAGTCTCTTATAGATTTTATACCAACAACTGATAGATTAATTACTATTGAAGATGTCGAAGAAATTAAATTCTATGAGCATAAAAATTTCGTTCAGTTATTTTATCCAAGTGAAGCAAAAAGTGGAGATTTTCTAAATAGCGCAACGCTTTTGAAATCTTGCTTGCGTATGAAGCCTGATAGAATTTTGTTAGCTGAGCTTCGTGGGGCTGAAACTTACGATTTTGTAAATGTTTTAACCAGTGGACACGGAGGAAGTATTACTTCTTGCCACGCTGGAAGTTCTGCTGATTGCTTTAAGCGTCTTGGTATGATGATTTTACAAAATCCACAAGGTCAGCATATACCATATGAGATTATTCAAAAAATGCTTTTTGATGTTATTGATGTAATTGTTCATTTATATGCACACGCTGGTAAAAGGCATATTAGCGAAATATACTTTAAAGATTTGGTGAAATAATAATGAATGCTGGACAAAAAGTATTTATAGGCATTGGGTTTGTAGTTTTAGCTATATTCTCATATTTTATCAGCGGTATGATAACTTGCGCTGTTTTGCTACACGAGGCACTAGGCAAAAGTGGTTTATCACGCTTTAAAGAGTATTGGAATTTTAACTTTACCTATCAAGCTATTGCAGAATATGGAGAGTATAAGGCAATAGGTATTTTCTTTGGTGTTTATATTTTTGCTATTTTATTTATAGTTGCTGGAATTCTTGTATCAAAGAAAAAACAATCACTACACGGTGATGCTAGATTTGCAACTTTTAGTGATATTCAAAAACTAGGTTTATTTGGTGATAGTAAAAACTATGTTAAGCGTGGGATAATTATAGGCAAATGGAATAATAAATTTCTAAAATTTGGTGGTCAGCAATTTGTGGCACTTGGCGCGCCAACTCGTAGTGGTAAGGGTGTAGGTATAGTTATACCAAATTTGCTTCACTGGGAAGAGAGTGCTGTTGTTCAAGATATCAAGCAAGAGTGTTTTGATTATACTTCAAAATATCGTGCTGAAAAACTCGGTAATGAAGTTTATTTGTTTAATCCTTTTTCACTAGAAACTCATAGATATAATCCTTTTAGTTATATCGATATGAGCGATGAATTGGCAGCAGATAACCAACTAATAGACTTAGCAAATATAATTTATCCAACCAGTGATGATGAAGATAAAAACTTTTGGCCGAGACAAGCTCAAAATCTTTTTATAGGTCTATGTTATTTATATAGAGATTTGGCTTTAACTGAAAAAGGCAGAAATTTCTTATTTACTTGGGGGCTTAGTGTCGAGTTTAATTTCTATGGCTTACTCCAGCTCTCTAAAGGTTTGGAAATCGTAGCCACTGATAAGAACAATAAGAAGGTAGAAGTTATTACTGGTGGACTTGCTCCAACTTATGAGTTTTTAAAAGAAGCTGGTATTTTGGGCGATGCTACGATTAGGCGTTTAAGCTCTTATATGCAAGTTAAGAGTGAAAACACTCAAAGTTCTATTATGGCAACTTTTGTCTCGCCACTTTCAAGTTTTGAGGGCGAAACTTTAAGAAGAGCTACCGAAACAAGTGATTTTGATTTTAGAGATTTGCGCAAGAAAAAGATGACAATTTATATTGGCATCACTCCAGATCAACTAGCAAATGCTACTTTTTTATTGAATGTGTTTTGGTCTCAACTTATGACAATTAACACTAAAGAACTGCCGCAGCAAAATGCTAAATTAAAATATGCTTGCTTACTTTTAATGGATGAGTTTACCGCTGTTGGTCGCATAGCTATTTTACAAAAAGGTGTTAGCTTCATTGCTGGATATAATCTAAGACTTTTAATGATTTATCAATCTCGTTCGCAATTAGAGACGCCTGCGCCTATGGGATATGGTAAAGAAGGTGCTCAAACATTGCTTACAAACCACGCTTGCCAAATTTACTATGCGCCAAAAGAACTAGCAGACGCAGAAACTCTCTCTAAGCTCTTAGGCAATACTACTGTTAAACAAACCTCTCGTTCTAGTAATTATGGTCAAAGTGGTGGCGGTAGCAGAAGCATAAGTGAAACACATAGAGCTTTAATGTTACCGCAAGAGCTTATAAAGATGGATTATTCAAAAGAAATCATTTTGATTGATAGTGGCCACCCTATACTTTGTAATAAAGCTTTTTATTATAGTGATAAAGTCTTTATGGATAAGTTTAAAGAGATTGCGCCAAGTTTAAAATCTATAGAAGGAGTGCCAAATAGAGATGTATTTGAAAAAGCTATTTTAGCTGGAGAATGTAGAGTGAGGCGACCAAATGAAGTGGTTAAAGAAAACAATGATGAAAACACCAAACAAGGAGAAGAAAATGAATAAAAAAATAGTTTGCAGTGCGTTAGTAGCTGCTTTTGCATTTGCTGGTTGTAGCATAAAAGCACCTGAACCAAAAAATGCTTTTAAAGGAGAGCAAATGACGATAAACAATCGTTTGCTAGATAGACAATATCATTTTGTTCCAAAAGATAGTTATTTGGAAAATTTGAATTATAGCTATGAGCTTTGGGTTAGAAAACAAGGAGGCTATATGTTGCCTAATGAGTTAGTCGTAAAAACATTTATGCTAGCTCACAACTCAAATAAGATCGTTCTTTTGGGGAAAGAGCCACTACTTAGTGAGTATAAAGCTTATTTTATTAAAAATGGTGTTATGGCTGATATTTATATTCAACCACTTGATAATGCAGATGGAATTTTTGATACTCAAGTGCAAATGCTGTTCTTTAATAAAAGAGTTGAAAGCAACTAAGGATAAAAAATGGACACCACAGCAGTAAATGAAACTGTTGTTAGTAGCGAGCAGAGCGATAGCTTTGCTCGTGCTGATAATGAAGTAGATAGAATGCCCTTTAATTTTAGAGGCGAGTTTAAACAATTTTATAAAAAAGCCAGCCAAGTTGAGAGTGGGTATCTTGGCTTGAGAGATCAGCTAAATGAGCTGACAAATGCTCTAAAAGAAAACAATTTTGATGAGTTTTTCCAAATGAACTCTATCACTGGAAAGATTGATGATTTATATAATATGTGGATTTCGGCAGTTGACATAGCCAACAAAGTCAATGCTTTTTTAGATGGAGGTTTGAGTAATAAAGATATAAACGACTTAAATAAGTTTATAACTATTGCCAAAAGCTCGCAAGAAACAAGGGAAAATTTTGAGATATTTTGTAAATCATTAGAAGAAACAAACAATCAGTTGAAAATTTTTAATGAAGAAGTGGGCAAGTATGCGGCAAACGAGACTATACAAGCACTAAAAGATAAAAATGAAGATATTATAAAAGGAGTTAATGATTTTAGTGAAAGATCAAAAAGGCTTTTTAATGATATGTTTGAAGCTAAAAAATCAATTATTGATAAATTTGCTAATGAAATAGAAGAAACTAGAAAAAAACTCATAAAAGCACATCAGGATGTAGAAGAAAAAATTACACAACTAGATGAAACAGCTAAAAAAGAATTAGAAAACTTTGATGAGAAGTTTAAAACTATTTTTGGAGACAAGCTGGTAACTTGGCAAAATTTGAATGTTTCAAATTATAAAAATTTTACTAAGTTTGCTTTTGGATTTTATGCTATGAATTTTTGCTTTGCTTTAATATTAGGTGTTTTGGGCGCAACTTTTATAGGCGCAAAAAAGAATTATGATGCTCAAGCAGAGATTTTAAGAGAAACAAATTCTGCTGTTCGCTTTTTAATAGAAAATGGAGAGTTAGAATTAAAAGAGGATGGCGGTAAAACCATCCTAAATTTTGCTGCCAAACAAAATTTATCTATCAAACACGAGGGAAAGATAGTTAAGCTAAGCCTAGATAAATAGCTAAAAATAACTAAATAAGGAGGACACTAGCGATGTAATTATATATCTTTATTCTTAAATTGGGCTTATTATATATAAGTAATTCAGAACAAGTTGCATTTTGCCAAACAAAAATTATTTAAATCAAACAATAGAAAGGTTAAAAAATGGCTATAAGTAGTCTATCACCAAACGGAAAAGTAATGCTGGAAATCCCAAATTCTCTAAATTATACAAATTCACAAGGAGAGCAAGCACTAAAAAATCCAGAAACTGCTCTAACTGAAATTGTCAGAGAAGTAAACAATGTAAACCAAATGGGACAAAGAACATCAGTAAGCATTCAAGATAAAAATGATGATTACACTAGATACTATGTAAATCAAACAAAAGATGGAAATTTAGTGTTGCAGCCAAACCCTGAAGCTCAAGTGGCTGGTAAAGAAGCAGTCTATTTTAATAAAAAATATGATACTGATGATAAAGGCAATGTAAAAAGAACTGAGCAGGGCGAGCCTCTATTTTACTTTGTTATGAATAAAGAGGCACCAGCAGCACAAGAGCTTTTAAATAATATGAAAGTAAAGGAAAACAATGGCTATCAAAATCTAGCAGTCAGCGTGCAAATAGCTAATCCTGAGCTTGCTAAAGAGCTTAAAGAGTATCAAAGACCAGAAGGGGATAACTCTAAAGTTGTAGCTATCCTTTCAAAAGATGAGATTAAAATCTCTACTGTAAATGAACTCGCAAGTGCAAAAGCTGAAAGAAGTTCGCAAGAGCAAACAAAAGCTGAGCCACAAAAGTCTCAGGATATGGACAGATAATTTATTAAGCTTGCACTAATACAAGTTGGGCTAGGGGCTTGCCCCTAGCTTTTTTTGTAAAGATACTAGGAGGTAAATAATGAGAGAGATAAGCAACTCTTTAAAGAAGAGAAAGAAAAATTTTTATTCGTGGTTATATTATGTTTTAACTTGTAAAAACAATGATAAAAACAAAACAATAGATGTTGCTAAAAAAGACACTAAAGATATTTTTTAAATAAGGAAAATAGTATGGATTTATATATAGCAGAAAAGCCAGAGTTAGCAAAAGCAATCAAAGAGGCTCTTAGTGGTGCTGAGAGTATCGCAAAGGGATATTTTATAAAAGGCGATAACATTGTAACTTATGCTGTAGGTCATTTATTAGAGCTTTATAAGCCTGACGATTACGATGAAAAATATAAAAATTGGTCTTTTGATTGTTTGCCGATAGAAATTAAAGAGTATCAATATAAACCAAAAGACAGCACAAAAGAACAATTAAAAATAATTTGTTCTTTAATAAATGACAATAGAGTTAGCAGGATTATTCACTGCGGTGATGCTGATGATGAGGGGCAAATTTTAATTGAAGAGATTTTAAATTACGCCAAAAACAAAAAGCCAGTTATGCGTGTTTTAATCAACGATTTAACCAAAGAAGCAATTCAAAAAGAAATAGCAGATATGAAGCCAAATAGCGAGTTTAAGCTAATAAGCGATAGGGGATTTGCTAGAAGCATTGCTGATTGGGAGGTAGGGATGAACTTATCACGAGCTTATACTATCGCTTATAGACTTAGAGGAGGACAAGGCGGCATTAGTGTTGGCAGGGTTCAAACACCTATTTTGAGTTTAATAGTTAATAGAGATTATGAGAATTCTAACTTTAAAAGCAAAGATTATTTTGCGATTAAAGCCAAATTTTCTTTGAGTAGTGGAGATAGCAATGTTGTAGCACCTTTGCTTTTAGACAAGGATGAAAGAATAGAGGATGAAAATAGAGCAAACGAAATCAAAGGCTCTAGTGTTGGCTTTTCTTTTGGTGTAAAAGTAAGTGCTACTGAAAAAAAAGAGGAACCACCACTCCCTTTTAATTTGCTAACATTACAAACATTAGCTAGCAAACTTTTTGGCTTTTCTGCTAAAAAAACACTGGAAGTCACGCAAACGCTAAGAGAAAAACACAAAGCTATTACTTATAACAGAAGTGATTGTGAATATTTGCCTACTACTGCTTTTGAAAATGCGCCAGCAGTTTTAAAAGCAGTTAGTGAAAATATTGGGTTAGATATTAGCAAGGCAGATACAAGCTATAAAAATAGAGCTTTTGACGATAGCAAGCTTTCTGCTCACTATGGAATAATACCTACTCAAGCTAAATTTGATAAAGCAAACCTTAGCAAAGATGAGCTAGATATTTATAGGCTTATAGCTCAAAGATTTTTAATACAATTTTTCCATCCTTGCGAATATATTAGCTATGCAATTAGCTTTGAAAAAGATGAAATATGTTTTAAAACGAATGCTAGGCGCAATATAAAACTTGGTTTTAAAGAGTTTTTTAGCGATACAAGCGATGATGATGAAATCGAGACAATAGGGACTGATTTGCTTATTTATAACAATACTACTGCTGATTGTAGTGATGTAATAATAAGCAAAGAAAAAACTAAGCCACGACCACTTTATACTATGACAAGCTTATTAAAAGACTTGAATAGTGTAGCAAAATATGTAAAAGATGAAAAAATCAAAAAACTTTTACTAGAAAAAGATAAAGAGAAAAAGGGTGAAAATGGTGGTATTGGAACGCCTGCTACTAGAAGTGATATGATAGAAAAGCTTATTAAGGAGCAGTATATAGAGATTAGTAAAGATAAAAAGCAGCAAATAAAATCTACCGATAAGGGTAAAAATCTCATCAGATGTTGCTCAAATTTGTTGGCAACGCCTGATATGACTGCTCTTTGGTATGAGTATCAAAAAGAAATTGAGGCAGGCAATAGAACAAAAGATAATTTTTTGTTTAGTGTAAAAAATGATATTGAAGTGGAAATTGAAAGAATAAAAAGCGGTGAGGAGTTTAAAATGGAAGTAAATAATAGTGGAATTAAGTGTCCAAATTGTAATGAGGGAGTGCTTGTAAGGCGTTTAAGCCAAAAGACAAAGAAATATTTTTGGGGATGTTCGGCTTATCCAAATTGTAGTGGTATTTTTGGAGATGACAATGGCAAGCCGATCTTAGAAAAAAAAGAAAAGGCACTAAGAGATGAGAATTCAATTGCTTGTCCAAAATGTAATAAAGGCTTTTTGATTGAGAGAGTTAGTCAAAAAGGCTTTAAATGGCTTTCTTGCTCTGAGTGGAAGGCAGATAATAGTGGGTGTGATGCTAAGTTTAAATACGATAATAATGGCAACATAGTTGATTTTGACAACACGCCAAAAAGAGATGAGAATTCAATTGCTTGTCCAAAATGTAATAAAGGCTTTTTGATTGAGAGAGTTAGTCAAAAAGGCTTTAAATGGCTTTCTTGCTCTGAGTGGAAGGCAGGATGTGATGCCAAATATTCAAGAAATGAAAATGGCGAACTCGTTGAGATGATTTTTAATAAAAATTAGGAGAGTAATAATGACAAAATTGGTTTATGTGGCAAGTCCGTTTAGTAAAATTGATAAAAAAAAGGCTTTTAAAATAGCAAAAAAAGCTTGTAAAAAAGTAGAAAGCTTCGATGTTAATTTTTATCCTATAAGCCCAGTCTTACTTTGGGGAGATCTAAAAGCAGAAGTTACGAAACACGATAGATATCGTAATTTAGAAGCTTGTAAAAAATTGCTCTTGGGATGTGATTTTATCTATGTGGCTAATAATAAGCATAGTAAGGAAAGTGAGGGAATATGCTTAGAATTATTGATTGCAGAAGAAAACCACATTAGACAATTAAAGGATTGATTTGTGGGAAACAATATTTATGTATAAACATCATATAGAAGTTTTAGATAAAGCAGAAAAACTGATGGGGAAGTGTAAAAATGAGTGAAATAAAAATTTGCGCCAACAAAGCACCTTATAAAGTTGAACCCAGTCATTCTTTAGAAAACTTTGCAGAAGCAAGAAAGCTAGAAAGTTTATTAGCCAAAGAAGCTTATTTGAAGATTGAAATTGATAGATTGGAAAAAGAATTAAAAAAGTGTTCTGTTGAAATTGAAGCTCTTAAAAATATTACAAATAAGGAGGCAAAAAAAGAACTTGATCTGTTTGACTGGCTATAGCAATCTATAGTAATTTTATAAAATCTTGTTATTAAAACAAGAAAACAATTTACTTATTTTTAGCTTTATTAAATGTTTAAAACATTTAATAAAGCTAATTACATTAAAAAATATTTTAAATGCCAAACAAAATATTAAAACACAAAGGAAAACAAATGAAAACTTTTAAAAGAAAACTCGTGGATAATTCTATGGATTTGTTCATAGAAGTTGATGGGCAATATGTAGCAAATGACAATTTGTTTAAGCGTGTAATACCAGCAATGCTAAAGCCTGAGGTGCTACAAGCATCGCAAAGAGAGCAAGAACAGAATATTCAAACAAACACACAAAATAAAGATGAAAAAACACTCATAAAGGAATTATCTGTTAGCATATCTAAAGCTTATAAAGATTTGGATAAAAACAAACAAGATAGACTAGAGGTCTATGAGAATAATGGATATAAAATAGAGGTAGGCTCTAAGCCGCCACTTTCTTATGTAGCTTTCTATGATAGTGATTTAAGTAATGATAATTCTGTTGCTATGTATTTATATGCTAGCACAAATACTAGCTCTGTATTGCTTGCCTCACAAATAGAAGCTAGATTAAATCAAGTAGTTCAAGAAAAAATTTTAGACAATAGAAATGCTTTTTATGTTGATAGAGAAAATATTTTAGGTGAAAATAACTATGTAAGCAGTGAAATAACACCACAAAAAGATGATTTGGCTATTTTCGCTAATTTGGTTCTTAAAAAAGAGCTTGATAAAAGAGTAGTGGCTCAAGAATATCCAAAAGAACATTTCACGGAACAAAATTTAAAAAACTCTCAAATGGTAGATGAGATAAAAAGTCAAGGGGAGATTAAAAGCGCAGGGAATTCTAGAATTTTAAGTGATAAAGAGCTAATAGAGAGTATGAAAGCCACGCCAATGGAGCAATGGAGCAAAGAGCAAAAAGAGCTTTTTGATGATATGCCAAAGTTTAAACAAGACCAAATTCTAGATGCGCCAAAGATAAAATATGATGAAGAAGTCTTTGGCAAAATACCTTATAATGAGCTTAGTTTTAGAAATCAAATGAAAGTGGTAGATGAGGCTAGATTTAGCGCAAAAGGCAAAGAACTACAAGCGCAGTATGATAAGCTACAAAGTGCTAAATACACAGCCGGCGAAGGCGGCAGTTATCCAAGTGGTGCGCAGTTAGCAGAAATCACAAAGGCACAAAATAAAATCGCAGCGCAAAGAGACGAGCTAATAAACACATATATAAAAGAATATAATGAAAAAGTGGCTGGGAATTCTAGAATTCCTAGTGATAAAGCGGATGATGATAGTGTAGAAAAAAATAAGGCTGAAATTGAAACAGCTCCAGCCCATAGCAATTATAAGGGTGGCGAAGCCCCTAATACTAAGAGCGAAATTCATATGGTAGAAAAGTTCTTTGTAGAAAAAGTGGACGATGAGTTTGTAACTCAAAAAAGATTTGTAAATGAACAAGAAAACAATGCTTTAAAAGATCAGTTTGAAGCAGAGATTGCTAAGGTTATTTTAGAAGTAGAGCCTGCTTGGCGAGAAAATATGCTCAATGTGCCTTTGAGCTTAAAAGCTAATCAAGAGACTTATTTAAGCAACATACTAAAAGAGAGTGATGTTGATTATGCTACAGCTTTGGCACAAGATGATAAAAATACAATTTATACAGTAGCAGAACAAAAAATCGTAGAAAAAATTCTTAAAGAAAGGCAAGAGCATAGAATAGAAATTTTTCAAGATGATTATGTCCTAACTGATAAAACTACTGGCAATGCCATTAACAAAAATAGCAATTTAGCCAGTATTATGTTGGATAAAATTTTGCCACACGGGCTAGGCAATCATCCTGCAGATGAGCTTAGCACTTTTTGGTTTAATCACTGCTCTAGCTGGCAAAGAGATAATAGAGTAACTATTGATGATATAGATATACAAAAAGCAACTAAGCTTACTTATAAAAAAGAAAAATTGACATTAGATGAGTGCGCTGAATTATCAAAATTCTTGGCTAGAAATGCAATAGAATTTAGCGACAATAAACCACGAGAAGTTGCCGATGGTGTTAGAAAGTTTGTGCCTAGTAATGCTCTTTATAAAGTAGCTGAAGGCTTAAATGATGAATTGAAAAAAACTGAAAGCAGAGAGTTAAAGAAGTTTTTAGTAAAACATATGAGCTCTACTTTTGCTCACACTGATGAAGTGCCTGATTTTCTAGTAGAGCGAAATGGTTCTGCTATTTTTACTAGAATTAACCGAGATTACTTAAGCGAAATAAATGGCAAGTTTAATGAAGTTGATGAAGTTAGATTAAAGCACATTTCTAATTATTTAAGTGATAGAAAAGAAGCTGGATTAGCAAATCATAGAGCTGAATTTGAAACAGCTTTTTTTGTATGCGACGATCAATTTAAAGAAGCTTTTCATAGAGCTGAGCTTGCGCTAGCAGAAAAACTAGATGGACAAGGCGCAGCTACTGAAATAGCTTCGTATTTAGAAACAAATGAATTTGTTGCTTATAGAGCAGATCATATTAAAGAGCTTCTAAGAGTAGAAGAAAGAGCTGCGCAAGAATTCAGAGAAAATTACAAAGAGCCACTAGATTTAGACGAAGCAAACAAAAGAATAGATAATTTGCTTGATAATGAAATTCCAAAAGTAAGCGAGCAATTTTATTATAAAATGGATTTGCTTTTAGATAATCCAAATTTTAGATTTGCTGATATGAAAGAGGCTTGCGAGCTTGAAGTAAAACGCAAAGAGCTTGGGCTAACTTATAGCGCTTTAACTGATTACATACATACCAAAGACAAGGAAAATAATGAGAAAGTTTCAAATAAGATTGATGAAGCTATTACTGTTAAACCTGATGAAAATACTGAGCCAAAGCAAGAGCCTCTAAAAAATCAAGGGATTGTAGCTAGTGAAGAAAATTATCAAACTCTAATGAAGTTGTATAATGGAGAAGCCACTGATGCAAAAGAGCTTGATAATTTAATTGAATGGGCAAGTGAAAATAAGGAGATTTTAGAGGCAAAATCTGCTGCTAATTATGCTATTAAATTTGGAACTGGGCAGGTTTTAAAAAGCGTTGATGCTGGTTTTGTGCTTGAAATTGTAGAGCCTCTTATTATGGAAAAACAAGAAAATAAAAAATCTTGGGAAGAGCTTGAAAAAGAAGCTGTCGAAGTTACTAAAAAGGAAGCTTGGGTAAAAAAACAGCTTGATGATTTGCCTATTCGTTTGCAAGCAGGGTATAGCCCACAATTGATAGCTAAAAGCTTGAATGATGCTTATCAGCGTGGTGATATAGTGCCGCCTGAGTGGTTACACGAAGTAGTTCGTGAGTTAGACAAAAATTATGGTGGTGTTGCTGTATTTATTGATGAGAATTTAAAGAAGGAAGCAATAGGAAAAGAAAAAGTTAGTGAGAGTAATGAACAAAAAGAAATAGCGCAAGCTGGGGAAAACAAGGTAGAAGTCGGTCTTTTTGATGATGAAATTGTAAGCAAGATAGTAGAAAACAAAACTAATGATAGGGGCAACAAGACAAAAACACAAGCAAGTGAAAATATACCTGAGGCATTAGATAACAAAGTGGCTGGATATGGAGATATCTCAGCACAGAAATTAGCAGTAAGTGATTATCGCTCAAATAATTTTGATTTGGATGGTGTTGGGGCTGTTGGTCGTGCCTATAAAAATATTGAAGCACTTGAGTTGTCTGCTAAATTGAATAGAGAAAATCGTTTCGCTACAAAAGAGGAGCAAGAAATTCTAGCAGGATTTAGTGGCTGGGGTGGTTGTTATGGTGTTTTTGAAGAAACTAATAAAGATTTTGGTGAAGCTAGAAAACGCTTAGATAAATATTTGGATGAGAATATCTCAAATAGTGTAGATAGAAATTTAGCATTTATATCAATGGCTCATTCATCAAGTAGCGCATATTACACAAATACTTTGCTTGTTGACACAATATATAAAGGTTTAGAGCAAATGGGCGTCAATGATAATGGTGTAGAAAAGCGTGTATTAGAACCAAGTTGTGGTTCTGGCAATTTTATCATTGGCAGTAAAAATAATAGTTTTTCTTTTACTGGGATAGAAATAGAAAAACATACCTACGATATAGCTAAGCACCTTAATCCAAATGCTGATATTAGAAATGGTGGTTTTGAAACCTTTAGAGCAAAGGATAGCTTCGATTTGGTTGTAGGAAACCCACCTTACATTGCAGATTTCTATGTAAATGATACTAATTCATTAGGCAATAATCTAAAAATTGCAAATTATTTCCCTATAAAATCAATGGAAAATTTGCGTGATGGCGGAATAATGGCTTTTGTTATGCCTAGTGCATTTTTAGATCATAATGGTGATAAGCATTTAGAAAGACTTGTAGAAGCTGGCGGTAAATTCTTAGGAGCTGTAAGACTGCCGAACAATGCTTTTAAAGGCGCAGAAGTAAATACTGATATCGTTTTCTTTCAAAAACAAGATTTATTAACAAACAAAGATGATAAAGCAATAAATGCTGAATTAGAAGCGCAAGGCTTTTCTGCTAATTTTGATATGAGACGACTGAGCCCTGAAATTAGAGAGCAATTAGAAAATAAATTTAAATCAGTAGAAGATAAACTCACTATCGAAGAAAGAGAACAACTAGACGAAAGAGAGCGAGAAAATAAGTTTTATCGTAGGTTCAAGATAAATGACTATTTTTTGAATAATCCACAAAATATCTTAGGCAAATTTGAAATAGACACAAATAGATTTGGAGAAAATGTGCCAGTATTTAAAGCTGATGAAAATCTAGATTTAAAAGCAGAGCTGAATAGATTTATAGAGAATTTGCCTAAGAATATCTATAAAGATATTGAGAGGGAGACAAGCCCTTATAGACAATTTGATTTTATCACTCATCCTGAAAGCAAGTTTTATATTGATAATCTTAAAAAAGGAAGCTTTTTTATAGACAATACTAACAATGGAGCGTTAGCATTAAAAATTGATAGTTATGAATATAGAATAGTTAGTGATACTGAATTTTGGAAAAATTCTCTTGTGGCATCACAGTTAAGTAAATATAAAGCTGGAAATTATGATGACAATAAACGCCAAAAAGAAGAAAAGGCTTTAAAAGAACAAGTGTTGAGTTATATTGAATTAAGAGATAGTCTTAATACACTTTTAAGAGCTGAACTTGATCCAAATAAAAGTGATGAAGAAATAGCAAAATTTCGTCAAGATTTAAACACTTCTTATGATAAAATGAAGTTAAAATATAAGAAGCCTTTAAAGGAGGCGTTTAAAGCTTGTGATATGGATTTATCTTTTGAGTTTATTAGTAACTTAGAAAATGAAAAAGGAGAAAAAGCCTTGATTTTTTCTCAACGAATTTCATCACCGATCGTTGAGCCAAAAGTTTCAAATGAAAAAGAAGCTTTAATTGCTAGCTTATCTATGAAAGGTAAAATAGATTTAGATTATATCCAAGATATTTATCCAAATCAATCATTAGATGATACGCTAAATAAATTGTTAGAAGAGAAGTTGATTTTCAAAAATCACGAGCCTTATTCTAAAGAGAAGTTTGTAACATCTGATGCTTATTTAAGTGGTAATGTTAAAAAGAAATATAATGAAGTTTTAGAGGCTATAAAAAAGACTGGTGATAAAAGCTTGGAGATTAATGCTAACTCTTTAAAAGAAGTATTCCCAGCTGATAGAAATATCAAGGAAATTTCTTTTGGTCTTGGTATGAATTGGATACCTACTCATATATATCAAGAATTTATAGATGCTTATGCCAGTGAATATAGATTTGAAGGCATTGAAAGAAGGGGTTCGGATGTTGCAGATAAAGTGTTTGAAATAACTCTTAGTTCAAATGGAGAGTATATAATTGAAAATAATGCCAACACTTATACAAAAAATCTAGTTAAAAATAATGCTTATTATATGGCTATGCTTAGCTCTGAAAAAGAAAGGGAAGGCAAGAGCAGATCCACCTATGGTTTGAATTTTGGCAATGGTAGAGATTTTTTTAGCTACGATGAGTTTAAAAAACATATGGGCTGGAGCAATGAAGAACTTAATAATGCTAAAAGAATACCATTAGTTTATGCTGCTTTACCGCTTGCTTTAAATAGACAGAAAGCTAGAATTGAACGCTCGCTTGGCTATATTAGAGATGATGAGACTGGAGAGATTTTGAAATATAAAGATGGCACACCTAGGATAAAAAAAGAATTTCATAAAGAGTTGAGTGATGATTTAAATGCTATGATAACTCAAATTCAAGATAAATTCTTGCGTTTCGTGTTGTCTAATGAAGACTTGCGCAAAGAAGTTGAACAAGCTTACAATGATAAAATAAATACTGATAGAGTAAGAGATTTTAATACACAAACACTAGATTTAAAAGGGGCTAATCCAAATATTAAACTATACCCACACCAAAATGCTGGAGTATGGCGTGGTGTGCAAGAACAAGCTACACTATTTAATGTTAATGTTGGTGGTGGAAAAACATTTATGGGAGCAGCAGTGGCTTTAGAACAAAAGCGTATGGGGTTAATAAATAAAACCTTGATCGTATCCCCAAAAACTTTAGTTGGCAGTTGGGAGAAAGAGATTAAAACACTTTACCCAAATGCAAATGTTCTAGCTTTGGACGAAAAATCTTTTACCAAAGACAATCGTGCTAAGTTTTTAGCAAAAATACAAGTAAACGATTATGACGCTGTAATTATGAGTGCTGAGCAATTCAAGTTAATTCCAAAAAATCCTGAAAAAACAATAGCAAATCTTGCTCTTAGACTATCAATGGTTAAGTCTGATTATGATGAAAGCAAGAAGGATAAGAAAAACACTCAGTTAAAAAAGCAAATAGGAAAGTTAGAAAAACAAATACAAAAAGCTAGAGCGACGGCTGATACAATAAAGAAAGATAATTTAGTTACTTTTAATGAGCTTGGAATTGATTGCTTGATCGTTGATGAAGCTCATCTTTACAAGAATTTATCTTACGAAACTCAAAAAACAAGAGTTTTAGGGCTTGGGCCACAAAACGGTAGTGATAAAGCTTTTGATATGAAAATTGTTACAGACGATTTTAATGATAGTGGTAAGAAATTGTATTTTCTTACTGGCACGCCTATAGCGAACTCAATGTGTGAGCTATACCATATGCAGAGTTTTTTACAGCCAAAGTGGCTAGAGGATAAAGGTTTTTACAATTTTGACAATTGGGCAAATACCTTTGGAGAGGATGTAACTGATATTGAGATGGGGGCTGGTGGAGAGCCTAAGCTAGTAACTCGTTTTGCTAGATTTAATAATTTAAAAGAGCTTTCTGGCGGTTTTAGAGAAGTTAATTTCTATGCGAATAACGAGGATATAGAAAAAGCAGCAGGGCAAAATTTTATTCCAAAAGTAGAAACAATAAAAGAAGTGATACCACGCAATGAAGCAATAAGCGAACTTTATGGAGAGCCTGATGAAAATGGAGAATTCCCAAAAGGAAGTTTATTATATCGTTTCGGTCATTTTCAAGAAAACATCAAAGAAAATAATCCTTTAAGACTTACTAATATAGCTAGAAAAGCAGCTGTTGATTATAGGCTTATTGAAGACAAGCCTGAAAATGATTTTGAGGTTTCAAAAATCAATAAAGTAGTTGAAAATGTAGTTGATAACTATAAAAACAATCACGCTGATGAAAAAGGCACTCAAATCATTTTCTTGGATCTAAGCGTGGCTAAACAAAAGCTAAAAAATATTAGTTTAGATGAAGACAAAAAGTTAAAAGAGGAAAATAAGACACAAGGAATAGAGAGCGTATCAGCAGAAATAAAAAAGAGTAGCAGATCTGATGAAACACTTGAGCCAGTGTTTGATAAAAACGGAGAAGAAATAAAGGATGATTTTAGAATAACTTATTTGAGCGGAGAGGTTGAAGTTTTTGAAGCTGCTGAGTATGTTAGAGAGCTTAAGGCGCTAGGTATTAAATTGCCAAAAGATTTGGGTAATTTAAGAGATTTGGAAGAAATTGAACCAAATAAATTTGAAATGACAGGCTTTTCTAAAATAGATATAGCTGCTGAAAACGATAATAAAGCATTAAAAGATGTATCTTTTGATGCTTATAGCGATATTGCTAAAAAACTTATGAAAGCTGGAATACCAAGAGATGAAATTGCTTTCATACACGATTATCCAAAAAAAGCTGATAAAGATAAACTTTTTGAGCAAATGAGAAATGGAGAAGTGCGTGTTCTGCTGGGTTCTACTTCTAAAATGGGTGTTGGTATGAATGTGCAAAAAAGATTAGTTGCGCTTCATAATGTAGATTATACTTGGAACCCAGCTGGAATGGAGCAAAGAGTAGGGCGCATTGCTAGACAGGGTAATATGTTTTTTGAAGCAGATAAAAATTTTCAGCCAAAAGTTTATAATTATGCAACAGAGAGAACTTATGATGTCAAAGCTTTACAACTTTTGGAAACAAAGCAAAAAGGCATTTATATGCTACAAAACGCCGATAGACTAGGGCTTAATAGCTTTGAAGATATAAGCACGGCCGCAATGGAATTTGCTGAAATGAAAGCTATTGCTAGCGGAAATCCTTTAATGATAGAAGAGTTTAAAATAGGCAATATGCTAGAAAAAGAGGAAAGAGCTTTTGCGTTTTGGGAAAGCGATAAAATTGTAACCGAAAATAATCTTAGAAACAAAACGGAAAAAATGATCCAAAACACCAAAGACATAAAAACTTTTGGGAAAATGATTGAAACCACTAACGATTATAAAAGTGAAGTTGAAAGTAAATATAAACATTTAACAAAACCTATTATCGTTAAAATAGATAGATATCGAAAGTATAGCTGGAGCGAAAAAAATTCACCAAAAGAAATAGGGGAAGTAAAAAAAGAAGTTAATGATATGCTAGAAAGAAGCAAGCTCTATATATCTAGAGTGATGAATATAGGCTCAAATAGAAGCGAGGAGCTTTTTGCAGATTATAAAGGTGTTAGCGTTGGAGTTAAATTAAATACTGGTAAAAATAGTTTAGGAGAGCCTATGCACTCACTGGCTATTTGCCCAAGCGATAATTTTGATAGTAATTCAGCTGTAGCGTTGCCAAAAGCTAAATTTAGACAAGAATTCTTTTTATCTAAGGATTTTAACATAAATTATATTATGAAAAAAGTAGATGATGAGCTAGAAAAATTACCTCTTTTGCTTGATGAAGCTAAGGCTGCAGTAAAAACTCTAGAAAAAGAAGTAGAATTTGGCAAAAATACTCTTAATGAAATAAAAGAGCAAGGCTATCCAAATCAAAAACTTTTAAATGCTTTAAGAAGCGATAAAAAAGAGATATTGAAGCATTTAAAGAACAAAAATAATGATTGGATACCTAGTTATAAAAAATGTCTAAATTCTAGCGGTATTGAAAATGAAAAAAATACAGAAAGCAAAGAAAGATAAACATTATAAAATATATAAAACATTTTTTAATGTTTTAAACTTTTTTTAATGTTTATTATAATAAAATGCTGATTACTTTTTTTAAAAGGAGAAAAAATGGAAAATGAAGCATTGAAATCTTTTGATCCAAAGAGTGTAGCTGATGAACTATTAAAACTAATTGTTCCAGCTCCGCCAACTAGAGCTGAAATGGAGAATTATGATGCATATGAATATTGCTTAGGCTGCGCAGATGCTATCAGTAATTTCATAGAAACACCGATTGTAACTTTGTTTGAGCCTATAGATGTCAAACAAATCGACTTGTTTATAGGCTTGAATTCTCATCACGATGATGAAGATAGCAGGCTCAGCATAGAAATACTAAATAAAAAGCGAAAAGTTATCATAAAAATACAAAGTTTAGCTCAAGAAAGATTTACAAATGGTCTAAAATTGCCAAATTTAAAATGGTTAGATGAGCATAAGGATATCAAAGAAAGGAGCTGGTCTGAGTTTGAGAATTTAGTTTGGGATACTTTTGGTGATTATGAAATTTATTGCGAGCGCATAAAAGCTACTTTTGTGGCTATGTGTAATGTGCTTGAAGTAACATACGACAAGTATTATGATGAGTATGAAAAAGAACGCATTGAAGAAGACCAAGCTGAATGCGAACAAATAGAAGCTGAAATGGAAGCAGAGGTAGAGGCTAAGTATGAGGACTTTTTGGATGCACAAAAATATGATCCAAGCTTAAGAGCATAAGTTTTGTAAATTTAGTAAAATTATGTATAATCAAAAATTATTTCACAAATAGGAGAAAAAATGAAAAAATTAGCTTTAAGCGTAGTAGTTGCTGGAGTATTTCTAGCTGGATGTGGCGATAATCTACCAAAAGAAATTACTTCACACGAGAACTATAAAAACTGCCAAGAAGTAGAAAAAAACTTGCTTACAATTCAAAACTCGTTTGAAAAAGATGAGAGAGTGGAGTTTTACTCAAATTGCACTAGATATTTCAAAGAAAGAAATTATGATGATCTATTAAATAAAAGTGCAATTGATGATTTTAAGAATAATAGAACAGAACATTTAATAAAAAAAGGGAAATTGTCTTTAAATGAACTTCATAAGTCGTTTGTTTCTTATTCTTACTCTAAAGCACAAGATAGCAACAGAGACAATACAAAATACTTCTCAAAATAATTAAAAACCATTCAACAGCCTTTGACGAAAATGTCAAAGGTCTGCTTATTAGTTTAGCAAAATTATGTATAATCAAAAATCATTTCACAAATAGGAGAAAAAATGAAAAAATTAGCTTTAAGCGTAGTAGTTGCTGGAGTATTTCTAGCTGGATGTGGCGATAATCTACCAAAAGAAATTACTTCACACGAGAACTATAAAAACTGCCAAGAAGTAGAAAAAAACTTGCTTACAATCCAAAGTTCTTTTGAGAAAAATGAGAGAACAAAATTCTTTAGCGAATGTAATTCTGTTTATGGTAAAGAATTAATTGCCGAAGATGCTTTAAAGTATAAAGATGCTTTAAATACAAATAAATATAAGACGATAAATGATATGTTTCATCGGCTTCGTGTAGTTATTTCAGTAGAAGAAATGATGAAAAATAGAGATAATACAAAATATTTCTCAAAATAATTCTTCAAATTTTACTAGCCCTTGATAAAACTCAAGGGCTAGTTTATCTTTCTATTTCTATTCTTTTTGAAGAATATCAGGCTAAATACGAACAAATAGAAGCTGAAAAGGGGACAAAAATGACAAATCAAGAATTATTTTTAGTGTTTGGTGGTGTTGTAACTTGCTACGCTGGATATTTGTTTTTTAAAGCTTATTTACAATCAAAAAATAACACTAAAACAGCTCATTAAAAGAGCTGTGGCTGGGCTAACGATCATCGTTCCCAGCCGTTGCTCTTTCCTTGCTGTTCTTTGTATTTTGGGCAAAAGCAAGTTGATATGCTGATTAGAAGCGGAAGTTTTCTTGCTTGGAAATTGATAAAGCTCAAGGGCTAGTTTATCTTTCTATTTCTTTTTCTATTTTTCTTGTTGGCTGGCTAGAAATTCCTCTATCGCTCGGATCTGCTGGTCGCACTGGCTCACTGATTGAGGTTGATGGTGTTGGTATGTTAGACTGTGCATTGCTTGGCAAAAGCAATTCAGCTCTTGATTGTTTATTAGCGTCCATAGGCTCTGCGGACACAGCTCGCATATAGTCAGTGATGGCGGTAAAACTTCGTGGCGACCTAGCTGGACTAGTTGATAGGTTGTTGGTGAGACATAAGCCAAATTCTCGCTGTATCGGTTTTGCTTTTGCTCTGTTTGCGTTGTAAATTGCCCACTGCTCTCTTGTGTATTTTCTTGCGTTTGGTGCTTTTCTTGTGAGTTTATTTGGTCGCTCATCGTATTCATCCTTAGTAAGTTTTTTGATAAAGCTTATCTCTGTTTTTGGTTGTTCAACTTTTGGTAATTTTGGATCAAATTTATCCTTGCTTAATGTATTGGTCTCGGCATTGTATACAATACAATCCCACTTCTTAGTCGGTATATATTCTGTAACATTAAAGAGGTTATCGTTCTTATGAACTTGGCGTGATTTTTGTTCGTAGATTGTGCCGATTTGCTGGAATTTTGCAAATGAGCCTTTCTTCAAATTATGTTGCTCAATAAGTCGTTTTAAATCTTTGCCCCAAATGGTGACTGGTTTGTAATCTTTAGTTTGATAAGTAATATAAAAAGTTCCTTTTTTATCACTTTCTTTGTATTTTTTTTCGCCAAAATCAACGATTTCAAAACAGCTATTTTTGACAGCATTGGAGCGAGGATTTTTGATTAGTGTGTGTGTTTGGAATTTGCTATTGCTTTGGATGTCGTAAGGATAGCTAGAGCGTTGAATTTCTTTTTCTTTATTGAAAGGTCTATCTTTTCTTAATGTAGCAGTGGCTTCAATATTTCTGTTGCATAATTCCTGCGCAAAAGTTTGCCTAAGTTTTATTAAATCATATTTACGAATATCAATTCTTTTACCATCATTATCTCTAATTTTTAAACAAATGTGGCAATGTGGATTGTTGGTATCAGTATGTAAAGCAGCGACAAAAAAATTATTTGGATAGTGTTTTTCAATCGTATGTATAGCTGCTTTTCTAACTAGGTGCGGATCAAAGCCAAATTCATTAACTCCAGTGTAGTCTTTCATTGAAAAAATCATATTAAAAGTGCGTCTAATTTCTTTGTCATCATCAATAAAATCTTCATACTGAGATTTTATTAAATTTCTTATTTTTAAGCTATTAGGAGCGCTAAATTGCTCGCCAGCTGTAAGACCTATTCTATACTCGGCTTCGCTTTTATCTTGCTCAGTTGTAGGCAAATAAAAATCTATTTGTCCATTGCGTGTTATATAATCAATATGATTTTTTATTGATTTCATATTTCTTGAACTAGAGCTCAGCTTTACAACAACTTCTGTATTTTTTGTGTATTGATTTTTATTTGTAGATTTTAATGAAAACTTAGGAGTTTTTCCGTGCTGTTTTTCATAATTTTTTGTAAAGGTATTACGAAAATTATAGTTGCTTATATTGCGCTCAATATAAGCAACTGGTAGATTTATTTTTTGCTGTTTTCCAAGATAAATTGTTTTGGTTCTATATTCATCAAATTCATCATAAATATTACGAGGCATAATTAAAATCTATCCTTATTTATTGAAGCAAAGCTATTGATTTTTAACTTAATTGTATTATCTTGCTTTTGTATATCTTTAAGTGTCTCTGACAATAAATTTAGTAGATCATTACTAGCATAATTATCTGTATTTATTTTTTTAGCTATAGAGTTAATATTTACACCGATTTTTAGCAAATCTTTTCTTATTTGATTTATTTCATTTATTTGAGAATTTGCTGGATTAGTATCAGTATAAATTTTTTGAGAAATCAAAAATTTTATATATCTACTTACATTTAAAAATTCGCTAACTGCTAATTTTTTAAGCTTTAAATATTCATTTTCATTTATTCTAACTTTGACAATTTTTATTTTACTATCTGGAGTATTTTCTAGCTCATTATAATCACTATTTTTATTTTTAAAATTTTCTTTTTTTGATGCTTCATTTATCATAGAATTTATAATTTGGCTCATATTAGTTTTAGTTTCTTGAGATAATTCTTTTAAAAATTTTTTATTTTCATCAGTTATAAAAAATGAAAACATTTTCATATTTTTTCCTTAATGTTGTTTAGAAAACTTCCCAAGATTTTTGAAAAAAAATCTTGGGACTTTCGCATTAAATGCTCTAGCATTTAATGCCTATTTTGGCTTGCCAAAATACAAAGAGCCTGCGGCAGCGCAGGTGGGCAAAAAGGGATAACATATATATGTTAGGCACTTTTTGCCCTTTCCTGCATTTAGTCAATGAGAATTGTAGCACGCCTTTTCTTAAACTTCCTTTAAGCTAACTTTTATTACAATACACGATGAAAGAAAGGAGCAAAAAAAATGCTGACACCAAATAATGAAAAAATAAAAAATCTAAAAGCTAAATATCTTAAAGCTGTTGAGAAAGAGCGGAAAGTTATTGAAAAATCTTTAATTGATTTTTCTAATAATTTAGTAGAAATTGCTTTAAAAGATGAAAAATTTAATTCTGATTTTTTAGCATTTCTAAAAAAAGATAATTTAAAAAACTTAGATGAAAAATTTGTAAAAATTTTAGAATTTTATAAATAAGATATCATTATTTATAAAATATTTTTTTTAAAAATTTTAATTAGGTGTTTAGGGAATTTTTTAAAATTCCATAGATAAACTTTCTTAAATTTTGCTGCCAAACAAAAATTTAATCTAAAACATCGAAGGAGAGGATGATGGAAAATAATACACAAAATCTTAATAATACCGATCTATTAGCAAATGAAAGTATTTTCAGATTAGAGGCTAAAAAGATATATGAAAATTGCGAATTAATTGGTATTAAAATTCTAAATAATGAAGAGTATCTTGCTGAAAAATTTGGTAAGTCAATTGCTGATGATCTCGTTGGTGAAGCAATGCAAGATGAAAATGGTTATTCTTCAATTGATAATGAGCCTGAGTTAGCTGAACTTTTTTTGCATAAGCTAGTTAATCTAGATGCCTTTTGCCACGAGATAAATATGCAAAATGGAGGCGGTATTGATACCAGCAAAAAATTAGATTTTTCTTTGACACTAAAAGATGATAAAAACGGAATTCATATTGTTAGTTTTAAAGATTTCCAAATGGGAATTAAAGATATGGGGCAAGGCTTTGAACATTTACTTCAACAAGCTGATCAAATAGATAATAATAAAAACAAAAGTGTTGTTAAAACAAAAGCTAAGTTAGATAGAATATGTAGAATTCCTAGTGAAATTACTGAAAAAAAATTAGCCAGCAAAGCTCATCAATTTACCAAAGCATTACAAAATGCTATTCCAAAAGATTTATCACCAGAGGCTTCGGCTTTTATGGCACATTTTATAGATAACTTTTTGAGCAAAGATAAAGAACAAGATAGGCAAAGCTTCATAAGAGCTTGGAATGATCAAAGAGCAAAAGAAGTTACAAGAGGGGAAGAAACTCCAAAAAAGAATAGTGAAGTTTTTGATGAGAAAGCTGAAACCAAAACTACAATTTATAATGATAAAAATGAGCCTGATTATGTAAAGAAATTTAGAGAGGATAGTGTTGCATTTCAGGCTTATGGAAGAGATTATGAAAAAATACAAACTACTTTTGCTGAAAACAAAAATGAAGCTCAAAAAATAGAAGCAGAAAAGAAGCTAGAACAAAAATATAAAATAAGTATTCCTGAATATTTGGGCTGTGTGAAAAAGCAAACCCAAATGCAAGAGCTTGCTTTGGAAAATATAAAAAAAAACAATCTAGCAAAAACGGCTAAAACTAAAGAGCAAAGCAGAAGCAATCAGCCAACAGATAGAGGTCAAAATATATGAGTAATTTTGACACAGAAGCAGTATTAGCTCAATTTGAAAATTCATTAAGAGAGCAAGGGTTTATTATAGATAAAAATATAATAGCCGATGGCAAAATTCATAGATTAAGAGTTGCTGGTGATCTTGGCAGCAAAACTAGCGGAGCTTATGCTTTACATTTAGATGGACATCCTGCTGGCTATATTCAAAATTTTAAAAGTGGCGAGGGTGGTATTAAGTGGAAATATGATGGTAAAGTGAAATACGATACTGATTATAAAGCAGTATACAAAAAACAAATTGAGGAAAATAGGCAAAAAATATTGGCAAGAGAGCAAGAGCTGGAGCTTAAATATCTGCAGACAGCAGATAGGCTCTGCGCAGAATATCAAGCAGCAAAACAAGTAGAAAATCATCCTTACTTAACCAAAAAAGAGATAGGTGCAGGGCAGGATATAAAACTTGATAAAAATGGCAATTTACTTATACCATTGCAAGATGAAAATGGTAAGCTTTGGAGTGTTCAAAGAATAACACAAAAAGGCGATAAGTTTATTGGAGCAATTCGCACGACCGAAGAAAAAGAGCAAAATCTAGAATTCCCAGCAAAGAAAAAAGGCTGTTTTTATACTAGCAAGCCCTTAGATGATCAAGATGAGTTTATTATCTGCGAGGGATTTGCTACTGCTAAAACTCTAGAAGATGAGCTGAAAAAAGCCACGATAATGGCAGTTGACGCTGGTAATTTACTCTTTGTGGCAGAAAAAATACACAATCTTTATCCTGACAAACCTATAAGTATTTATGCTGATAACGATATAGCCAAAAATATCAATGTTGGGTTAAATAAAGCTCTTGAAGTAAAGGAAAAGTTACCAGCGGTAAAAGTTTTTAGTCCAGCATTAAATAAAGATGATGTAGAACAAAAACTAAGTGATTTTAACGATATAAAAATCAAATATGGCACTTTAAAAAACAAAATAAGAGCTGTGAGCTTTTCTAAGAAGTTAGAAGGAAACAAAGAGCCTGAAAGAGAAAGATAGATAAAAATTTGTTATAATTTTTGTAACTTAAAAGCAAAATGATGGTAAAACAATGATAAAAGAGTATTATTCGGGCTGGGAAGCTTTAAATTTAGCAAAAGAAAGTGGTGCTATTGCTGATTGGCACCCATTATCTTATTGGGGTTGCAGGCCACAAAAATATACTTTCAACAAAGATTTAGGCGACTGGGGGATAAGTGAGCGTTTTATATCGTTTATTGGCAAAAAAGACTATGTAGCTAACTACCCAAGAGCTATTGCTGATTTGGTGCTAAAAAATGAGATAAAAGAGCTAAAAAATTGTGTATATGATTATTTGGATGACGATGAAGCAAAAGAGCTTTATGAGATTTTAAAAAAGTATAAAACATTAGATAATATTAAAAACTTTTTAAAATACGAATTGACTAAATACTATTTTTTGGATAAGGAAAATCAAGATGTATGAAAATTATCAAAAAGAGAGAATAGACATAATCAAAAAGGTTTTGCAGGCACTAAATGATAATTTTGTGCTAAAGGGTGGGACTGCTTTATCCTTATATTATGGCTTGAATAGATATTCAGAGGATATTGATTTGGATGCCAAAAGTAATAATATGGATATAACTAAACTATTAAAATCTAATAAAAACTTTAGGGACTACAACATTACTATTAAAAAAGATACTGACACTGTTTTCAGGACTATGCTAGATTATGGTGGACAATCACATTTAGGAAATTATCCGCTAAAAATAGAAGTGAGCAATAGAAATAAAATCTTTTTACAGCAAGGTTCTTTGACATACACGAATATAGATGGAGTTAATGTTTATAATATTTCAGAGCTAATAGATATGAAAATAGCAGCATTTAATGGCAGGGATAAAGTAAGGGATTTGTATGATTTAAACTTTTTATTGAACAAATATCCTGAGTATTTTAATCACAAACAATTATGGCAAATCAATGAAAGGATAGCATATTGCGGAGCTGATGAGTTAAATATGCTTTTAGCCGATGAAGTTAAGAAGCATAAACTAATAAGCAATGAGAATATAGATTTAAATAATTTCGTTCAAAATTTTCAAGCTAGAATTGAAAATACTTTGAATGATAAGAGAATAGAAAAGCAAAAAGAATTCATCAAAAATCTGAGTATAAAAGACAAACAAATACAAAATAAAGAACCCCAAAGAGAAAGATAATGAGCCAAAATGATAAGCTGGAGTTGTTTTCAAAGCTATTTGATTTTGAGAAGCGTGGGAATAGCTATATGGCAAAATCAGATGGAGCAGTTATTACAATATATCAAAATGGCAATCATCAAATACAAGGCAAAAATGTAGATTACGCTAAAAAAATGATTGATTTTTTACTGCGAAAAAGTGATTGTGAAAGTTTTGGCGGACATATTTTTAGCACATTGGAGCTTAGTATAGAAATAAATCCAAATCTAAAAGAAAAGGCACTAAATGCTATAATTAAAGCTCTTGATGAGATTGACCCTGAAAATGTTGTTTTTGTGAAAAATTAAAAAACAAAGATATAAAAAGTGATAACTATGAATGCAGGGATTTTGAGTAGAAATGGGGGAAAAGCATCCCCCTCGAAATCAGGTGGCATTATACTAAAAATCTAGCTAAAAAGCAAGAGCTTTTTATAAAAAAGCATAAAAAATCTAACATAATGTAGGTAGAATAATGATGACAGAAGAGCAAAAGCTATTCTTTTGTGAGCTAAATCACATTAAAAACCAGCTTAGGGATATAGCTGAACAGTGGCGTGGCTATAATAATATTTCTCTCGCTGAAATGTTAGAACAAAGAGCAGACGCTCTTGATGAGTTAGGTAACCACATAACAAGTGGTGGAGAGCGTAGAGATATTGCTGATTATAAGATTTTTTTAGATGATGCAAGAATTTTTATGTATCGCTCTATAATTGATTTTGAGAATTTTGAAAGAAAAACTCAAGGCTAAAAGCAAATATGCTATAATATCCATTGAAGCCGATAGCGATTAAGCAACGCCGCTATCATCAGCTTGGCTGTGTGAGCGTTGTTAATTTAAATCACAAAATAAAATGTCGCACAGCCACTTATGAGGACTAAATTTTAGTGATTATAATGCTATTTATAAACTCTACAATTTCATTAAAGTTATTTTTACCAAGATTATCAGCAAAGGCAAAATTCCTTGCTCTATAATCAAAGCTCTTTATTTGGTCGCACAAGGCTACACCATTTACTGTTTTTGTTTTTATTGGTATTTCAAATGGATAGCCCTTAATTTGCGTAGTGATAGGGACTACCAAGCAAAGACCAGTTTTTGAGTTATAAATGCTAGGACTTAATACAAGTGCTGGTCTTTTTCCTGCTTGTTCGCTACCAAGCTGTGGATTAAAATCAATCCACACAATATGCCCCTTTTGTGGTGTGTAGTTCATCTTACCACTCTTTGCCTATGCTTGAAAAATCATTGTAAATATTCAGGTTTTCATCTGTAATTTTTTCACACAAGCTCTCTATGCTTTTTTCTTTTTTTTCAATTACAAGCTTATTTTTAATAGCGTTTATTTTTAAAAGCATATTTTCTTTTAAATCTAATTGTTGTATAAGCGAGTTTGGAATTCTAATCCCCATAGAATTTCCCCACTTATTAAGTGTTACTTCCATAAAATACTTCCTTTCAAGTTTATACAGAAGTATAATATATTTTTTTAAAAAAATCAACAAGCATAGATCTAAAAACCACTAAAGTCAATATAGTTTTACAGGCAAACCAAAAAAATCTCTGAAATTATGGGCTTTTTCGCTAACGCTCAAAAGCCTTTTACACCAAAAAAGAGAAAAATCTTATTCTTGCCACTTTAGAGAGCTGTGAGAGCCTAAAAGGCTTTTAGTGCTATTTGGGTATTACTTTTTATTTTTAAAGCATAATAGACCCATTAAAATGCTTTAAATGGCTAGTTGATGTTTAAGCTGAAATGAAATTCTAGTTTTTCTTTTTTGGTGTAAAAGGGCGAAGCACTAATTTTCATTGGACGGCTAGAATATTATAAAAATTCATTTGACATAATTAGTATACGCGTGCGCGCGGGGGACACACACATAGCTAAAAAATTAAAAATACTATATATTTAAATCATTATAAAATCAATGTTTTAGCTTGTCCTATGAAAAAATAGCTAAAATTAAAAAATAAAAAAATTAAATTCTATAAATCATTATAAAATCAATGTTTTAGCTTGTCCTATGAAAAAATAGCTAAGTTTTATCTTTTTTGTAAAATATTGATTTGGATACTTAATTGTAGAGTTATATTTTTAGAGTTTGTTTTAGTTTTTTATAAGTATTTTATTAGAATTTTTTATTTATAATAGTCCGAGTAATTATTTTGTTTGGGGGCTTTGGGGGATTTTTTAAAATCTCTCACTCTCTCGCCAAAATTTTATGTATTTTTAGCATGCTTTGAGCAATGCATTTTTATCTAGGGGCTTTTTAGAGCCACCAAAATGCTTTTTGGTTTTTTATTTTTGATAAAAAGAGAGACAATGAGTTTTACAAACAACCTAGTTTTTTTATTGATTTTAATCTTTTTTGCGCTTTTTTACACGGTTTTTAATGAAAAACTTTTTAGCTTTAATATCAAATATCCAAGAGTAAAAGATTATTTTATAGCACTTTATTCTGCGCTTTTTTATGCGTTGTGGTATCCACCAGCTATTGCTTTGTTAATTTATTATGCTGTTATTTCAGCGTTTGCTAAGATACTTTGTAGTGATAAAAAAAGCAAGGTTAAACTTTGGATTTTTATACTTTTATCTCTTACTCCACTGCTATTTTTTAAGTATTTTGATTATTTTCTTGGTGTTTTTGGACTAGATGATTATATTTTAGGGCTTGTTTTGCCATTAGGTCTTAGCTTTTATGCTTTTAGCGTTATTGGGTATTTTGTGGATTTGTATCAAGATCGTACCAAACCTTTTGAAAACTTCTTAGAGTGCTTGCTTTTCGTGGCTTTTTGGCCACATTTGGCAAGCGGTCCTATACTTAGAGCAAAGCAAATTTTTGCAAATATTTTAGAGCCACAAAAGCTTACTTTACATTACTTTACTTTGGCTATGATTTTGATTAGTTCCGGGCTTGTTAAAAAGCTTTTGATAGCTGATAATATCGGTGCTTATGTGAATTGGAATATAGACTTTGGCATTGGAAATATGAGTACTTTGGAGGCTTGGGCTACGATTTTAGGCTTTAGCGCGCAGATTTATGCTGATTTTAGTGGATATAGCGATATGGCTATTGGTTTTGCGCTGCTTATGGGATTTAGGCTAAAAGCGAATTTCAACTATCCTTATCTTGCTTGTTCGCTCACTGAGTTTTGGCATAGGTGGCATATATCGCTTTCTACTTGGTTTAGGGATTATCTTTATATCCCGCTTGGTGGTTCTAGAGTTGGCAAATCGAAAAGCTGCTTTAATATTTTTGTAGTGTTTGTGCTAAGTGGTGTGTGGCATGGTGCTGGGCTTGGATTTGCTGTTTGGGGTGCGTTGCATGGTATTGTGATAATTTTTGAGAAATTATTTTTCAAATCTTATATGAGAATACCAAGGCTGTTTCGTTGGCTTATTACGATGATAGTTGTGGCTGTGGCTTGGGCATTTTTTAGGTTGGATTTTTCTCTTGCTTGTGAGCTAGTTGCAAAGATGTTTGGCTTTTTATCAAAAGATTTTAATACACTTTCGCCTTATTATGTTTTTGTGATTTTTGCTCTGCTTAGTTTTGTGGTGCTTGATCATATTTTTAGATTTTATAAGGTAGATGATGAAGGAAATGTGGTGATCAATAAGTCATTTGCTAGTGTTTTTGTGCTAGCAGTATTGCTTTATTTTGCACTAAACTTTTCTGGTTCGCCACTGCCATTTATTTATTTTGATTTTTAGGAAGCAGTGATGAGAAAGAGAGTTTTATTATTAGCTGGATTTAGCATTGCTTTTGTTAGTGCGGTGTTTATAATATTTTTTAAACGCTTTTTTGTGGGTGCTGATGAGCTAATGCCAGGGCGAAATACGCTTGTAGCTAGTGCTATTTTGCTAGGTTTAGCTGTAATTTTGCTATATTTTATTTTTGCGCCTAGAGCTGATATAAAGGGCAGTGAAAATAGGGTATTTCGTTTAAACTGGGCAAATCCATTTAGTTTATCTCTTGCTTTGCTAGTGCTTGGACTTAGTGCTTTTGCAGGCTTAATAAATCAAAAAATCATAGCAAAAAAAGTGCAAGAAACTAGTTTTACTGGTATAAAAGAAGAAGTGGTAGTTGGAGATAAAATCTTAAATCCTTTTTGGGACGAGTATGAAAAAATAGCTAGCGATTATGGCCTTAGCATTGAGCAGCTAAAATATGTTAGCAAAAATAGAATGCCAAATTTTAAAAATAATGCACTTTTTAAAGATGAGCCAAAGAGTGTAGATGTATTGGTAATCGGCGATAGCTCTATTAGCTGGAGTGCTATACATAGTATCACAGAGCAGTTTGTAAAAGATAAAAAAATAAGATTTTTTGCTTATGAGAGTTTGCCTCTAAATCCTCGCACAGCAAAGATGTTTAAAATCATAGCAAACTACTATTTAAAAGATGATGCGATTATAATATTTTCAAATAATTTTGCAATAACAAGAGACTATAAAATAAATGAGATTACCATGCATAGTGAACTAGAAAAGTTTATTTTAAATGAAGAGTTTAAGAATATAAAAACATCTCTAGATAGTAATGAAACAGCACTACTGGGTAATGAAACAAAGCAAAAGAGCTGGGCCAAGACTAGCAAGCCTATAAACGAACTTATCTCTGAGTATTTGGGCGAGCATGGATTTTCTCTTATTTCACCGCAGTTTTATACTGCTTTTTTTGAAAAATACATAAATAAAGAGTGGTTTGATATAAAAACTAGAAATAGTGGTGGATATTTTATTGATTTTAATGATGGCGTTAGCGTAACACAACACCTACCAAAGTATTATATAGCAATACCTACACCAAAACTAAAAGAAATAGATATAGGAATAACCGACTCTCAGATTAAAAATGTAAAAGAAAAACTTGAAGCTATAAATAAAATCAGCCCACACAAAAAGGTGTTTTTACTAAATCCTTTTACTAGCAATGGTGAATATTTGATTGATTATACTTTTTATAAGACCTTTTACGAACCACTTGGCTTTGATATTATGAATCTTGGAGAAGACTTAGGGGCTTACCCAAAAATGCAACTTGAAGGTAGTTATCATGCAGCAAACTCAGGTTCTTTTGTAAAAAGTATAGTTTTTGGTAAGAAGCTACAAGAATATTTAAATAAGCAAAGATAAGGGAATTCTAGAGTTTTTATCTAGAATTCCCTACAATATTTTCTAGAATTCCCTAGAAAATATTTATTTTAACATTGCGTTAAGTAGTTCGTGTTCTTTTAGCTTGTTTGCTTTAGCAAAGTCTTTTATGCTGATGTTAGTAGGCGCATTTATACCCTTGCTAGCTAGAAATTCAGCAAAACCAGCTTTATTTCCGCCCAGTGCGTCCATAGCGGTATTTACATCCATCATAACTAGTTTTTCGTAGGCTAGACCTTTTTTCCACATTGCTGCGGCGTCTTTTGGCATAGTGGTGCTATATACCCACGCGCCTAGCACTATCACCACTGGTAGGATAATAGCAGCTGTTTTTGCGCCCTTAAAATACCCTAGAAATCCACGCCAGTTTGCTACTATGTGAACAAGAGTGGCTATTACCATCACAAGCCCTATCCACTGGTGCGCTGTTTTGATAAATCCAGCCCTAATGCCAAAAAACAGCCCCACGCCAGATAGAGCAATTAGCGCAAAGGTGATTATAGTAGCACTCGTGCCAAAAAGTCTAATGTTTTTCATTTTTTATCCTTTTTAAAAAATTTGTGAAAGTCTAAGCAAAATAGGTTAAAAAATGGTTAATATAAGACATTTTTAGCTATAATGGCGAAATTTTTACCAAAAAGGAGCAAAAATGGCAGAGATAAAAAAAGTAGTCCTTGCATATAGCGGTGGACTTGATACTAGCATTATTTTAAAATGGCTTGGCGATACTTACGGCTGTGAAGTGGTGACATTTACAGCTGATATCGGGCAAGGCGAAGAGCTTGACCCTGCTCGTAAAAAAGCCCTAAGCCTTGGCATAAAAGAAGAAAATATCTTTATTCGCGACCTTAGAGAAGAGTTTGTGCGTGATTTTGTATTTCCTATGTTTAGGGCAAATGCGATTTATGAAGGCGAGTATTTACTAGGCACATCTATCGCTCGCCCACTAATCGCAAAGCACCTAATAGACATAGCCGCTGCTACAAAAGCAGATGCTATTAGCCACGGCGCAACAGGAAAAGGTAACGACCAAGTGCGCTTTGAAATCGGCGCATACGCACTAAATCCAAACATCAAAGTAATCGCTCCATGGCGTGAGTGGGATCTAAATAGTCGTGAAAAACTGCTAGCGTATGCTGAAAAAAACGGCATTGACATAGCTAAAAAACCTGGCAAATCGCCATACTCAATGGATGCAAACTTGCTTCACATCTCATACGAGGGCCTTGTGCTTGAAGATCCGGCTGCTAGACCACAAGATGACATGTGGAGATGGAGCCTAAGCCCACAAGATGCGCCAAATGAAGTAACTACAATAGAAATAGAGTATAAAAACGGCGATCCAGTAGCACTAAATGGCAAAGCTCTAAAACCACATGAAATGTTAAGCGCTCTAAATGAACTGGGCGCAAAAAACGGTATAGGCAGGCTAGATATCGTAGAAAACCGCTATGTAGGTATGAAAAGCCGCGGCTGCTATGAGACCCCAGGCGGCACTATTATGCTAAAAGCTCATAGAGCAATAGAGAGCATAACGCTTGATAGAGAAGCAGTTCATCTAAAAGACGAGCTAATGCCACGCTACGCAAAGCTAATCTACAATGGCTACTGGTATAGCCCAGAGCGACTAATGCTACAAGCTGCTATAAACGAGAGCCAAAAATACGCAAACGGCAAGGTGCGCTTAGAGCTTTATAAAGGTAATGTAACAGTAATTGGCAGAGAGAGTGCAAATGATAGCTTATTTAACGCAGCTTACAGCACCTTTGAAGAAGACAGCGTGTATGATCAAAAAGACGCAAATGGGTTTATTAAGTTAAATGCTTTGAGATTTATAATAGGTGGTAAAGCTGGACGCAAATACTGATTTTTTAAGCAAATTGTTATTAGTGACGGATTGCGAATAAAGCCTTTTTGCGCCTGCCCCAGATGAATTTATATTCTATCCCTGCGCAAGCGCAAAAAGCCTTTAATCACACTACGCCTATTCTAAAATTTGCCACTTTATTTGGTAGGGAATTCTAGAATTTTTATATTCTAAAATTTGCTCACTTTATGGATAGAAAATTCTAGAATTCTCTAGAATTCCTAGATTAAAATTAAAACAAAGTTATAGTCAATGAAATATCCTCTAGATTGTAAAAAGAACTTTAAAGAAAGTATGTTATTTTGGCTTACGAAGTTTGTAAAATACAAGCTTACAAGCCTTTCAAACAAAGAGCTAAAAGACCCAGCTGTGCTAGCTAGCGTAAATCTTGCGCTTACAAAAGGCGTAGAAAATATAGCAGAGCTTGACGCCCTTGTAAAAAAGGCTAGAAACGCAGGGCTTGGTGGGGCTAGTACTTATTTTAATCCACTTAAAAAAATATATGAGATTTTAGAGTTTTACGAGCTAAAGAGCCTAGCGCAGATTGATGAAGAGCTACTTAGCGAGGTGCTAGCAAGTGCGACTGGGGCTTTGAGCGATGCTAGTAAAAAGAACTTTCGCATAGCTACAATTAACTTTTTTAAATTCCTTGATGCCCAAAACGAAGAAGAGGGCAAAGCGCATAATTTTAATATAGAGCTAAAAAACTGGGGTGGAATCACAGGCAAAAAGGGTGTAAAACTGCCTGAGTACATGAGCGAAGAAGAAGTTAGCAGATTTTTAACCGCTCTTGATGAGAGTAATTTTCGCATAAATACAGCCCGCAACCAGCTAATCATAAAAATAATAATTTTTACTGGCATCCGTGTAAGTGAGGCCTTAGCACTTAAACGCCGTGATATCAGTGCTGAGGGTGATCTTTTCGTGCTTAGAATCCGTGGAAAGGGCAATAAATACAGGGTAGTAATGATAAAACGCCACCTAATAGAAGAGCTGCTAAACCGCCTGCCTACAAATATGCTAAGCGATCAAGGACTGCTCTTTACAAACCGAGATGGTAAGGCTCTAACGCAGGCTTATGTAAGTCGCATGGTGGAGCAAATTCTCTTTAAGGCTGGCATAAGAAAGCAAAAAAATGGCGCTCATATGCTGCGCCACACCTTTGCAACTATGCTTTATCAAAAGCAAAAAGACCTTGTGCTAGTCCAAGAAGCCTTGGGTCATGCTAGCTTAGATACCTCTCGCATTTACACGCACTTTGATAATGGCAAACTGCGCCTAGCAGCCAAGGTTGCAGAAGAGCTAAACGAAAACGCAGGCAGCTAAAAGGAATAAAATGAAAAAAATTATTTTGATTTTGGGCGTAGTTTGTGCGCTTTTTAGCACAACACTGTTTGGCGCAAATAGCGTGCTTAAAGAGCTTGATTTGGATCTAAAAAGCCTTTATAATGAGAGCACAAATCTAAAAGATCAAAACGCCTCAAAGCTTGAACTAAAGAGCACAAAAGCAAGTAGGGCTGCTGATATAACAGCTGCTTTAAAAGACAAGCAAAGCAGCAGGGCAGCAGAGCAAAAAACAGCCAAAAATATAGAGGCTAGCGCAGAGCAGAATTTAACTGCGCAAATCACGCCAGATGAGAGGCTAAAAAGCAAAATCCGCATGCTGATTATGAGCGATTTTGATAAAAGCTCAAAGGCTGGAATTGTGCTAGTAAAGGATGCAAACACTAGTGCTAGCGCAAAGGCAAGTGGCTTTAAAGTGGTGTTTGAAAGTAGCGCAAGTAGCGCCGATCTGCTGCTATCAAAGAGCGATCTAGTCCTAGTAAATGCTGGGCTTGATACTGCCTTTGCGGCTGCTAGCTTGCGCATAAATAATAACGCAGGTCTGCCAACAGCCTTTAAGCTAGATTTTAGCAGCGATACAAAGAAGTTTCGCAGGCTGCTAGATACTTATAGAGGCGCGGTGGCTGCTAGGTCTGTTAGGATTTTTATGCTTGGTGATGGCGAGATAAAAAGCATGGATGAAAGCGCACCAGCAAGCCTTTCAAGCCACGCAATAGGTGGGCTTATTAGAGCTAAACTTCATTTTGGAGGGCTTATTATCAGCGCTGATTTAAGCAAGATTTCAGGATATAGCACAGAGCAAAAAGTAAATGCATTTTTAGGCGCAGGTGGCGATATAATGTATTTTAGCGATAGCGCAGAGGCTAGTAGGGCAGCCAATATTTTGCTAAAAGCCACGCAAAATGGCAGCATTTCAAATGCTAGAATTAACAAAAGTTTTGAGAGAGTGGGCGAGGTTTTTAATATAAAAGAAAGCAAGCCTAATTTGCCTTTTTAGCGTTTTTAGCATTGTAAATCTAGAATTCTTAACCTAGAATTCTAGATTTTCTAGCGTAATTTTCTTAGGAATTTTAGATTTAACATTTTAGCTTGTGGGAATTCTAGAATTCCCTACTATGTCATCCCCCAGCTTGATCCGAGGATCTCTATATGGAATTCTAGAATTCTTTGTAATGTCATCCACCGATCAAGTCAGGGGATGACACAAGGCTTGGGAATTCTAGAATTCCTAGGGCTAAATTCTAGAATTCCTAACCTAGAATTCCTAGGTAAAATTTTCTTAAAAATACCCCATAACCCCAAAAAACATCTAGAATTCCCTAGCAAAATAGTAATTCTACTGCGCCCAATAAAGCTAAACTCACGCAAGATGAGTTGCCTCGTTTAGAATTCCTAGCGTAATTTTCTTAGGAATTCTAGAATTCCCTACTATGTCATTCTCGGGGTTAACCCGAGGATCTCTATATGGAATTCTAGATTATTTGTGATGAGATCCCCTGATCAAGTCGTGGGATGAATTCTAGAATTCCTATGCTAAAACTAGAATTCCTAACTTAGAATTCTAGAATTCCTAGAAAAACTGCGCTACAAAACCTCTATCAAATCCAGCTAAGTCTTTGTAAAACTCGCATTTTGCGCCGTGTTTGCTTAAAGCCTTTTGCATAGAGTTTTTTTGATCATAGCCCATTTCACAAAGCAGATATTGCGTCCTGCCCACGCTTTGTTCTACCAAGCGTTTTAAAATCTCATCGCCTCTAACCCCGCCAAAAAGAGCCAAGCTAGGCTCAGCCCTAAGCCAAATATCAAGCTTATAATCATTTGCTATATAAGGTGGATTTGAGACGATTATATCAGCTTTTGGCGGCAGTTTATCAAGCAAGTCTCCGCACAAAAACTCTATATTTTCTGCGCCTAGTTTTTTAGCATTTTGCTTAGCGATTTTAAGCGCAGCAGGGCTGATGTCGCTTGCGTAGATTTTAGCTTTTTTTAGAGCAAGTGCTAGACTAATAGCAATTATGCCACTACCTGTGCAAATATCAAAAATCACAGGTTCATTAAAGTTTTTAGATATTTCAAGGCATTTTAGCACTAAAATCTCAGTTTCATCCCTTGGGATAAGCACAGCAGGGCTAACATCAAACTCTCTCCCCATAAAGCTTGCTCGCCCAAAAATATACTCTAGCGGCACCCCAGAGCTAAAAAGCGAGCAAATCTGCAAAAAGCATCTCTCTTGTTCTGCGCTTAGGCTATCATTAGCTAGCAAAAAAAGCTTCTCAAAAGAACAGCCCAAAAGCTCGCAAAGAATGCGCCTAAGAACAGCACTGCTAAGCCCTGCGTGCCTGAGAGCCTCAGAGATTTTCAAGTGCGCTTATCCTCTCTTTAAGGCTTGGGTGGCTGTGATAAATAGCGCTGTATAGTGGATGAGAGAGCGGAAAAGCTTTATTTTCACTGCCTAGCTTTTTTAGAGCGTTTATTATGTCGGCTTTGGTTGAGTTTTTTGCAGCAAAGCTATCAGCCCCAAACTCATGTGAGCGCGAAAATGCACTCATTACAGGCATAAAAATAGCCCCCAGTACAGGCGAGAAAAGCATGAAAAACACAAGCAATGCAAGAGAGCTAGAACCAAGGCCAAGGACGCCATACACACTAGCATCTAATGCCCCCAAAATTCCAAAAAACACAAAAAGCATAACGCCCATAAAAACTATGTTTTTAATAATATCTTTGTGCTTAAAATGCCCTAGTTCGTGAGCTAGAACAGCGATTATCTCAGCTTGGCTTAGTTTGTTAATTAGCGTATCAAAAAGCACAACTCGCTTCGAGGCCCCAAGTCCGCCAAAATACGCATTTAAGCGGTTATCACGCTTGCTAGCATCCATGATAAAAACACCACTGCTTTTAAACCCACAAGAATCTAGCAAACTCTCAATGCTAGCTTTTAGCTCGCTATTTTCTAATGGTTTAGTTTTGTTAAAAATAGGCGCAATTATCGTAGGATAAATGAGATTTGCAAGCAAGATTATCCCAAAGGCCAAAGCCCACGCCCACAGCCACCAAAATGGCCCAAGAAAATCATAACAAAGCATAAAAAGCCCAGCTCCAAGCGCAGCAAAAATAGCCACAAGCACAAGCTTTTTTATAAAATCGCTGATAAAAAGCGGGGCTGTTATATTGCTAAATCCTAGTTTTTTATCTAGCACAAACTTTTCGTATATTTCAAGTGGCAATGAAAGCAGCTCTGAGAGAGCTAAAAATAGTGAAAAATAAAGCATTTGCGCTAAAATTCCACTCAAATCAACACTAGTCTCAAAGAGCTGTCTTAATGCCCCAAGTCCCCAAAATAGCCAAAAAACAAGTAGCAAAAAAGCATAACAAAGCGAAAAAAGCTTAAATTTTAGCTTTGCTATGCTAGCATTTGCGCTAGCTATAAACTGCTGTTTGCTTAAAATCACAGCCTCCCCGCTCATACGCTTTTTTATAAAACCAAGCTCAAGGCCGTGTAAAACTAGCTCTAAGAGCGTATAAATGGCATAAATTCCTACTAAAATCTCTAACATCTCTATCCTATAAAACTTTTATAAAAACTACTAATGAAAACCACAAGTATAACAAAAGGCACGATAAACTTAACATAAACAAACCAAAAATCTACTATCTTGGCGTATTTTTCGCTGCCCCTTAGCACCTCTTTTTTTGCCTCATCACCCAAAACCCAGCCTACAAAAAGAGCTGAAAATAGTGAAGTTAGCACAAAGAAAATATTTGCTGAAATATTATCAAAAGCATCAAAAATACTCATGCCAAATACCCTAACATCAGCTAGCACATTTGATGAGAGCGCACAAGGGATATTGCCAAGCACAAAAATCACGCCAAGAGTTAGCAAAATACAGCTTTGCCTTTTAAGCTTTGTTTTTTCTTCTAAGGCCGTTATTATAGCCTCATAAATAGGCAGCGAAGTAGTAAGTGCTGCAAAAAGCAAAAGCGCAAAAAACATAAGCGCAAAAATCGTCCCGCCAGTCATACTAGAAAATACTATCGGTAGGCTTTTAAAAACTAGATTTGGCCCAGCATTTGGCTCTATACCAAAGGTAAAAAGCGATGGAAATATCATAAATCCAGCCACCACGGCAATTAGCGTGTTTAAAGTGCCTGTAAAAACCGAAGTGCTAACTAGGCTTTCATCTTTTTTCACAAAGCTTGAGAGCGTAAGAATAGTAGCAAAACCAAGACTAAGCGCAAAAAACACCTGTCCTAGCACATCTATAAATAGCCCTGAGCTAATCTTGCTAAAATCAGGCGTAAGATAGTATTTTATACCCTCCATTGCGCCATCTAAGCTAAGATTTTTTGCCACCATACCAAGCATAAGCAAAAAAAGTAGCGGCATAAGATATTTAGCAGCTAGCTCCAAGCCCTTTATAGCCCCACTTGTTAAAATAATATAATTTATAAGCACAAAAATCAGCGTCATAATGCTAATAGCAATAGGCGAGCCGTTTATTTGCTCTTCATAAAAACTAGCTGTAACATCAGCACTTAGCACGCCGCCCCCAAGGTTAAGAGTGCCTGAAATAATGCTATAAATATAATCAATCACCCAGCCGCCAATAACCATATAATAAGCCATAATGCCAAAAGCACCGACAATACCGCTATATCCTACAATGCGCCAAAGCTTTGAGATTTTTTTGCCATTTACTTCGCCGTCAAAAGCATCAATTGCGTTTGTATGCGCTCTGCGACCAATAGCGTTTTCAACAAGTAGCATAGGCACGCCAATTACAATCATAGCGATGATAAATACTAGCACATACGCTCCACCGCCATTTTGCCCCACTAAATAAGGAAAACGCCAAGTAGCACCAAAGCCCACAGTAGCCCCAGCCACCGCCAAAATATAGGTAAATTGTGAACTCCAACTTTGTCTATTCATAAATTATCCTTTAATAAAAGCGCAATTTTAGCATAAAATCTAGGGAATTCTAGAATTCCTAGCGAATTTTTCTAGTCTTTTTAGGGGTTAGGGGGTATTTTTAAAGCACTAGAATCTAAAAATTGCTTAAAAATCTGCTATAATTGTGCCATGAGTAAAAAAGATGAACTAAATATAAAAGCAAATAATATACAAAATTATTTAAACGCTCTTTTGGCTGGACTTCTAGGGGTTACTGGCTGGCTGTTTGTAAGCTATGAAAGTTTAGATGCGATGCTTCGTATTACTGGGATTATAGCTTTAGTCGCTATAGCAGTAGGCATAGCTATAGCTCAGTACCACATAAACAAAACCGCAAAAGAAATAGGGAGATTAAAATAATGAGCGCAATGATAATACTGCTATCAGTAATAGCCTTGCTAATAGCTATGGTAATATACGCAGGGCAAAGCAGCGATAATACTGGTGCAAATATGGCATAATTTAAATTCTAGGGAATTCTAGAATTCCCTAGAATTTAGAATTCCTAAAATCTAGAATTCCCTAGAATTCCCTACAAACTAGTAAATTCATCCCAGTTTAGCTTTGATTTTGCTGTTGGCATCTTGCTTGAGTGCGGACGCATATTCATAGCCTCTTTTGCCACGCTGATTTGCGCCTTTTGCGGTGCATTTAGCGCATAATAAGCACGCTCTAAATTCACAAACCAAGCTATAATCTGCGCTAAAGCCTTAAAAATACAGCTGTCTTCATGAGAGCCCAAAAGCTCGCAAAGCTCGTCTATACAAGGATTTATTAGGTATTCAAAGGTATCTTTTGCGTTTTGACTGGCATTTTCTTGCCCTTTTATTTGCCCTTCTAAAAACTCTTTCATCATCAAAAACAAAAAGCCGATAAAATCCTCGCTCTCAGAGCATTTTTCAATATTTCTGCGCAAATTTGAGTTTTTTAGCACGGCTATTGCTTCTACTCTTTTTTTGCCATTATCTCTGCCCTCATCATAAAACGACGCATTTAAGGGCACATTTGCGTAGCTTAAATCAAAAAGCACAGCATTTTGCTCAGCTTTAAAGCTAGTAAAATCAGCCTTTAAAATAGGCTCAAAATCACAGCCTAGCTCATTTTGGCTAAAAAACTTCGCTTGTTCTTGCCAGTTTGCAAAGCCTTTGCCCTTTTCATCATAAAAAAACGCATAAGAAAAAAACTCATAAAATCTAGCCCTAGCCCTTAAAACATCAGTATCAAACATCTAGCACTCCCACATCACTTTGAGATAAAATCATTAGCTTTGCTTTACACTCAGCACAGCAATATAGCGTGCGAAGCTTTTTCTCATCGCCACTAAATGCTGGTGTTAGTATGCTAGCGATTTTTTCTACTGCTTTTTTGGTAGCAAACTCCTTGCCACACTCCACGCAGGCAAATAGCTCATCTTTGGCTAGTTCTTTTGGCTTAAAAAACTCTGTGTTTATATGCATTTTGCCCTTTTTAAGGCTAATAGTATCACTCTCAGCGCAGCTAATCACGCAGTAGCCACAACCTATACAAAGGCTTTCATTAAAGCACAGAGCGTTATTTGCGCTATCAGTGATAAGAGCAGATGTTGGGCAAGCCCCAGCACAAGAGGCACAAAGCGTGCATTTGCTCTCATCCACGCTGATTTTGCCATGCGCTGTGCTCTCATAGGTGCTAAACTCGCCCAAGTCCAAAGAACCAGCGATAAGAGCAAGCTTGGCTGAGATAGCACTAGCTTTATTTGGATAAATACCCAGCTCAAACTCGCCTATATTTTTATATCTAGCTTTGCTAATAGCTTCTTGTAAGCTTATTTCATCATCAAAAACACGCACAAGCTCACAGCCAAATCTAGCTTTAAAAATCTCATTTGCCAAAGCGATTGCCTCTTTGCTAGCCTTAGGCATATTTGGTAAAAATATAAAAATCTCTCCGCCACAGCCTAAAACTAAGCTTAAAATATTATTAAAATCTAAAATTCCATCGCTTGGTAGCACTAGCGGCAAAACCGAGTTTTTAAAGCGCACTTTGGGCAAAAAACCATCTTTTGCTATTATAGGAATTCTAGATTTAAAGAGTCTGCCAAGAGCTTCAAAGCTAGTCCTAGTAATCACTGCATTATCTATCGCCCCGCTAGGACAGATTGAAACACAACGCCCACAAGCAATGCAGTCAATGGGACTAAAAACTAGTTCTTTTTCATCCTCGTTTTTTAAAATCGCCACCGTAGGACAAAGCTCTACACATTTTGAACAAACATCTCCACGCTTGTGATGGTATAAACAAGCATCATTTTGGCAAAAAATGTAGTTTTGATAAGTGTAGTTTGGAACATGAGAGCTAAGGAATTCTAGAATTTCCTTCGCACTTATGGCACTAGCATCAAAACAGCCGCTTTGCCTAGTAGCCCAGCTTTCACATCCTCCAAAAAACACGGCAAAATCGCACTCAACTTCAGCTTGTTCTAAGCCTTGTTCTATTATAGCGCAAAGCTCGCCCGCACAGCCGTAGATAAATTTAATCTCATCCAAGCAAATAACTTTAAAATCTAGCTTTTCTAAGCTTGCTTTAAGGCTCATATCAGGGGTAGTGCCTATAAAAAGCACCCTTTTACCCACTGTTTTGCTGTATTTTTCAAACTTAGAACCATCAAAGGCTAAGGCTCTTGCCTCGTATAAAATGCTAACATTTTTGCTAACTTCTAATGCGTCCTCGTCGCTACTTTCAAGGTAATAATCAATCTCTCTTGCGTGTATTTGGGTATTTGGCGCAGGTTTGTTGGCTATAAGGTAGTAGTTTTCATGCTTTGCTTCACACTCTATCTCATCGCCAAGAGGCAAAGCTGGCTTGCCAAAATAGGCAAATTCTTTCATTTTTTATCCTTTTAAGCTTTAAAAAAATAGCAAAATTATACAAAAATTGCCTTTAAAAAAGCTATAATTAGTAAAAACCACTTTACTTGGAGTTATTATGCAAAACTTGCGTACTTTGCCACAAATTGATAAAATATTAAATCATAAGCCTTTTAAAGATTATAATAAAGGCATTTTAGCTAGAATTTCAAGAGAGCTTTTAAACTCTATTCGCTCAAATTCAAAAGATGAAGAAATAAACGAAGAAAAAATCTACGCCCAAATAAACAAAAACTACAAAGCCTTTGAGAAAAAAGCCCTAAAACCGCTAATAAACGCAACTGGCATCGTAATGCACACAAATCTAGGCCGTAGCGTAATAGATGAAAAATCCTGGCAAAGAGCTAAGCAAATTGCTTGTTCTTACTCAAATTTAGAATACGACCTTGAAAGTGGCAGCCGTGGCAACCGCTATGACTACACTGGATATTTGCTAAGCACTCTTTTTGGCTGTGAGGATGCGCTAGTTGTAAATAATAACGCCTCGGCTGTGTTTTTAGTGCTAAATACCTTTGGCAAAGGTGGCAGGTGCGTGCTTAGCCGTGGTGAGCTAGTAGAAATCGGCGGTGGATTTAGAGTGCCTGAGGTGATGAAAGAAAGCGGAGCGATTTTAGCTGAGGTTGGCACCACGAACAAAACTCGCCTAAGCGACTATGAAAATGCTTTGGACGAAAATACAAAAATGCTAGTAAAAGTCCACCGCTCAAACTTTGATATAGTAGGCTTCAAGCAAGATACAAGCCTAGAAGACATAGCAAAATTAGCAAAAGAGCGTGGCATCATCAGCTACTACGACCTTGGCGGTGGGGCGGCCTCTAGCTTAGCGTGTTTTAATTCTGAGCCTGTGCCCCAAAAGCTGATTAAAACAGGCGTGGATTTGCTAAGTTTTAGCGGAGATAAGCTCTTTGGCTCAGTCCAAGCTGGCATAATACTAGGCAAAAAAGAACTCATCGCAAAACTTAGAAAAAATCAGCTTTTGCGTATGCTAAGAAGTGATAAAATCACTCTTGCCTTGCTAGCAAGCACGGTGCTCTCATATCTAGATAAAGACTATGATAGCGTGCCTACTATCTTTTTGCTCTCACGCAGCACTAGCGAGCTTAAAAGCGTGGCAAAGCGCATAAATAATTCTTGTAAAAATATAGCTAGCATCATTGATACAGCGACTTTTGGTGGTGGTGGAACCCTGCCAAATGTAAAAATACAAAGCGTAGCACTTGCCTTTAGAGCCCAAAAGGGGCAAAAAATAGAAAACCTAGAGCGTGAATTTCGCCAAAAAGGCGTGATAGGCCGCATAGAAAATCAGTGTTTTTTGCTTGATTTACGCTCTGTTTTGCCTAGTGATGAGAGTGCCTTGATTACAGCTATAAATAGTATTTTTGGTGGGCAAGATGAGTAGTATTTTGTTAGCAAGTGCTGGGCATATAGACCATGGCAAAACCGCTCTTATAAAGGCGCTAAATGGCTTTGAGGGCGATAGCACAGACGAAGAAAAACGCCGTGGGATTACTATAGATCTAAGTTTTTCGCATTTAGAAAAAAACGGCGCAAATATAGCCTTTATAGATGTGCCAGGGCATGAAAATTTGCTTAAAACGATGATTTCAGGAGCTTTTGGAGCGCAGGGCGCTTTGCTAGTAGTTAGCAGCACAGAAGGGCTAAAAGCCCAGAGCTTGGAGCATATAAAAATTCTAGAATTCCTTGGGATAAAAAAAATAATTTTATGTATCACAAAATGCGATATAGCAAGCAAAGAGCAGATCTCGCACTCAAAGTCTACTAGCCTAGCAGAGCTAAAAAAATATGATTTTGATGTTTTAAAAAGCTTTGAGCTTAGCATTTTTGATAGCAGTAGCATTGAGGCGCTTAGGCAGTTTTTGCTTGCTTTGCGTATTGAAAATGCGCAAAACTCTTGCTTGCCACGCTACTATATAGATAGGCTTTTTAACATAAAAGGCGCAGGGCTAGTGGCTACTGGTACCTTGCTTGGCTCTAGTATAGAACTTGGAGGAAAGCTCTATGACTACGATGCAGGCGTAGAGTTTGGCATCCGCTCTATGCAAGTCCATGATAAGCCAGTAAGCGTGGCAAATAACGCCCAAAGAGTAGCGATAAACATTAGCTCGCCCCTAGCCTATAAAATCAAAAAAGGCGATTTTATCAGTAAAAAGGGCAATTTTAGGGGCTTTAAAGAGCTTGATTGCGTGTTTTTTGGCTCTATAACGCACGGCGCAGAAGTAAGTTTGTGTATAGGCACAAAGAGCATAAACGCTAAAGCAAGCGTGCTTTCAAGCAAAAAAGAAGGCGAGAAAAACGAGAGTTATTTTATTACCTTAAAGCTTGATAAAGAGGTTTTTGCTAGCTTTGATGAGCGTTTTGTTTTGCTTGGTGGTGGAGCTTTGCTAGGTGGGGGCAGGGTGCTAAATCCTATTAGCGAACCGCTGAAAAAAAGAGCAAAAATAGAGCTACTTACTATGCTTTTAGAGCATGATTTTTTGGGGGCGTTTGAACTGCTTAAAAACACGCACGAAAAGGGCTTTGGCTTGCTTTGCGCGGCCCAGCGCTTTGGCATTTTGCCAAGTAGTGCTTTAAAAATCGCAAAAGAGCTAAAAAACGCTATTATAGATGAAGATGAGCTAAATGTCTATGATACTAGCGCAAAAGAGAGTTTAAAGGACTTCATACGCTTTATTATCTCAAAAAACGAACTAGCAATGTTTTCAGCCTCATCAGTGGCACTAAAACTGCCTTGGGCTAGCAAAATGCTTGCTGGGATGGCAATTGATGAGATGAAAAGCGAGCTGGATTTTGAAAATGGTCTGTATTTCAAAAAAGGTGCTGATTTTAGCAAACTTAAAGAAAGCTTAGAAGAAGGCATTTTAAGGGAGATTGAAAGGGGCGAGCTAGCCCCACTTGCGCCTTATAATATCTATGATATTTTTGAGTGTGATAGAAAGGCTGGCGATGATGCGCTAAAAAGGCTGACCGCAAGAGGCGTGGTAGTAAGGCTAGAGCATAATCTTTTCATCAGTGCAAAAAACCTTGCTCTTGCAAAAAAGCGTCTTTTGGAGCTAATCGCGCGCGATGGATACGCTGATGTAAGCAACGCAAAGGACTTTTTAAATCTTAGCAGAAAATACACCATAGCATACTTAGAAGCCCTTGATAATGATGAAAGAATAGAAAAAATAGAAAACAAAAGAGTGCTGAAATCTTAGGAATTCTAGATTTTAGCTTAGGAATTCTAGATTTTATTATAGGAATTCTAGTTTTTGGGGGTTAGGGGGTATTTTAAAACTCTAGGAATTCTAGATTTTATTCTAGGAATTTTAGTTTTTATTCTGGGAATTCTAGAATTCCTTGTAGGAATTCTTGCAATCTAGAATTCCTAGAATTTTAGCATTTAGGAATTCTAGAATTTTTCTTAGGAATTCTAGTTTATGTTCTAGGAATTCTAGTTTTTATTACAGGAATTCTTACAATCTAGAATTCCTAGATTCTAGCTTAGAAATTCTAGTTTTTATTCTGGGAATTCTAGAATTCCTTGTAGAAATTCTTACAATCTAGAATTCCTAGAATTTTGCTTAGAAATTCTTACAATTTGGAATTTCTTGTAGAAATTCTTAAAATCTAGAATTCCTAGAATTTTAGCATTTAGGAATTCTAGAATTTCATTCTTTTTATTCTAGAATTTCTAGATTTTTGCTTAGGAATTTTAAAATTCCCCAAAATTCGTCATTGCGAGCGAAGCGAAGCAATCTCATTTATTAAGCCTTAAGTGAGATTACTTCGGCTTTTCAAAGCCTTGCAATGACGGAATTCCGCAATGACGGAATTTTAGAATTCTCTATGATGAGATCCTCTGGTCAAGTCAGAGGATGACACAAGACAGGTCGGGGGATTTTTATAGAGATTGCTTCGGCTTTTCAAAGCCTCGCAATGACGGAATTTCAAAATTCCTAGATTTTTGCTTCAAAGCCATAGATTTTAGCGGCTTTTTCGTAGTCTTCTTTGGTATCAATTCCCATGCTTTTTGTGTTTATTTTTAGCATAGCGATTTTTTGCCCTGCGCTTAGGGCACGAAGTTGCTCTAACTTTTCAGTATTTTCAAGCACCCTATCATTAAAGACGCAAAACGCCCTTAAAGTAGCCACGCTATAAGCATAAATGCCGATATGCCCGAAATACTCACGGCTTGCGCGCTCTTTCTCGTCTCTAGCATAAGGTATGAGTGAGCGAGAAAAATACAGCGCATTTAAATTGCTATCAAGCACGACTTTTACGATATTTGGATCACTTGCGCTTTTAAAATCAATGCCCTTAAAACAGCTTGCCATAAAAGCTCCATTTTTTATAGAACTTCTAGCAAAGTCTATAAACTTGGTCAAATTTTCAAGCTCAAAAAAGGGCTCATCAGCTTGGATATTTATTACTATTTCATCATCTCTTAGCCCTAGGCTAGCGCAGGCCTCATTTATTCTATCGCTTCCGCTTTCGTGTTCTTTGCTTGTCATCACCGCTTTTATGCCGTGCTTTTTTGCGATTTTCTCTACGCTCTCATCATCGCAGGCTACTACCACATCATCGCTAACTTTTAGCGCATTTTTAGCAGTTGCGACAAACATCGGCTCGCCACCGATATCACAAAGAATTTTTTCTTTAAACCTTGTGCTAGCAAGGCGTGCTGGGATGATTATCATTTTAGCCAGTCCTTGATAACACTCTCTATCTCAGTTTTTTCGCAGATTTGCGCAGGTGGCAAAGTCCCATCAAATAACGCTAAAATTGCACTTGGCAAGCAGACATTAAACTTAGCAGCAAGGCTAGTTAGCGTTTCTTTTTCATCATCGCAAGGTACTCCGTCAATTGCGATTTTCATACTTGGGGCAAATTTCACCCACTGCGCTGTTGAAGCGATTATATCGCCGTTTTGAGCCATTTTTAGAGCTGTTGCTGTGTGTGGGTCTATTAGCTCGCCCATGCTAGCGTATTTTTTGATTATAGCCTTACACTCATCATCGCTGCACCAATCAGCATAAAAAATTTGCTGTATTTTTGATAGCTCGCCTGCGCTTAGCTTGTAGCATCTAGAGCTAGCTAGCTCATCCATTAGCTCTTTTGTGCGGTATGCACCAAAAAGATCAAAAAGCAGTCTTTCTATATTTGAGCTTAGCAAAATATCCATAGCAGGCGAAATAGTGGGGATTAGCTCTTTATCTTTTGCGTCATAAATGCCCTCATTTATTAGCCTAGTTAGCACATTATTAGCATTTGATGCGATGCCGATTTTTTCTATCGGTGCGCCCATTTTACGGGCGTAATACGCACCCAGAGCATCGCCAAAGTTTCCGCTTGGCACGATGATATTTTTTGGATTTTCTTTACTTGCGCCACTTTTAATTAAAGCGTAAATGTGATAAATAATTTGAAATAAAATGCGACCAAAATTAACCGAGTTTGCAGCACTTAGATGAAGATCTTTGCTAGCTAAAAAGCCTTTAAAATCATCATTGCTAAGCAGGCTCTTTAGACTGCGCTGCGCATCATCAAAGCTGCCTTTTATGCCAAGCACTTTTAGGTTTGGCTCGCTATTATAAGAAAGCATTTGAAGACGCTGAACCTGGCTTGTGCCACCATCTGGATATAGGCAGATTACACGGACATTTTTGCTACCTTTAAAGGTTTGTAAAGTAGCTGGCCCAGTATCTCCACTAGTGGCTACGATGATGAGGTATTTCTCGCCCTTTTTGCTAGCAAGTTCGTCCATAATAGCACCAAAAGGTTGCAACGCCATATCCTTAAAAGCACGAGTTGGCCCATGCCAAAGCTCGTTAATAAAAAGTCCATTTATTTCTTTTAGCTCCACAGCCTGCCCATTATCAAAGCTATCATAGCGAGCTAAGGCTGATTTAACAAGGCTTTCATTTATCCCAAAGGCTCTAATGATTTGTAGGCTTAGTTCTTTGTAGTCTTTGCTAAGCGAGCCAAAATCAAGCTTGGCAAAATGCGCAGGTGCCCACAGCCCACCATGAGCACTCATCGGCGAGAGAATAGCCTCTTCAAAGCTTACGCTCTCATGGCTTTCTCCGTTTTGTAATCTTGTATTTACTAGCATTTTTTATCCTTTTATTATAGATTTTAGCGTATCACGCTACCTATGCCCTCATCAGTAAAAATCTCTAAAAGTAGCGAATGAGACACGCGCCCATCTATGATATGCACAGCTTTTGCGCCTGCTTTTATGCACTCTAAGCTAGCTTCTAGCTTTGGTATCATACCACCGCTTATGGTGCCACCACTTTTAAGCTCTGCTATTTTAGCCTCATCAAGCTTACTTATTAGCTCGCCGTTTTTATCCAAAACACCTTTTATATCGCTTAGAAATATAGCCTTGCTAGCCCTTAGCTTAGCAGCTATTGCGCTAGCTGCAAGATCTGCGTTTATATTGTAGCTAGTAGCGTTTGCGCCAAGTGCGATTGGAGCGATTACTGGGATAATGTCTTCTTTAAGAAGTGCATTTATCACAGCTTCATTTACCTCATCAATCTTGCCTACAAAGCCGTATTTTTCAAGGTTAAAAGCAGATGCTCTAAGCAGTCCATCATCCTTGCCGCTTATGCCCACAGCCCTTGCGCCATGAGCTACGAGCAGGCTTGTGATTTCTTTATTTATTAGTCCGCTTAGTGCCATTTCTACTACTTCCATAGTGTCTTTGTTAGTCACCCTTAGCCCATCTTCAAAGTGGCTTTCTATGTTAAGTTTATCTAGCAGTGAGTTTATCTTTTTGCCGCCGCCATGGACGATTACTACCTTTATACCCACAAGCTGTAAAAGCACGATATCACGGGCAAAATCGCTTTTTAGTCCCTCATCAGTTTGTGCTGCACCACCATATTTTATCACAAAAACTTGCCCACGAAACTTTTGTATATAAGGCAAGGCTGAGAGTATGATTTCAGCGGTTTTTATATGAGATTTCATTTTTTATCCTTTTAATATAACTAAGATAAACTTGTTGTTTTAATTAAATTGTTTTTTTCTACAAAAGAAATAAAATCATTTATAATATTATTATTTCTTTCTATTATTTCGGTTTTGCCAAATTCACTATAGTTTTTATGTATAGAGTTTAATTCATTATTTTGTGATTTTTTATAATGTTTTTCTTTGTCAGCAAAACTAAAATCACTTGCTCTAATGTTTATTGTTCGCTCCAAAAGGACTTTATTGCCAATAAATTCTATTTCATTGCCACTAAAATTTTCTCTTTTTGCTCTTTCTTTTGCGTAAATATGTTCTATTTGAAATTGCTCAGTTAATCCCGGTGTTTTTTGGGTACTATCTTTTAAAAACCACCAAGTAAGTATAGAACGAGTTATTGAATTATTATTGCTAAATTTTTGATTTTGTATAAATGTTTTTAAATTTTCTTTTTCAAACAAAAACTTTGAAAAATCCATTTCCTTGTCGTTAATAATATCTATCATAGCACTATAAATAGGTATTCTTAGCTGAGAGACGCTAGGATATATAAAAGAATATGCAAAAATAAACGCTGTTATTTTCTCTAAAAATTTAGCAAATTTTATATTATCAAGCTTATTTTGCTCATCTCTATTTTTCATAAAATATACAGAAGTGATATTTGCCCACATTATATTTGGGGCATAGTTTAAAATAAAAAGCCATCTTAAAGTATTTTCATCAAAATAATTTTTATCTTGAATAGAAATTGCTTGCCAAAAGCTACCCAAGTTTTGCAAGTCTTCAAAAGTCCTATCGCTTTTTAATAAAGCATAACTATCCTTTTCATAAAAATCTCTCAAACCCTCTGTTGTGCTATTTTTATTACCTTTTAAAGCTCTTTGATAATACATATAACGATTAAAAATTTCATCAGTAGAAGTATTATCTTTTTTAGAAAATACCTCTTTACATAAAATTTCCAAATTTTTCCATTTTTCTATAAATTCATCTTTTTGATTTTTTGCTACATAAAATTTATAAAATTGTGCTTTAAAAATATCTGCATCAGCTAGTGGCTTGCCTCTATCATTTAAAGTAGAAAAAATCCTAAGTGCTGTTTTTTCATTATCTGCTTCAATAGGCAATAAAATACAATTATTTAAAATTCTAGTTGGTAAATAGGCGAAATAATTAGGATATTCTTTTAAAAATTCATCTACTTCTTTTTCAAAATACCTAAAATTTATGGCATACTGGCTTTTAAAATCTTTAGCATCACCAGTTTTTAGAATTTCTAAAAATTCATTCTTATGTTCATCTAAGGCTACCTGAGAATCTATTTTTAATTTTTCTTTGTTTTCATTGCCAAATTCATCACTTTTCCAAATACATTGTGCCAAGTTTTGCTTTGTTCGCATAGAATTTTCATCTTCCATTTTTTCAAGTCTTTTATAAAAAACCCTAAGCAATAGCATTAAAGTAGTAAGCCTTTGTTGCCCATCTATTACTTCAAGCTTTTTATTATTCTCAAAAGTTACAATAGGGCCTAAAAAATATTCTTCATCAGAATTAAAATTTTCAGGTTTTTTATCTGGAAAAGCGAAATCAAAAATGTCTTTCCAAAGAGTTTGACACTCATCTTCTCCCCAAGCATAAGGGCGTTGATAATCAGGTATTAAAAAATCAGATCTTTTATCTTCAAATAATTGTTTAATCTTTTTTTGGTCTATGTTTAATTTTGACATTTTTTACTCCACCAAAAGTTAAGTTTGAAATTTTTGAATTTTAGCTAAATTTTTTGATTTTCACGCTTTAATTATAATTAAAATTTGATAATTTTATAAATGCACATAAATAAAATAAGTAAATGCTACATTTTATTTATGTCACATTTTCTTACATATTCAAGTAATTTTTCCTTAAAATTCTCACTTAAATTTAACTCTAATTTTATAACTGAAACAGGAATTCCAAAATCTTTTATCTTTGCGTAGTCCTTGCTGGTAACTAGTAGGCTTGTAGCAGCGTGTTTTTTTAGAATTTCTTTTAGTTCATCTGCGCTAAAATCATAATGGTCGCTAAAATGATAATGCGCCACGCAGTTACCATAATGCTTATTTAGACGGCTTGGATTTGCTATGCCTGAGACTAGCACCATACGCTCTGTGGGGTAGAGAATTCTAGAATTCCTTACTATATCGCTATCATCAGGTATAAAATCAGCCAAAGCATAAAAGCTCTTTGGTAGCCTATACGCCCCACTTGGCAGGCAAAAATCACAAGCTGGTTCGCTAAAAGGTTTTAATAAAATATCAAATTTTTTAATACCAAAATGCCTAAATCCATCATCTAAAATAACGATTTTTGCGCCTAGTTGCTTGGCTTTTAAAATGCCAGCTTCTCTATCCTCGCTAACTATCACATTTGCGCCATTTATCGCATAGTCCATAGCCTCATCGCCGCTTATATCACAAGGCACTAGAATTTCGCCCTTTTGCGATACCACTACGCAGCCTTTGCTTTTTCGCCTATATCCACGAAGCACGATGAAAACAGCATTTTTATACTCGCTCATCTCATTAAAAAAGCTATAAATCGCCTTACATAGTGGGCTTTTGCCAGAGCCGCCAACTACTAGATTTCCCACGCTAAAAACTAGAATTCCTAAGTCTTTTTGGCCGCACAAAAAGCTAAATTTCAGCCTTGAGATTAAGCAATAAATCAGCGAAAAAGGCAGGAGCAAAAAACTAAGCATTTTTTGCCACCAACTAGGGCTATAAAAATAAGCCGAACAAAAGCTCTCAAAGCCCCTATACTCTAGCACTTGCTATCCTTGTGATAACCTTACAGATATGCTCGATTTCAGCTTCACTTAAGGCTGGATAAATAGGCAAGGAAAGTACCTGAGAATACGCTCCTAGCGCAGCTGGAAAGTCAGTTATGCGGTAGTTATACTTTTTTCTATAATAGCTTAGCAAATGAAGTGGCACATAGTGTAAGCCCACGCCTATGCCCTGCGCTAGCAGTTCTTTGGCAAAACCATCTCTATTTTTATCAACCTTGATGATATACTGTGTGTAGATATGATCTCTTTTTTTTACTGGGGTGCTGATGTGAGCGACATTTGCTAGCTTCTCATCATAAAGACGCGCTATATGCTGGTGGGCTTTGATATTGCTTTCGTTTTTGCCAAACTGCGCTAGACAAAAAGCAGCGCTAAGTGCGTCTAGGTCGTATCTTTGCCCTATGTACTTGACATCATAGATATAAGCAAGGCTTCCATCATCAAGTCTTTTTTGCTCCATAGCATGAGAGCGAAAGAGTCTAGCCCTAGCTGCGATTTTATCATCATTTGTTAGGATTATGCCTGAGCTTGCTATTTGATTAAGCCCACTGTGCTGAAAGCCAAAACAGCCCATAAACTCATCGCCACCACCAACCAAAGCACCATTATACCGCACTCCAAAGGCGCTATCGTGTATGATTTTTAGCCCATATTTTTCGCAAATTTGCTTGATGATATCTATTTTTGCGCTTTGTCCGCCAAGGTGAGTTAGAAAAACAGCCTTTAGCTTTTTGCTTTGATTTGCCTTTATAACGCTCTCTAAAGCCGCTGGCTCAAGGCAAAAATCATCCTTATCAATATCAGCAAAAATCGGCTCAGCATCAAAGTAGCGAATAACCTCAGGCAAGCTAACAAAGCTATTTACAGGACAAATTATCTTATCGCCTCTTTTTATATCCATAGCACACAAGGCTAGGTGCTTGGCAGCAGTGCCGTTGTTTGTGGCTATTGCGTGCTTTGCGTTGTAGTAGCTAGCTACTTTAGCCTCAAAAATAGCCGTGCTTTTCTCGCCATTTAATGCCCCCCTGATAAGCTCGCTCTCACTTTCATCAAAAAAGGGCTTGAAAAAAGGTATTTCAAGGCTAGTATTTTCTATATTTTCCATTTTACTCTCTTAGCACTTTAGCGATAGCTGGCGTGTTTAGCTTAAAGGCATTGTTTTTCATGCGTTTTTTACAGAATTCTAGAATTCCTGCGCTAGGAATTTTATCGCTAGGAATTTCATCGCTAGGAATTCTAGAATTCCCTAAACCTTTTAAGATAAAATCAAGTGCGCCATCAAGCTCTTTATAACTATATCCTAGCTCGCTCTCATCGCTTTGATTTTCCCATAGATCTGCGCTTGGGGCTTTGTTTATTATCATTTTATCCACGCCCAAAAAGTCCGCAAACTCAAATATTTCACTCTTAAATAGCTCGCCGATGGGATTTAAGGCACACGCCATATCGCCAAAAATCGTGCCATAGCCTAGCAGGCGTTCGCTTTTATTGCTCGTGCCAACTACAAGCAAAGCATGCTCACTGCTGTAATCATAAAGTAAGCACATCCTTACCCTAGCGCAAAGATTGCCATAGCGCAGTTTTTGCTGCTTGCTTAGTTCATTTGCTGCGCAAAAACTCTCTAAAATATTTGAAATATCAATGATTTTATGATTTAGGCCAAGTGTTTTTGCTAGGCGCAGGGCATCTTTTAAGTTTGCCTTATTTGAAAGGTGTGTTGGCATAAGCAAAGCGTGTGTGGGAGCGATTTTGGCACACAGCGTGGCAACCACAGCTGAGTCTAGCCCACCGCTAAGCCCTAGCACAAAACCCTTTGCGCCACTTGTAGCTAAATAATCTCTAAGGAATTCTAGGATATTTTTTTCAATTTTTTCGTAATTCATAGCTTGAATTTTAGCTTAAAAAATGTTAAGATTAGCTTTATTTTAAAGGAAAAATATGGAAATTTTAACTAGGGCCTTTGGCGAATATGCCACAAACTGCTATATAGTAAAGAATAACGAAAAAAGCCTGATAATTGATCCAGGCATGGGTGCCTCTCAGTGGGTAAAACAAAACGCAGTAGGCGCAGTAGCCGTGCTGCTTACGCATGGGCATTTTGACCATGTTTATGACGCTGATGTTTTGCGCCGTGAGCTTGGCGTGCCTATTTATTTGCCAAAGGCAGATGAGGTCTTTACTGCTAGCGATCCTTTTGCAATTTTGCGAGATAGTTTTGATGCTGATTTTTTAGTTGAGCCAAATGGGAGCGTGGATATTTCAGGCTTTAAGGCTACTTTTCATCACTTTGCTGGGCATACGCCGGGCTGTTCTTGCATAGAGCTTGAGGGCTTAGAAAATACTTGGTTTTGCGGAGATTTTATCTTTAAAGGCTCGGTTGGGCGCTGGGATTTTGAGTTTTCAAACGCAAAGGACATGCAAGAAAGTCTGCGCAGGGTCTTAGAAATCAAACAAAATATCAAGCTTTATTGCGGTCACGGCGAGCCAACAAGCCTAGATGATGAGAGAGCAAATATCGCTCATATGCTAAATATGCGACTTTGGCAAGAGTATTAGGAATTCTAGATTTAGCTTAGGAATTCTAGATTTGACTTGGGAATTCTAGATTTTTAGTTTTAGGAATTCTAGATTTGGCTTGGGAATTCTAGATTTGTTAAAAGATTTAAAATAAAATCTAGAATTCCTAAGCATTTTAAAGCATAAAAAATATAAAAAAAGGAAAAACATGAAAGCACTTTCAAGCATTTATCTTTTTATACTTGCACTTACTTTGGGCGTGGAGGTTGCAATCGGTCTTAGCGCGCCGGTGCTCTTTAGATCAGATCTTTACATCACGCCAGGCACGCTAAGTGCCTTACAAGCTGGCACTTTGCTAGCGCAGGTATTTATGAAATACAACTATATTGCGCTATTTTGTGGATTTTTTGCCTTGCTATTTGAGATTTTTAGCTGGCGGGGGAGCGGGGCTAGTTTCCAGCTTAAACTTAGCACTCTTATGCTAAGCCTTATTATTGCGGTTTTGGCGTGCTTGTTTTATTATTTTACGAGCTACATTACAGCAGCAGCGGCTCTTGGCGAGAGTGCTATTGATGAGAACTTTGCTCGCATTCACGAAGCTAGCGAAACAACCTTGAAAATTGCGATGATTGCTCGCCTTGGGCTATTTTTCTTGCGAGCTAAAATCAGCGTTTTTGCCAGAGCCGAGAGCAAATGATGAAATTTCGTGTTTATTACGATGATACGGACGCTCAGGGCATAGTCTATCACGCAAATTACTTGCGCTTTTGCGAGAGGGCTAGAAGTGAGTATATTTTTCGCACTCTTGGCAAAGACGCATTTAATGAGCAATGCTACTTTGTGCTAACTAGCATAAATGCTAAATTTCGTGCTTCAGCTAGGCTTGGTGATGAGATTGAAGTACGCTCAGTTTGTGCTAGAAATAGTGATTTGGCTATTATTTTAGAGCAAGAAATTTTGCTTAATGAAAAGGTGATTTTTAGCGCAGAAGTTCAGCTAGTGTATATAGAAAATAGCAAAATTTCTAGAATTCCTAATAGATTTAAAGAGATTTTAAGTAAAATTTCTTAGTTTTTTTCTAGGGAATTCTAGAATTCCCTAGATTTAACAACTACCCCCAAAGGCTCTAAGATTGCGAGGCGATTTTTGAGAGTTTTGGCGCAGGGCTAGAGCACCGTAGCGGTGGCGTTCGAGCGAGTTTTGCGCCAGTTTTTCAAGGCAAAAGCCGCAGGAAAACGGTGCAAAAGCTCGCTCGTAAGGTGCTGGGCTGCCCAAGTCAAAACTCTCAAAAAGCGTCCGCAAGATGGGCCCTTATCGCATTTTCGGCACGAAATTTGCTTGTAAGTCTAAAAAACATTTGCTTTTTGCCGATTTTAGCCTAAAAGCAAAAAAAAGGATAAAAATGCGTATCACAAACCAACTACAAAGCCGCCAAAACCTACTAAACTACCAAAGTAGCGCAGCAAAAAACTACGACTCAATAGAAAAACTCTCAGCCCACATGAAAATCACCAAACCTTATGAGGATGTAGGCATCTATGTAGATGCAACTCGTCTTGATTACGAGGCAACCACACTAGAACAAATAAAAGAAGCCACCACCAAAGCCAGCGAGTTTGCCAAAAACACAGACCAGACCTTAAATGACTTTGCCGATACGCTTGATAGCTTCAAAGTAAAACTCATCCAAGCCGCAAACTCAGGCGAGCACAGCACAACTAGCCGTGTGGCTATCGCAAACGACCTAAAAGCAATGCGCGACCAGCTAGTAAGCATCTCAAACACCGCTATAAACGGACAATATCTTTTCTCAGGCACAGCAGTTGATACCAAGCCAATTAGTGCTGATGGTACTTATAATGGCAATGGTAATAATATCGAGGTGCTAGCTGGTTCAAACCTAACCGTGCCTTTTAATATCCCAGGCGAGGGCTTGTTTTTAGGCAGGGATAATGACTATGCTAAGCAAGTAACTACAAATATCACGCTAATAAACAAACACGAAGAGCTAAACCCGCAAAACGGAAATAAAGAATATATGCGCTTAACTGATGAAATATATAAGTTTATTGGCACTGATTACCGCACTAGTGCTAAGATAGCAGCAGATGGTAAAATGAACTATACGACAGATTTTACCAGGGATAAGGTAAAAGATCTGCCGCCAACTGTATTTTTCATGCAAGGACAGCGTCCAAGCGGAGAGAGCTTTTCAACCAAGTTTGAGCTAAGCGCTGGTGCAAAGGTCTCAGACCTGCTAGAGCAAATGGGCAGAGCCATGGGAAATACTGATACAAACAAAGTAGTAGAAGTTAGTATAAACAAAGATGCTCAAATCCAAATGACAAATTTACAAAACGGCAATGAAATGATGAGCTTTTCGATTTTTGGCTTAACAGCGCAAGAAGGAACAGCCCAAGAAGCCAATCTGTGGAAGACTGATAAAATTCAAAAAGCAACTAGCTTAGAGGAAATAAAACAAGCAGTAGCTGCTGGAAATGTGCATCTAACAAGCTTTATAAGCTCACCAAACTATGTAAGCCCAGATGATGGCATAGCGACGGCTACAGACTATGACAAAGTAAACTTTGCTAACAAAGGCGCAACAGTCCAAAACAACACCAGCCAAATCGTTCGCAAAGACAATAGCTTTGCTACAAACAACACTAGATTAAGCGAAGTAGCAGGCCTCTCATCAGGACAAATCGGCGCAGTTGGAGGTGGCAACCCAAATGCTGCTGGAACTACACTAGCAAAAGCTGATGATCTTATCATTGATGTAACTGCAAAAAATGGAAATAGATATAAAGCTACCATTGATTTTAACGGAACGCAAGTAACAGACCCAGTTACAAAAGTAGTTACAACCTATCCAACCATTACGATTCGACAACCGCCATTTCAACCAGACAAAGCTGTTTATCAAGGTAACTTTTATAAAACCTTTTGGAATGAGCAAATAGACCCAAATGCTAATCCGCCTAGACAAATAGGCAATCAAGCCAAAATGGTAGAAACTGACGATTTAAGCTTTAAAGAAATAAATGATATGCTTACAATCCTAGCAAGTGGCAACCTTGATAAAATGCAAGGTAAAAATCATACAAACCCTAAGACGCAGCAAGACTTAGATGCAGCTTACGCAGCATTTGAAGAGACTTTTTTACAAGCTTCAGTCTCAGTTGAGAGCACTATGGATCACCGTGGTTTAATAACTCTAAAGGACAAAACCACATCAGCAACTAACATAAAAATAGCAATGTATCAAGATCACGGGGGCAAGGATTATCCAGATGCTGTCGGCACCGCAAACACCAAAAGTGCTAGTGTGCTAAGCTTTAACAAAAATGATGCTGTGACGATAGACCGCCCTAGCATTGATCTTTTTGCTGATCTTGATGATATGATAGAGGCTGTTTTTAACGGCGATTTTTACGGCAATGCTAATGGCGTAAACCCACGCACATCAGGTGTCCAAGGTGCTATAAAACGCCTAGATCACATCATGGATCATGTAAATAAAATCCACGCTATCGCTGGCACAAACTCTCGCCACATCACAGACACAAATGAGCGCGCGACTACCTTATACCTAAATGTAGCTGAGGTAAAAAGCTCGGTGATTGATGCTGATTATGGCGAGCTAGCAATGCAGTTTCAAAACAACTTGCTAGCCTATCAGGCAATGCTACAAGCTACTTCAAAAATCAACCAAATTAGCCTGCTAAACTATATGTAATAGCCAAAAATCTAGAATTGCTGAGCAACTTTTGCTAGGAATTCTAGATTTTTTCCAAGCTTAGCGTGGCAAATCTAGAATTCCCTTAATACAAACTTAAACAAAATAAGCTATAATCACGGAGATTTTTTTTCTAGGATTTTTATTTTGAGACTTTCTATTTTTTTGCTTTGTGTGTTTATTTTGCTCTTTGTCGGTATTTCATCAGCTATGCCAAATGCCGATTTTGTAGGCGGCGTGGGTTCATTTATCGGCTTTTTTAACAGAGATTTTTTTGGCTCTTTTGGCATTATTTATCCTTTTGCTTTGCTTTATCCTGCGTGGAAAATTTACAAATATCATCATCATTTTAGCTGGAATCTAGGCTCAGGCATTGCTGGTGGGCTGCTGCTATTTCTTTCAGTTCTTTTAGCACTTGCCATGCTAAAACCTAGTTTTGCTGGGCTTTTTGGCGTTTTTGTTTTAGATATTTTAAAAGGCTATATAGGTACGCTTGGTGCGCTGCTTTGCTCTCTTGCTGGCATTATTATAGGCTTTAGCCTTTCTTTTGGCAAAAGGCTTGATACTGTGATACTTGAAGCCTTTGCCAAGGCAAAAAAAGACGCCAAGTCTCTAAAACCAGCTAGCAAGCCTGCTGCACCTGCGCCAAGCACGCAAAATATCATAAAGCCTAGGACTGCTCCAAAAATCAAAAAAGCCAAAAGCACAGATGAACTACAATCATATAAAAACGCCCTAGAAACAAACGAATATAACGAGCAAAATTCTGCTCAAAATTCCGCTGATGAAAAACTAGAATTCCAAGATAAAAATCTAGAATTCCCTAATGAAAAACTAGAATTCCCTAATGAAAATCTAGAATTCCAAGAACAAAAACTAGAATTCCAAAATGAAAATGTAGAATTTCCTAATGAGAATTTAGAATTCCCTGATGAAAACGCCCCAAAAATCACCGCCACCGGCGTAGAAATCCTAAGCGAAGTAGCAGAAAATAAAGAACTTCTAGCCCAAATAGAAAAAGGCCATCAAGAAGCCCCAAAGGACTTTAAACTTCCAAGCCTAGATTTTCTAGCCCAAGCACCAAAAAAGCGCAAAGGCGTAAGCGAGAGCGAGATAGATAGCAAAATCGCTGATTTGCTTGAAAAGCTTCGCAAGTTCAAAATAGACGGAGATGTGATCCGCACATACTCAGGGCCAGTTGTTACTACCTTTGAGTTTAAGCCTGCGCCAAATGTCCCTGTGCGAAAAATCCTAAATCTCCAAGACGATCTAGCCATGGCTTTAAGAGCGCAAACTATACGCATCCAAGCCCCAATCCCAGGCAAAGATGTAGTAGGCATAGAGATACCAAATAGCGATATAGAGACGATTTACCTGCGCGAAGTACTAGAAAGCGAGATTTTTAGCACCGCAAAAAGCGAACTAACAATAGCGCTTGGCAAGGATATAGTTGGCGCGCCTTTTGTAACTGATCTTAAAAAACTACCGCATTTGCTAATTGCAGGCACAACCGGCTCAGGCAAAAGCGTAGGCATAAACGCAATGCTTTTAAGCCTTTTATACCGCAATAGCCCACAAACCCTGCGCCTAATCATGATAGATCCAAAAATGCTGGAGTTTTCAATGTATGAGGGAATTCCACACCTGCTAACGCCAGTCATAACCGAGGCAAAAAAGGCTGTAAATGTGCTAGAAAATCTAGTCTCTGAAATGGAGCGTCGCTACAAGCTCATGGCTGCTAGCAAGACCAAAAACATAGAAAGCTACAACGCAAAAATGAAAGAACAAGGCGAGGCGAGCTTGCCTTTTATCGTAGTTATCATTGATGAGCTAGCTGATCTTATGATGACATCTGGCAAGGATGTGGAGTTTAGCATAGGTCGCCTAGCCCAGATGGCGCGCGCTAGTGGCATACACCTGATAGTAGCCACACAGCGCCCTAGCGTAGATGTAGTAACTGGGCTAATCAAAGCAAACCTGCCAAGCCGCATAAGCTACAGAGTAGGGCAAAAAATAGACAGCAAAGTAATACTAGACCAACTAGGAGCTGAGAGCCTACTGGGGCGTGGAGATATGCTCTTTACACCACCTGGCAGCCCTGGGCTAGTGCGGCTGCACGCGCCATTTGCCAGCGAGGCTGAGATAGAGACTATAGTGGAGTTTTTAAAAGAACAAGGTGAGGCGCTTTATGATGAGAGCTTTTTAAGCGATGGCAAAGATACTAGCGCAGGCTTAGGGGGTAGTGCTAGTGGCGAGGTAGATGAGCTTTTTGAACAGGCAAAAGAAGTGATTTTAAGCGAGAGAAAAACATCTATTAGCTACCTTCAGCGCCGCCTTACCATAGGCTATAATAGAGCTGCAAATATAATCGAACAGCTTCAAAACGCAGGCTTTTTAAGTGAGCCAAATGCTAAGGGACAAAGAGAAATTCTCTAGGAATTCTAGAATTCTCTAGGAATTCTAGAATTCCCTTTTAGAGTGCTTTTTTTCTTTAAGGAATTCTATATATAAAATCACTTAGAAACAATAAAAAACTTAGGGAATTGAAGTTTAGGGATTTTTTTTGGCTTTAAAATCTAGAATTCCTAGAGCATAGGAATTCTAGATTTTTAGCGCAAAAGTTGCTTTAGACAAGTGGATTGAAGTTTTGTGTTTGGACTGCGCCACTATTTAGCATATTCATTTGTTGGCGGATAGTGTTTTGTAGGTTATTTACATTGCTTTGAATGCTATTTGCTACATTTTGGTTTGCTATATTTTGAGCGTTTTGAGTAGAAACTGCGTTTTGCACAGAAGCTGTGCTTTGCGTGTTATTTGCAAAATTAATATTTTGTGTAGCATTTGCACCGTTGTAGTTAGCAAAGTTACTAGCATTTGCGTTTGTAAAGTTATTTAGCGCAGCAGCTGTGTTTTGGCTATATTGCGTTGCGCTATTTTGGTTAAAGTTTAGTGTGTTAGCAAAAGCTGGATTTGTAGAATTTTGCGTATTTGTAGCACTATTTGCGTTCATGTAGTTAGCATTTAGAGCATTTACGCTACTATTTTGTGCTGTTTGATTAGCGTTTTGTTGCGCTTGGTTGGCATTTTGTGTCATTTGCGCTTGGTTAGCGTTTTGCGCTGGATTTGTGTTTATCGCTGCGTTGCGGGCTGCCATTAGGCTAGCTGTATTTTGTAGTGCGGTGATATTTTGATTGCCTAGCGTTGAGCCTTGGTTTTGGATAGCGATATTTTGTAGCACATTTGCGCCTACGCCGTAGTTTGCGCTATTTTGAGTTAGTGAGTTTAGTTGTGCTAGTCTAGCATTTAGCGTTTGGATTTGGCTATTATTTGGATTTTGGCTGTTTTGTGCGCCGTTTATGCTATTTACGCTAGTATTATTGTTCACATAAGCCGCGTTTTGCGTAGAAGCTGCGCTTTGCACAGAAGCTACACTTTGCGAATTTTTGCTTTGATCGCTTGTGCTTGTGCCACTTTGGTTGCTATTATTTGCTTGCATTACATTGTTTTGCATTATAGCAGTTTGAGCTACACTTGCTTGTTGGTTTTGTGCTTGGTCATTCCTTGACATTGGATCGTAGTAGTTGCCTTGATAAGCAAAGCTTGAGTTTAAACCGATTGCCATTTGACACTCCTTGTAAAGATTTTGCCCTGATTTTATCAAAATTTGAGCTAAATTAAGTGAAATTCCTAGCCTTTTATGCGAGCTTTGTAATCAGGCATATGCTTTGAAATAAGGGCGTAAAAGTCCTTGCTGTGATTTGCGTGAACTAGGTGGGCTAGTTCGTGTAAAACGACATATTCTATGAACTCTTTTTTCTTTGTGATTAGATCTAGGCTTAGATTTATGTAGCCTTTGGCTTTGTTGCAGCTACCCCAGCGAGTGCGCATGTGCTTAAAGCTTATGTGATTTATGGGGCGAGCGATAAGTGGGGCAAAGTGCGCGATACTAGCATTTAATAGCTCCTTTGCCTTTTGGTCGCAAAAATGCCTAAAATCAGCCTTGCTAGCTGCTTTTATACTAAAAAGCTCGATGCTAACACCACTTGCATTTTTATCTATGATTAGCTCGTAGCTTAGACCCAGAAATTCTACCTGATTTTCATTTTTTGCGCTATTTTTTGCCTTTATTTTTGCGCTGGTTTTGCGTAGCCATTCTAGGTTTTTTTCTAGGAATTCTAGGATGTGATTTTCTTTAGTGCGAAGTGGGATTGATAGCGAAATTTCGCCACTTTGTCCCACTTTTAAGCGCAGGTATTTAACAGCCTTTTTACTCTCTTTTATCTCAAACTCATAAAACTTCATAGCGCAATTATATCAAGGATTTTTAATTAGTTTATATTTAATGTATATAAAAAATACTCCATAGTCCAAAAAAAGCCTAGGGAATTCTAGAATTCTTTAGAATTCCCTAGAATTCCCTACACTAGCGTTTTATTTTGCCATTTGCGGCTGCGCCAGCGAAGTGTGTTTGCGATAGCTCGCCCCCACTCATCTACGCAAAATCCAGCCCACACACCAACAATGCCAAACTCAAGCACGATACCGCAGATATAGCCCACAGGCAAGCTCACTCCCCACATGAAAATTATCCCCATAATAAAAGGAAATCTCGCATCACCAGTGGCTCTAAGGCTATTTACCATGATGATATTAAAGCCCCTGCCACTTTCAAGTATAAGCGAGAGCGTAAAAAGCGGTCTCATAATGTCTCTAATCTCGCCACTTAAATCAAAAAGATCCATGATTTGCTCTTTAAATATCCAAAAGCCTAGCACTATGACCCAAGTCGTGCCAACGCCGATTTTAAGTGCGTAAAAGGCTTTTTTGTAGGCTTCATCATAGCGTCTGGCTCCCACTAAATGCCCCACTATCACCTCACAGGCCATAGAAACAGAGGTGCAAACAAGAAAAATATAAGTGCTGATTTGAAAATAAATGCTTTGAACGCTTAGGCTAGCAGCGCCAAGTAGCCCAATAAAGGCAAAAGCCACCATATACTGACCAAACCAAAGTAAATTCTCGCCTGCGCTTGGCAAGCCAACTTTTAAGATTTTGCTAACAACGCTTAAAGTAAGCTTAAAAAATAAGCCCAAATGTATATGAACTTTTGCTTTGTAAATAAGAAAAAATATTAGCAGCAAAAGCCCGCTAAAATGCGCTACAATAGCGACCATAGCCACAGCTTTTAGCCCCAGGCTCTCTTCATTTAGCCCCAAAAATGAAAGAAAGCCAAGCACATAAGCATTGCCAAGTAGCACGATAGCGTTTGTGATGAGTGAGACTATGACTATATAATTTGCCATGTTTTTTACACGCAAAATGCTAGCTACAACGATGCCAATACCAGCTAAAAAAAGTGCCAAACACATGTAGTGTAAATACTCATAAGCATCTTTAAAAATCTCATCTGGCACATTTAGTAGTGCTAAAACTTCTTTTGTAAAAAAATAAATAAAAGCTGTGCTAACAAGCCCTAAAAAAGCATTTAGCGTGATTGAAATATGAATTGCCCGCAAAGCTAAATTTGCGTTTTTTGCGCCTAGACTTTGGGCTACTACAACAGAACAGCCAATAGATAAAAAGCTAAAAATTGTGATAAATAGCGTAAATACTTGATTTCCAGCGCTCATGGCTCCTACAAGTAGAACATTTACATGCGCCACCATAAAGACATTTAGCGTCACACTAAGCGTTTTTAGTGCCATATCAAAGAAAATTGGCAGGGCTAGTGAGCGCAAAGACAGCTCTTTTGCTTTTGTATTTTTGCTTATTTCCATAAGCAAAATTCTAGCAGAATTCTTAAAGATTTTAGTTAGGAATTCTAGAATTTTATAGGTTTTTTAAATTTTAAAAGATATAATAAGAAATTTTAATCTTTTAATAAAATTTATAAAAAAAGGAACAATTATGGCTCTAATTGACCTTATTGATGTATCAAAGCGTTTTGGCGATAAAGTGGTGCTAGATAATGTAAATTTCAGCATAAACGCAAAAGAACGCATAGCAATCATCGGCAAAAACGGCGATGGTAAAAGTACGCTAATGAATATAATCTCACAAAGCCTAGCCCCAGATGCTGGCAGGGTGATAAAAGAAGGTGGAATTAGCGTGCAAATGCTAAGCCAGACGCCAAAATTTGATGATAGCTTTGATGTAAGAGCCGCCCTAAAACACGAGCTAAAAGATATCTACGCTGCTAGAAGCGAATACGAAGAACTAATGCTAAAAATGGCTATAAATCCAGATGATAAAGAACTCCACGCTCGTCAAGATGAGCTAGGAAGGTTTATTGAGAGCAAAGAAGGCTGGAATATAGAAAATAAAGTAGAACGCGTGCTTGATAGCTTTGCTTTGCGTGAGTTTGAGCATAGGCTGATAGCCTCTCTTAGCGGTGGAGAGATCCGTAGAGTTGCCCTTGGTGCCTTAATTCTTAAAAAGCCTGATATTCTTTTGCTTGATGAGCCCACAAACCACCTTGATGTTTATATGGTGCGTTTTTTGGAAGAACTTTTGCTTGGGCAAAATCAAACTATGATTTTTATAAGCCACGATAGATATTTTATAGACAATCTTGCCACTCGCTCAGTAGAGCTTGATGGTGGAAAGCTAACATTTTTTGATGGTGGATATGCTAATTACCTGGATAAAAAAGAACAAATTCTAGCCTCAGCACTAAAAAGCCACGATACCTTGCTAAAACAGCTAAAAGCAGAAGAAGAGTGGCTGAGGCGCGGCGTGCGTGGTAGGCTAAAGCGAAATGAGGGCAGAAAAGAGCGCATACTCTCAATGCGAGAACAAGCCAAAAAAAATCCTGGCATAATCCGCAAAGTAAAGCTAGAGCTTGAGAGGGCAACAAAAAGCTTTAATCAAGGTGGGCTAAACCAAAACCGCAAAAAAATGCTCTTTGAGTGTGAAAATCTAGCAAAAAGTATGGATGGCAAGCTGCTTTTTAACGGCTTTAATGCTAGGGTGCTTCAAGGTGAGCGTATCGGCATCGTAGGGCCTAATGGCTCTGGCAAAACCACCTTGCTAAAAATTTTGCTCGGGCAGATCGCCCCTGATAGTGGCGTGCTAAAAAAAGGCGATATTCGCATAGGGTATTTTGACCAGCACCGCACAAATATAGATGAAGAAAAAAGCCTTATAGAAAACTTCTGTCCAAATGGAGGCGATCATATCAGCGTAAAGGGTCGTAGCTTGCATGTTTATGGCTATCTTAAAAACTTCTTGTTTCCAAAAGAGTTTTTAGACAAGCCAGTAAGCACGCTAAGTGGTGGCGAGAAAAACCGCCTAAGCCTTGCAAAACTCTTTACCGGCGAGTTTGACTGCCTTATCCTTGATGAGCCTACAAACGACCTTGATATCGCTACTATAAATATACTTGAAGAGTATTTGCTAAGCTTTGAGGGAGCAATCTTAATAGTAAGTCATGACCGCTACTTTGTAGATAAAATCACAAACAAGCTCTGGGCGTATGAAAATGGCTCAATCAGCCAGCTTGTCATGGAGTATAGCGAGTATCTTGAGTACGAAGAAGAAATGAAGCAAATAAACGCAATCGAGAGTGAAATAAGCGCAAATGATGAGAGCCTAGCAGAACCAGCCAAGAAAAAAACAGCCAAGCTAAGCTACAAACAACAGCAAATTCTAGACAAGCACCCTGAGAAAATCGAGGCAATAGAGGCTAGAATAGCTGAGCTAAACCATGCTTTAAGCGATCCAAAAATATATCAAGAAATAGGGCTTCAAGCTTTGTTTGAAGAACTAGAAGACAAAAAAGGCGAGCTAGGAATTTTAGAAAAAGAATACTACGAGGTGCTAGAGTTTGCGCAAAATCTAAACTCATAAAAATCTAGAATTCCTTAGGAATTCTAGATTTGTAGTGAATTTTCATTTAGGAATTCTAGAATTTAGGAATTCTAGAATTCCTAGAGTAAAAAATAAGTGAATTTTCAAAAAGACCCCTTTTTTTAATATTAAACTAAGCTTAAAGAGATATAATTTCAGTATCAAAATAAAAATTTACCCTGAAAGGATGAAATAATGGGAAAATTCGTAAATGATGTAAAGGGCTTTTTTGACTTTTGCGACAAAAACGAAGTTAAGTTTGTAAGCTTCCGCTTTACTGATATAAAGGGTATGTGGCATCACATGAGCTACAACCTAAGTGCGCTAAATGAAGAAAGCTTTACTGATGGCATTGCCTTTGATGGCAGCAGCATTGATGCGTGGCAGCCGATTGATAAAAGCGATATGATTTTAAAGCCAGATATTGAAACTGCGTTTTTAGATCCATTTACAGCTGATATGACTGTGGTTGTAATCTGCGATGTTTATGATGTTTATAAGGGGCAAATGTATGAAAAATGCCCTCGTTCAATTGCCAAAAAAGCCATCGCGCATTTAAAAAGTTGCGGCCTAGCTGATACTGTGTATGTGGGCTGTGAAAATGAGTTTTTTGTCTTTGATGATGTTAGAATTTTTGATAGTCCAAATCACGCTGGCTTTGAGCTAGATACCGAAGAGGGCGAGTGGAACGATACTAAACGCTACAAAGACGGCTTTAATAGCGGTCATCGCCCAAGAGCAAAAGGTGGATATTTTCCAGTTCAGCCGATTGATACAATGGTAGATTTAAGGGCTGAAATGGTAAATGTGCTAAATCAAATAGGAATTGAAACCTTTATAAATCACCACGAAGTAGCCCAAGCCCAAGGCGAAATCGGCGTGAAGTTTAGCACGCTAATAGAAGCTGCTGATAATGTGCAAATCTACAAATATGTAGTAAAAATGGTAGCGCATTTAAATGGTAAAACTGCTACTTTCATGCCAAAGCCACTTTATGGAGATAATGGTAGCGGCATGCATGTGCATAACTCGCTTTGGAAAGATGGTAAAAATTTATTTTACGAAGAGGGCGGATATGCCGGACTTAGCGATATCGCGCGCTGGTATATAGGTGGCGTTCTTGCTCACGCAAGGGCAATCGCAGCCTTTACAAACGCTAGCACAAACAGCTACAAACGCCTAATCCCAGGCTTTGAAGCACCAAATATCCTAACCTACTCATGCCAAAACCGCTCAGCAAGCGTGCGCATCCCTTATGGTAGCAGTAATAAAAGCACCAGAGCAGAGTTTAGATTTCCAGATGCGACAAGCTGTCCTTATCTAGCCTTTGCAGCACTTTTGCTTGGGGGGCTTGATGGTATCCGCAAAAAAACAGAGCCAGTAGGGCCTATGGATGAAAATCTATTTAAACTAACGCTTGATGAGATTAGAGAGCGTGGAATAGAGCAGTTTCCACACACCTTGCGTGGTAGCCTAGAAGCACTTATTAGAGATAATGAGTTTTTGGCCCCTGCGATGAGCAATGAGTTTATCCAAACTTACCAACACTATAAGTTTGAAACCCAAGTTTGGCCGTATGAAGAGCGTCCAACTCCATTTGAGTTTAAAAGCGTATTTAGCTGCTAGCTGCGGATAATTTGTCTAGGAATTCTGGAATTTTGCTAGGGAATTCTAGAATTCCCTAGACAAACTTCATATAGGAATTCTAGAATTCCCTAGACAAACTTCATATAGGAATTCTAGATTTTGCCTAGATTTTTACTAGGAATTCTAGAATTCCCTAGCTTTTTATTATTTTATATCAGCGATTTTTTGAGAGAATTTTATTTTTTGATTTTCTTGGATATTAAAGTTTAGTAGCCCTTTTTGAGCGATTATTACAATGCTAGAACCAAGCTCAAAACAGCCCAAAGGCTCGCCCTTGCTAAAATGCTTGTTTTCATACTCATACACGCTAGGACCAAGATTTGCATTTGTTTGTATGCGCTCATCGCAAAATATCTTTATTTTTCCAACATTTAAAGCCCCTACAAACACCAGCCAAAAGAGCTTTTCTCCACTTTTACAGCGCAGCACTACACGCTCGTTTTTAGCGTATAGATTTGAGATTTTTGCTAGGTATTTTGGAGCCACACTATAAAGCTCGCCGCTTTCATAAACAGCACTTAAAAGCTCAAAATCACAAGGCGCGTGAAAATTGTGATAGTCCCTTGGGCTAAGGTAAAGGTTAGCATAATCAAAGCCCCCATCAAGCTCGCTCTCATCACAAGCGCTAGATAAAAGCTCTTTTGGGCTATAAGTGTGATTTTTTATGCTAAAAGCCTGCCCTTCAAAACCCTTGCCACAATAAAGCACCAGTCCATCACAAGGGCTGATAAAACCATCATCTAGCTTTCTAGGGTTTTTTAAAGTGCGTGTAAAAAGCGCAGTTAGGCTCTCATACTCGCCGCAGTCTCTAAACTCGCTAAAATCTATACCAAACATCTTAGCATAGCTTTTATTTATGATATTTTGTATAGTTTTTGGAAATTTTATGCTAGCAAAAGATCCAAAAGCTCTAGAAATTATATTATTTATCATTTAGGCGTTCTTGGGATAAGGTTTAGTACTACTATTTCATTGTTTGAGAGTATTCTCATCGGTGGCCCCCAAAAGCCTGCGCCAGAGCTTACCACTAGCTTTGTTCGTGGGGTGATGTCGCTCTCTCCATATATATAGCCTTGTGCTGCCCACACAAGCAGTGAAAATGGAAAAATCTGTCCAGCGTGCGTGTGTCCGCTAAGCACTAGCGAGATATTATTTAGCTCATCAAAGCTTAGTAGCGATAGGCTTTTTGGCTGATGAGAGAGCAGTATAGTAGGCTTTGAGCGGTTCACATCTGCTAGAGCTTTTAGTGGATTTGGCTCCATGCCAAAGTTTGCACCTTGAAGATCGCTAAGTCCTGCTATATTTATACTCTCAAGCTCTACTGAGCTATTGTCTATTATCTTTATGCCAAGCTCAGAGATTTTTTCAAAAATTCCTTCTATACCGTGATAAAACTCATGGTTTCCACTTACAAAAAAGGCCTGAGCCTTAAGGTTTTTAAAAGGCTCTGCGATATCACCAAGCCTATAAGCCTTTGTATCTATGAAATCACCTACTATAAAAACCATCTCAGGATTTTCTTTATTTATTAGCTCTACTACCTTTTGGGCGTGTTTGAGTCCTAAAAAATTGCCAAGATGTACATCGCTTATCATGACAGCTCGCAGACTTTTTTCTAGTCCTGCTATTTCTATATTACGCTCTTTAACTTTTAAAGTAGAAGCATTATACGCCCCAAAGCCGATATAACAAACTAGCAAACAAAGCACTAGCGTGTCATAAACCATGCGGATATTTTGGCGGCTTTTGTTTTTGCGAGAAGCAAAAAACGCCCCAAGTAAATCTCCAAGCCCAAGCACACAAAAAGCCATAAAAGAAAAGCCAATAGCATAAACGCTAAGAGAATAAGCCATGCTATTTGAGCTAGTCCAATGAAAGAAAAATGCTAACTCACAGCTAAAAAGTAGGGTAAAAATAAAAAGCAAAACCACATTAAGTCGCTTAAATAAAGCATTTTTACATAGACTTTTATAAGAGTAGAGATTAAAAAGAAAAAAGATAATAGAGCCAATTATGCTAAAAAATGTCAATTTCTGGCCTTTATAAGAGCTTCTAGTTTTGAGTAGATTTCTAAAATTTCTGCTTTTTTGCTAACAAAACTTAGTTTGTTTGCGATTAGGTAGGCTGAGCTTTTCATTATTTCCTCACAAGGTGCAAGCCCATTTTGGCGCATAGTATCGCCTGTTTCTACGATGTCTACTATGCAATCAGCTAAATTTACAAGAGGTGCTAGCTCAACTGAGCCATAAAGATGAATTATTTTTACAGGCACAGCCTTTGCGCTAAAATATTTTTGTGTGATATTATCTAAACTTGTAGCTACTCTTAGCTCGCTAGTTTTGTTATAATCAATTTGTTCGCCACCTATTGTCCCAACACAAACCTTACAATGCCCCAAATCTAGATCAAGCAGGCGCAAAACATCGCTACCGTGTTCTTCAAGTACATCAAGCCCAACCACACCAAGGTCAGCTGCCCCGCCCATAACATAAGTATCGATGTCTTGATTTCGCACCATTAAAAACTCAAAATCATCCTTAACAAGCTTTAATTTTCTATCTTCAAACTCAAAGCTGCCGCCAAAAATTTGCGAAAATGCATTCAAAGTCTCTTTTGCTATGCGACCCTTTGGCAGTGCGATTTTTAGCATAAATTCTCCTCTTTTAAAAGCTTTATCATACCATCAAAAACTAGGTTTTTATTATATATTGACCCTTCAAAAAAACGGCTTAAAAAGGCTCCATTTCCACCTGTAAAATATATATTCTTACCACCACTTAGTTCGTTTATTATTGCTACTGCGCTTTTTACTACAGCGTAGCTAATAGCATCATTTGTGTTTTGTGGTATGGTATCAAGCGAGATATTTGTATTTAGTGTGAATTTTAAGGTTGGACTAATGCTCTCATAAGCCCTAGCAAAAGCCTCAAGCCCTGGCAAAATCGTCCCACCTAGATGTATGCCATTGTGCATTATATCAATGGTAGTTGCTGAGCCACTATCTACTACTACGCCACTTTCCACGCTGTAGCAAGCAAAGGCTCTATCTACGCCAAGTCCTGTATAAGTGCTGCGAAATTTAATTTTCTTAGCTAGATTTACAAAACTAGCATTTACTTTAACAGACGGATTTACATTTATGTAGTATAGCACTTCATCAGGGCGATATACTTTAAACTCTTCAAAGCTTAAAGTGCGTATTTTGCCATTTTCGTTAATATGGACATTTGTATTTCCAATATCACATAAAATCATAAAATTTCCAATTTTTTTTAAATTCTTCGTGCTTTAAAACCTTTGAACAAATAGGCGAGTTATAAAATAGCACTCGTTTTTTTACTACTATACCTAGTTTTGAAGCTATTTTTTCGCTTAGTTCATTAAGGAATTCTAGATCTTTTAGCACAAATCTAGATTTTGCATTACGGATAAAAACAAAGGTGTGAAACGAACTCTCATCAATACCATAAATAAGCTCATAATTTCGCTTTGCGCTAAAAGCCTTAAAATCAAGGCTTTTAGTATTTTTTAATAAAAGTTTTTGTCCGCTAAAAAGTAAAGAGATAAAATTATTCATTACTCTATGTTAATCATTTTATTATCATAATAAAACGCATTTGATGAAGCAAAGCTTTTATCTGTTATTTCGCTAGCTTTTAGAATGCGTTCGTTGCCTAGATTTAAGTCTGTTTCTATGATATAGCCTGTTTTTTCAAAGATATATAGCTTATCTCCACGAGCGATAATATTTGAAAAAATCGCAAATTTAAACTCACGCTTATTAATCTCTCTAAGATTTAGATCATATACTTTAATAAAGCCGTTTTTAAGTAGAACATAAATGCGCCCATTATGCAGCTTGATATCTTTTATCTGTTCGGCTATTGTGGTGGTGCGATCAGGGCTGATAGAGAGAATTCTGGTCCCAGATGCAGCATAGAGATAGTCGCCTTCTACATCTAGATAGATGATATTGTTAAAGAAATTCTCACTACTTACCACAGCATCACGCACTATAGTACCGCTGTCTTTTTGCACTATCATTACCTTACCATCAAGCGTAGGATATACAATAATGGTATTTAAAAACACAGGCGCAGCTGTCCTAGCATCTTGCGCGTAGCTTGCGCCACTTGCGTATTCTAAAATAACTTCATTTGTATCTATCAAAAGCAAGTAGATTTTATTTGCCGCACTTAGTGCTGCTAGGCGGTTGCCCTCTATAGAGGCTGAGACTATTGCCTCATCAAACTGATGTTCAAAAACCAGTGCAGAGCCTTGGCGGATCGTTAGTTTGCCCTCGATTGTAGAACTTACATCCTGCCCCTCATACGAGCCAAGAAAATACTCATTAGCACTTAGGGCTTTACTTTGGAGGCCATTTTGCGTGATTAGAGTGCCATTTGAGAGCGTAGCACCATTGCGTGTAGAGTGCTTTATGCTAGCATTTAGACTTGAGATTTTAGCATCACCACTTATATTTGTTGGCTCAAAATACTGCCTTTTTGTAGAACAAGCACTAAAAACTAGTGCAAAAATTGCTAAAAAGATTAAATTTTTCATTGTTTTATCCCTTGATAATGTTCTAGATTTTTACTAATTTCTTTTAAACTAGAATTCTCTGGAATTTTAGAGAATTCTAGTTTAGCAGCGTCAAATTTAGCATTTTTTAACTCTTTAAAGCCAGAGATTAAAGTCTCATAATCGCCCATTAAAGCTACATTTTCGCCCTTGCTAGCTAGTAAGATTTGGCGCAGATTTTCATCTTTTATATTATTTAAAGCACGATCTATTAAAGCCGTGCTATTATTTTCTTTTGCTTGCCCGAGAGCAAAAAGAGCAAAAAGATTGATATTTGCTTTTTCTAGTTCGTTTTGCAAGGCAGTATCAGTTGGATTTGCCAAAAGCTTGCTAAAAAGGGCATTGTTTGCTTTTATGTTGTTTTGTTCTATCAAATGAGCTACGCTAAAGTAGATTATAGCTAGTATGCCAATAACTACTATTGCTATGATTTTACCCTTGTGTTTTCTAGCAAAACGCTCACCTGCGATTGCTTGAGTTAGGATTTGTTCTTGGGTGCTTAAGCCTTCTTTTATATACTCTAGATTATCATTAGCCAAATTTCGTCCTTTAAATAAAGTGATTTTAACCTGCACATTGTAGCATAAATATTTTAAAATTACTTTATAAAGATCTTTTATATTTTAATTATCAAAAAGCCTTGAAATATGCGAAAATTGTGCTATAATTTCAGCCAAAATTCTAAAAAAGAGAAAATCAATGGTAATCACAGATGATATGCTAAACAAGCTTGAAAGGCTTTCTGCGCTAAAAATTCCCGAGAGCAAAAAAGAGGAGTTTAAAGCCGAACTTGGTAAAATTGTAGGCTTTGTAGAGATACTTGATGAACTTGATCTTGCTGGACTTGAAGCTGAGGTAAGTACGATAAAACAAAGTGCTCGCCTAAGAGAGGATGAACCTGTAAAAAGCGAGGTTATAAAAGATATTTTAAAACACGCTCCAAAAACATATGAAACATACTTTGAAGTTCCAAAAATCATAGAATAATTAAGGATTAAAGATGGATTTTTCTACGATAAATATTGATGATTTATTATATAATGTATCGCAAAATAGAGCAAGCGATTTACACCTTGTAGCTGGGTCTGAGCCTCAAATCCGCATTGATGGCATTATGCGTCAGCTTGATGGTAACAAGCTGACTGGCAATGATATAGAAAGGCTTTGCTATAGCATTATCACAGATACACAAAAAAGCTTTTTAGAAGAAAATAAAGAACTAGATTTTGCCATTAACCGCAAAGGTGTAGGCCGCTTTCGCGCGAACTACTACTACACAATGAGTATAAATAGCCAAAGCAGCGATCTAGCAGCTGCTTTTCGTGTGATACCTGAAAAAATTCCTTCACTTGATGATCTAAACTCACCTGAAATATTTAAAGATTTGGTTCACCGTGAAAAAGGTCTGGTGCTAGTAACTGGCCCAACAGGCTCTGGTAAATCAACCACGCTAGCAGCTATGCTAAATGAGATAAATATAACTGAGCGCAAGCATATTATCACTATTGAAGAACCAGTTGAGTTTTATCACACTCACAAACGCTCACTTTTTTCTCATCGCAATGTGGGAAATGATACAAAGAGCTTTGCAAACGCTCTTCGCTCAGCACTGCGTGAAGACCCAGATGTAATCCTAATCGGTGAGATGAGAGATAAAGAAACAATTAGCATTGCCTTAACAGCAGCTGAAACTGGACACTTGGTATTTGGCACCTTGCACACTAACTCAGCTGTGCAAACAGTAAACCGCATAGTAGAGGCTTATCCTGAGAGTGAACAAGCTCAAATGCGAGTAATGCTCTCAAGCTCACTAAACGCAGTAGTTTCTCAAGCTCTCTTGCCAAAAATAGGTGGAGGTCGCACGGCAATTCATGAGATTCTTATCTCAAATCACGCTATATCAAATCTTATCCGTGAGAACAAAATACATCAAATTTACTCACAAATGCAGCTTAATCAGCAAAACACAAAAATGCAAACACAAACCCAGGCTATGATGAATGCTATCCGTTCTGGGCTAATTAGCAAAGAATCAGCACTAAAATATTCTGTAAATTTACAAGAACTAAAAGCTCAGCTTGGTATGGGGGTATGATAATGGATGCTGTTTCTTGGTTTGATTTAGTGGTGGTGGCACTTGTTTTGGTGCTTGGTATAAAAGGTCTTTTAAATGGCTTTATTAAAGAGATTTTTGGTATTATAGGTCTTATCGGTGGTGTTATCGTAGCTAGTCGCTATGCTAGTGAAGTAGGCGAGTTAATAAGTAAAAATATTTATGCTATTGCTGAGAATTTCTGGTTTCATATCGGCTTTTTAATCACTCTTATTGTATTTTGGGTCGTTTGCTTGGGACTTGGACAGATATTTAACAAAATACTAAAAATGAGTGGCTTTAGCTTTTTGGATCGCTTGCTTGGCTTCATTGTAGGCTCTGCGAAGATTTTTTTGGTTTTTGCGATTTTTGTTTTTATCATCTCACGCATTGCGATTATAAACGAAAAAATAGAGCCTTATTCTAAAAAAAGCTTTTTATATCCATTTTTGCTAACTGCTGGCGAGTTTATAATGAACCAAAATATCCCAGCTGTGAGCGAGGCTAAAAAAATAAGTGAAACTGCCACGCAAAATATAAAACAAGAAGTTCAAAAAGCTATTGCTGATGAACTAAATGCTAGTATAAATGAGGCAAATGCTACTTTGAACATAGAGCCTTTAAACCTAGGCATTACTGAAAACAACGCAAGTGGGCTTTAATATGTCAAACATAGTAAATATAGAATACAACAACCTTTTAGAGCTTTTTAAAGAGATTTTGCGCCAAAATGGGCTAAAATACACCAAACAGCGCGAGATCTTACTAAAATGCCTTTATAACAACAATGACCATTTTACGCCTGAGAATTTGTATTTACATATAAAGTCTATTTATCCAGAGCTAAATCTTGGTATAGCAACTGTGTATCGCACTCTAAATTTACTTGAGGATGCTGGTATTGTAACCTCTCTTAGCTTTGGGGCTCAGGGTAAAAAATACGAACTTGCTAACAAACCGCACCATGATCACATGATTTGTAAAATCTGCGGTGGAATTACAGAATTCCAGAATGCTCTAATAGAACAAAAGCAACTTGATATCGCAAAAGAGCATGATTTTACTCTCACAGGGCATTTGATGCAGTTATATGGAATTTGCGCTGAATGTAGTAAAAAGGGAAATAAATGATATTTGATAATGAATTAGAACAAGTAAGAATTGCTAAAAAAGACGAGCTAAAAAGCCTTGGGGTTAATCCTTATCCGCAGTTTTTAAAGCGTGGTATGAGTATAGCCCAGTTTAGAGAGAAATTTGCTTTTATCAAAGACTTGGCTGAGAAAAAAGCTGATGAGATTGTAACTCTATCAGGTCGCTTAAAACTAAAGCGAGTGGCTGGAAAATCTACTTTTGCTAACATTGAAGATGATAGCGGAAATATACAAGTTTATTACTCTCTTGGCTCAATTGGCGAAGAAGAATACGCTAAGTTTAAAAAGAACCTTGAAGTAGGCGATATAGTGCAAATCACAGGCTATGCTTTTATCACTCAAACTGGCGAGTTTAGCATACACGCTAGCAAAATCGTGCTAGCTAGCAAGGCTTTAAGCCCGCTGCCTGAGAAGTTTCACGGACTAAGTGATACAGAGATTCGCTACCGTAAGCGCTACCTTGATATGATAATGAATGGTGATGTTAGAGATGATTTTATAAAAAGAGCTAAAATAATATCAGGAATTCGCAAGTTTTTTGAAGAGCGTGGCTTTTTAGAGGTTGAAACCCCTATGATGCATCCAATTGCAGGTGGTGCAAACGCAAGACCATTTATCACTCATCACAACACGCTTGATGTGGATTTCTACCTAAAAATCGCTCCAGAGCTATATCTAAAACGCCTAATCGTAGGTGGAATGAACGCTATTTTTGAGATGAATAGATGTTTTCGCAACGAGGGCATGGACTTAACCCACAACCCTGAGTTTACTAGCATTGAGTTTTATTGGGCCTGGCATGATTATTTTGAGGTTATGGATCTAACAGAAGAGCTATTTAGTTTTTTAATTGATAGCTTAAATTTACCAAAAATTTTACCTTATGGTGATCTGGAAATTGATTTTAGCAAAAAATTTAGACGCATAAAATATCTAGACGCCTTACACGAAATAGGCGGAATTCCAAAAGAAATAATAAATGATAAATCTAGAATTCTAGATAAACTTAAAGCCGATGGCTTTGAAGCGAATTCTAAGCTTGATTTAGGTCATTTACAAGCTGAGCTTTTTGATAATTATGTAGAAAGCAAGCTTATAAATCCTACCTTTATCATTGATTTCCCAATTAGCATTAGCCCACTATCTCGCAGAAGTGATGAAAATCCTGAAATAGCTGAGCGTTTTGAGCTATTTATCGCTGGTAAAGAGCTAGCAAATGCCTTTAACGAACTAAACGATCCACTAGATCAATACGAACGCTTTAAAGCTCAAATTGATGCTAAAAACGCAGGCGATGATGAAGCTCACGAGATGGATGAGGACTACTGCCAAGCTCTAGGATACGCTATGCCACCGACTGCTGGCTGGGGGCTAGGAGTTGATCGCCTTGTAATGCTGCTATTAAATAAACAAAGCATTAGAGATGTGATTTTGTTTCCAGCAATGAGACCAAAAAAAGACTAATTTCAAAGGAGTAAAAATGGAACTAAAAGATTTTGATAAGGATATCTACGAGCTTTTAAACAAAGAACTAGCTCGCCAATGCGATCACTTAGAGATGATCGCTAGTGAGAACTTCACTTATCCAGAAGTAATGGAAGTAATGGGCTCAGTACTAACAAACAAATACGCTGAGGGCTATCCTGGCAAACGCTATTATGGTGGCTGTGAGTTTGTAGATGAGATAGAGCAAATCGCTATTGATAGATGTAAGGAGCTTTTTGGTTGTGCTTTTGCTAATGTTCAGCCAAATAGTGGCAGCCAAGCAAATCAAGGTGTATATGGCGCATTTTTAAATCCAGGCGATAAAATTCTAGGCATGGATCTAAGCCACGGCGGACACCTAACTCACGGATCAAAAGTCTCAAGTTCGGGTAAAAATTATGAGAGCTTTTTTTATGGCGTGGAGCTTGATGGACGCATAAACTACGAGCGCGTGGCAGATATCGCAAATATTGTAAAACCAAAAATGATAGTTTGTGGCGCAAGTGCGTATCCAAGAGAGATTGATTTTAAGAAATTCCGTGAAATTGCTGATAGCGTGGGAGCATATCTTTTTGCTGATGTGGCTCACATCGCTGGACTTGTAGTAGCTGGCGAGCATGCTCATCCATTCCCGCACTGCCATGTAGTAAGCTCTACAACGCATAAAACGCTAAGAGGCCCAAGAGGCGGTATTATTATGACAAACGAAGAAGAGTTTGCCAAAAAAATAAATAGCTCAATTTTCCCAGGAATTCAAGGCGGACCGCTTATGCATGTAATCGCTGGCAAAGCAGTAGGTTTTAAACACAACCTAAGCCCTGAGTGGAAAGTATATGCTAAGCAGGTAAAAGCAAATATTAAGCGTCTTGGCGAAGTTCTAGTATCTCGTGGCTATAATCTAGTAAGTGGCGGTACTGATAACCACCTTGTGCTAGTAAGCTTCTTAGACCGCGATTTTAGCGGAAAAGATGCTGATATGGCGCTTGGCAGAGCTGGAATTACTGTAAATAAAAACACAGTTCCAGGCGAGAAGCGCTCACCATTTATCACAAGTGGAATTCGCGTAGGCTCAGCAGCCCTAACTGCTCGTGGCATGAAAGAAGAGCAATTTGAGTTAATCGCAACTAGAATTGCTGATGTGCTTGATGATATAGGCAATGAAAGCAAACAAGCTAAAATCAAAGATGAGCTAACAGCACTAGCAAGAAATTTTATCATCTATAATAAGGCGGTATTTTAATGCAAAGTGTAGAGCTTACGCTGATTAAAATCATCGGTGATCATTTTTATGAAAATACTGGAAAACTTCGTAAAGTGGAGTTTAATGGCAAGAATTTCTTTGATCGTTATGAGCGCATCGACTCTCAGCTTACTATGTCTATTCAAAAAGAGCACTTTGAGGGCAAAAGAGTTATAGCTCACGACCTTATAAATGACAAAGAAAAAATCGTAGAAAACATAGTATTTGACTACAATGGCTATGACCCAGATCGTTTTTGGCACAGAGCTCAGCTGATGCTTAGAGAAATGGGCTTTGTGAACTTTACTGCGTATAGGACGAAGACAAATGGACATCTACACCTTTATGTTCACAAGGGTCATACCGTACTTAGTGAGGCGTATCAGCTAGCAAACAAGCTTTCTATGACACTAAGCCAAAAAATGCCTTGTAGCTGGCGAATGTTTCCTAATGTAGATATGCCTAGGGAATTCCAGATTCTAAACTTGCCTTATGACCTTTTCCAAAAAGAGCGTGGCGCAAGCTGGTCAAAATTTATGTAAAAGGGGCTAAAATGGAAGAAAAAAACCAAGAAAATCAAGAGTTACAAGATATAATCTTAGAAAATGATGACGAAAACCCAAACGGCAAAGTTAAAAAAATAATAACTACGATTATTTCGCTTATTATTTTGTTTTTAATCATCGTGATTGTAGTTAAGTTTTTAAACACAAATGATGAAGAAGAACCAGTGCTAAGCCAAAATACAGCAGGTGCTTTGATACTGCCAGATGAACCGGTAGCTCCTATGCCTATGCCTGAGAGCTTTGAGCAAATGCCTATCGTAACAGAGCCAGCACCTACTATCAACCAAGTACTAGAGCTAAAAGACGAGCCAAGAGCAGAGCTAATAGCCCCAAAAGAGCCAGAGACGACAAAACCTGAACCAGCACCAAAAGCTGAGGTTAAAAAGCCAGCTGCTAAGCCAGAGCCCCAAAAGCCCGAAATCAAAAAGCCAGAGCCTAAAAAACCTGAGCCAACTGTTATCAAACCAGAACCAAAAAAACCTGCGTTAGAAAAAGAGCTAACGAAGCCAGAGATTAAAGCTAAGACTGCTAGCTCATCAGTGATGGCAGGTTCATATGTGCAAGTAGCAAGTGTAGCAAAGCTTGATCCTAAAAGCTCGCTAATCAAAAAGCTAAATAGCTCAGGATATGAGTATAAAACCTATGAAACCACAGTAAATGGCAAAAAGGTCATAAAAGTGCTAATTGGTCCATTTAGTGGCGCAGAACTAAACCAAAAACTAGGTCAAATCAAAGCTGATATTGACCAAAAAGCTTATATTTATAAAATAAAATAAGCTTTAAATCTAGAATTCCCAAGCTAAAAAGCCCTAGGAATTCTAGATTTTTATAAGGAATTCTAGAATTCCCAAGCCAAAAAGCTCTAGGAATTCTAGTTTTTTATAAGGAATTCTAGATAATAATTTCACAAAGATTTAAAATGAATTACTACGCAGTCATCGGCAATCCCATCGCTCATAGCATTTCGCCTAGACTTCATAATAACGCCTTTGAAGCACTTGGCATAAATAGTGTTTACTCACGCTATTTGCTTGATACTAGCGCAAGTGCTAGTAAGCTAAGGCAAAAGTTTTTTGCCCTTGGGCTAAGTGGGGCAAATATCACCGTGCCTTTTAAAGAAATAGCCCTAGAATGCGCTGACGAACAAGACGAACTAGCAAAAAAAATCGGCAGCGCAAATACTTTGGTACTAAATGCTGGCAAAATTCACGCTTTTAATACAGACGCACCAGGCTTTATGATGGCTATAGCTGAGTTTGAAAATATAAAAAATGCTTTAATCATCGGCGCAGGAGGCACAGCAAGAGCCCTAGCTCACGCTCTAAAAGCTAGCGGGGCAGAAGTAAGCGTGCTAAACCGCTCAGAGGGTAGAGCGGGGGCTTTTGGCGAGTTTGCTTATTTTACCACGCAGAATTTTAAAGCTAGCAAAAGCTACGAACTCATTGTAAATACTACTCCTGCTGGACTTACTTTTGCTGGTTTGCCTTGTGATAAGAAGCTTTTAGATGAGCTTTTTTCTGGTGCAAAATACGCTTTTGATGTGGTTTATGGCAGAGATACAGAGTTTATAAAACTAGCAAAAGCAAAAAACCTAAGGGTAAAAGATGGACTAGAAATGCTTTTGTATCAAGCAGTTTTAGCATTTGAGCATTTTAGTAGTAAAAAAAATGAGAGAGAAAAAATACAAATTGCTATGCGCAAAGCTTTAAGCCTTTAAAAAATTCTTACTTTTAAGCTTTGTAAGTGTATAATTGCGATTTTTATGGATTTTTAAGGATAAAAAATGCGAACAGATTATTGTACAAATTTCAGCAAAAACGATATCGGCAAAGAAATCGAGCTTTGTGGCTGGGCTGATAGCTACCGTGATCACGGTGGTGTTATCTTTATAGATTTGCGTGATAGAAGTGGTGTTATTCAGGTGGTTTGCGACCCAAAAGACAGCAGGCAAGCTCACGAAGTAGCAAGTCATGTGCGTGATGAGTATGTGCTAAAAGTAAAGGGCAAGCTTCGCGCAAGAAGTGCTGATATGATAAACCCTAAGCTAAAAACTGGAGAGATTGAAGTAGTAGCAAGCGATCTTGTTATAGAAAACGCTTCTGCACCACTTCCTTTTGTAATAGGCGATGCAAATGTAGGTGAAGAAACTAGGCTAAAATTCCGCTTTTTAGACCTTAGAGAAAAAGGTGCCTTTGAGCGCTTTAAACTTCGCTCAAAGGCTATGATAGCTGCTAGAAACACACTTGATCGCCTTGGTTTTGTTGAGGTGGAGACGCCTATTCTTACCCGTGCTACGCCTGAGGGCGCAAGAGATTATCTAGTGCCAAGCCGTGTTCACAATGGCTCATTTTATGCTTTACCTCAAAGCCCGCAGCTTTTTAAACAGCTTTTGATGTGTGCTGGCTTTGATAAATATTTTCAAATCGCAAAGTGCTTTAGAGATGAGGATTTAAGAGCTGATCGCCAGCCTGAGTTTACTCAGATTGATGTGGAGATGAGCTTTTGCAATCAAGATGATGTAATTGCTGTGGGCGAAGAGCTATTAAAAGATGTATTTGCCGCTTGTGGCAAGGATATAAAAATGCCTTTTATGCGTATGAAGTATAATGAGGCGATGGAGAGCTATGGTTCTGATAAGCCTGATTTGCGCTTTGATATGCCTTTAATAGATGTAGCTGATATTTTTGCTCGCTCAAATAACAGCATTTTTGCTGATCCATTTAAAGATGAAAAAGGCAAAAAACATAACAGAGCAAAAGCTATTGTAGTAAAGGGCGGCGATAATATTTTTAGCAAAAGACAAATGCAACGCTTTGAAGAGTTTGTGCGAAAATTTGGCGCAAAAGGTCTAGCCTTTATCCAAATAAAAGATCCAAAAGACACAGCCGGTCAAGATAATTGCGTGAATTTTGACGGACTTAGCCTAAAAGGTCCTCTAGTTAGGTTTTTTGATGAAAGCGATCTAAAAGAGCTAGTTTCTCGCACAGAGCTAAAAATCGGCGATGTAGTGTTCTTTGGCGTGGGAGCTAAAAAAATCGTGCTTGATTATATGGGTAGATTTAGACTATTTTTAGCTGATGAGCTTGGTATCATCAATCCTGATGAGTTAAAGTTCCTTTGGGTAGTGGATTTCCCTATGTTTGAGCAAAATGATGATGGCTCATACTCAGCTATGCACCATCCTTTTACTATGCCAAACAACCCTGATGAAAGCGATTTAGAAGACATCACTAGCATTGCTTATGATGTGGTGCTAAATGGCGTGGAGCTTGGCGGTGGTTCTATTAGAATTCACAAAGACGATATTCAACAAAAAGTCTTTAAATTGCTAAAAATAGAACCAGACGAACAAAGAGAAAAATTTGGCTTTTTGCTAGATGCGCTTAGCTTTGGTGCGCCACCACATGGTGGATTTGCTATAGGCTTAGATCGTCTTATGATGCTTGTAACCAAAAGCCCTAGCATACGAGATGTAATCGCCTTCCCTAAAACCCAAAAGGCAACTTGTTTGATGACAAAAGCACCTAGCGAGGTGAGTGGAGAGCAGATGAGAGAGCTGGGCATAAAACTAAGAGAGCAAAGCAAATAATAATAACTGCGATTTGTTATAGCACACCTATTGTGCGTGTTTTTGGGCTAGCACGGTTTGGGATGAACTATCTGTTCTATCCCTGCACCGCACCGCACAAAAAATATGCACACTACGCCCACTCTAAAAATCGCTAGAAAAAGCCCAGGAATTCTAGAATTCTCTAAAACTAAATATCTAAGGAATTCTAGAATTCCTATAAAACTTAGAACTCTAACAAAAGGATAAAAATGAAAAAATTATTTTTAATCATCGGTGCGCCAGGTAGTGGAAAAACCACAGATGCTAGCATTATTGCTAAAAACGATGCTAGTTTTGCGCATTTTAGCACAGGAGATTTGCTTCGCGCTGAAGTAGCTAGTGGCTCTGAGCGTGGCAAGACAATTGATGGTTTTATCAGCCGTGGAAATCTAGTGCCACTTGATATCGTAGTAGGTACCATAGTAAATGCGATAAAATCAAGCCCAAAAGACTATATCATCATTGATGGCTATCCAAGAAGTGTAGAGCAGATGACTACACTAGATGATGTTTTGCGTGATGAAAGAGAGATCGAGCTAAAAGGCGTCATAGAAGTAGAAGTAAGCGAACAAACCGCAAAAGACCGAGTGCTAGGCCGCGCAAGAGGAGCTGATGATAATGAAGAGGTTTTTTATAACCGCATGAAAGTATATACTGAACCACTTGCTAGTATAAAAGACTTTTACACTCGCAATGACTTGCTATACACTATCAGTGGCGAAGCAAGCATAGAAGAAATCGTAGCAAATATGACCAAGCTAATAAATGATCTAAAATAAGGAGAAAAAATGGATATCTCAAAAATCAAAACCGGCTCAAACCCAGATAAGCTAAATGCTGTAATAGAAATACCTTATGGCTCAAATGTAAAATACGAAATAGACAAAGATAGTGGCGCTGTAGTGGTTGACCGTGTGCTTTACTCAGCTGTTTTTTACCCAGCAAACTACGGCTTTGTGCCTGGCACACTAGCTGATGATGGCGACCCAGCTGATATTTTGGTGCTAAATGAATACCCACTTCAAGCTGGCTCAGTTATCCCATGCCGTCTAATAGGCGTGCTTGTGATGGAAGACGAGGCTGGAATGGATGAGAAACTTCTAGCTGTGCCTGTTACAAAAATCGATCCAAGATATGAAAATATAAATGATTTTAGCGACTTACCAAGAGCAACTCAAGATAGAATTAAAAACTTCTTTGAGACTTACAAACTACTTGAACCTGGCAAATGGGTAAAAGTAAAAGGCTTTGAAAACGCTAAAAAAGCACAAGAAATATTAGATAAAGCTATTAAAAATTACAAATAATTTCTAGGAATTCTAGAATTCCTAAGTAAAAATTTTAAAAAAATCTAGAATTCCTTAGGAATTCTAGATTTTCTATTAAATAAATTTTTATTTATAAATATTTTTATATTTACTATTTTTTTTGAAAATACTTCTTATTTTTTTAAAATAAATATTTAACAGCAATACCCAGCAAAATAGCAAACAAAGTATTATTTTTTAGGCAAAAAAGATAAAAAATATACTATTAAAAGTTTATTTAAAAACCTTGACAAAGTATTTAAAAAGTATTATAATGCCACTTCAATTTTCTATCTTTACGAGGAAAGGAGGCTGGGTTTGCAAAACAATGCTAAAAAATCTGGACTTTCATGGTTTGTAGTTCTTGTAATTATCGTGCTTGCGCTTGCAGGCTATACCGCTCACAACGCAAATGCTTTATCATACCTAAGCGACGATAGTGCTGCTTGTAACAACTGCCATGTTATGAATGATGTTTATGCAAGTTGGCGAAAGAGCTCTCACGCTCAAATAGTAGCCGGAAAACCTCGTGCGACCTGTAACGACTGTCACTTGCCACACGATGGGTTTGTTAGCAAATGGGTTTCTAAAGCTAAAAGTGGTGTTTCTCATGCGTATTCTTTCACTTTTAAGCTAGATGATTTACCACAGCACTTTGATGCTAATACTGTGACAAAAGCGGCAGTTCAAGCAAACTGTATTCGCTGTCATGCGCAGCTAGTAGGCGTAGTAGTAAATGCGACAACAAAACCTGATGATCCGCATTTTTCTGATTCACTTCAATGTGCCAAATGTCACGCTGGTGTAGGGCACACTCGTGGCTTTTAACAAATAAAATCTAAAGAAAGGAAAGACAATGAAAAAGGTCTTATTTGCTATAGTAGTAATAGCAGCAGTGGTAGGCTTTTCTTGGTTGAATAGTGATATTTCAAACAAAAAAGCACAACCTGATATGGCTGGTGCTGTATCAAAAGATATTGTCATGATGAGTGACGATGATCCAAGAATTGATGTGTGGTCAAAAAACTTCCCAGAGCATGCTGATATGTATCAAGCAGTAGAAACTGAGGCTCCGTTTGAGACTGAGTTTGGTGGAAACCACTCTTATTCTAAGCTTATCCGCTATCCACAACTTACTATTCTTTGGGCTGGCTATCCATTTAGCATAGATGCTAACGAAGAGCGTGGACACTTTTGGATTCAAGTTGACCAAATGGATACAGCAAGAAATAACAAAGATTTCCTAAACGCTCACGGCTTTGCAAAATTTGGCGGCCAACCAGCAGCCTGTATGAACTGCCACTCTGGCTGGACAAAATGGCTAGAAAACAACGCAGCACTAGGAACAACTCCTGAGGAAAAATGGATATCATTTAACTCTGCTAAATATTGGACTATGATCAAACAAGTTCCAGCACTAGGCGATATCAAAGAAAACTCAGCTGAGCACAGCGGCCCTCACGGCGGTAAAAGAATGGGACCAGCTTGCGGCGACTGCCATGTTCCAAACACTATGGAACTTCGTGTAACTCGCACAGCATTTATCGAGGCTATGAGCAACTGGAGAGGCTACCAAAAAGACGCTACCACAGGTCTAAAAGCTACTCGCTCTGAGATGAGAACTCTAGTTTGTTCACAATGCCACGTAGAGTACTACTTCCGCCCAACTGGCACAAAAACAAAAGTAGTTGCTGAGACTATCGCAAGTGACCCAACTAAAAAATGGTGGAACGGCACTCAAAAAGACTATGATGAGTTTGATAGCTGGAGAGATGGCAACAAAGCTACTGAAGCTGAAGTGAATGGTATTAAACTAGTATTCCCTTGGAAACAATGGCCTAAAAATGCTCCATTTAGAATTGAAATGTTTGATGAGTACTATGATGAGCCAGCTACAAGAGATATCTTCCCGCAAGACTGGCAACACAAAATCACAAAAGCTCCTATGATCAAGGTTCAACACCCTGAAACTGAGCTTTATAGTGCTGGCGTTCACGCAGCAAACGGCGTAACTTGTGCTGATTGTCACATGCCTTTTGTTCGCAAAGGTTCAACAAAAGTTACTCAACACAACATCACATCTCCGCTTAAAGATATAAACGCTGCTTGTAAAAGTTGCCACACTCAAAGCGAAGACTACTTGAAAAAACAAGTTAGCGATATCCAAAAATCTATCGCCTTTGATCTAAGAAGTGTTGAGTATGCAACAGTAAGCCTAATCATGGATATCAAAAATATGCGTGAAAGACTAGGCGCACTGCCTGAGTTCCAAACTAATGGCAAAGCAGATGATGCTAAAATCTCAGCTGAGCTAAAAGAAATCCTAGAGCTTCACCGTAAAGGTCAAATGAGAGGTGACTTCGTAGGTGCTGAAAACTCAACTGGTTTCCACGCTCCAAGAGAAGCTAGCAGAATGCTTTTACAAGCTCTTGAGATGGCTAGAATGGGTCAAACTAAGCTAATGGAGGTTGCTGTAAAATACGGCTTTAAAGACTTTAAAATCAGCAACTTAGGCTTTGATGACATCCAAAAATTTAATCCAGGCGAGATCACTTACAAAGTAGACCTTGAAGATTCTCACCAAGCTGGCAAACCAGGCCACAAAGCAGGCGATCGCTTCTACGAGCACAGCAATATAAATGATGCTCCAGCAGCTGACAAACTAGAGCTTGATAAAAACAACAAGCCTTATAATTTCAAGAAAATTGATCCAAAGCTTTCTAGTTACTAAGATGCTTTGATCAAAGAGGGCTAGTGCTTGCTAGCCCTTGCCCTTAGAGTTAGGTTTTCTGACTCTAAGGGCTTTTTTATTTCTTAAATACTTGCTTTATATATTTTCAATTTTTACCAAGCGTAAAGTCTAGGGAATTCTAGATTGTCTAGGGAATTCTAGACTAGTAGATGTTTAATGAATTTTAGATTATCTGGGAATTCTAGATGAAGTTTAAAAAGGGAATTCTAGAATATCTAGGGAATTCTAGATTATTTTGAATTCTAGAATTCCCTAGATATTTGCTAATATTTTACTCTACGATTTCAAAGCCGCTTTTTGTAGGCTGTAAAATCTGCGTTTTATACTGGACTTGTGAGCCACTCACGCTCTCCATAAAAAAGCTATGAGCGTTTTTGTCAATGAAATTTGTGATGATATAGTCCATCCCAAACATCACCGGATACGCAACTCTATCGTATTTTAGATCCACGCCAAGTAGTTTTGCGTTTGCTAGCAGATTCTCATCAATATCACTAAAAGAAATCGCAATTAACATATTTGCCCTATCGCTTGGCTGAGTAAGGCTAAAAAGCGCAGGGTCGTAGCAAATCTGCGTACAAAGCACCTTTTTTACATTTACATCATATACCCTAAATTGTGAGCTAATCAGCGAGGTTTTTAGCAAAGTGGTATTTAGAAAAACGCTAGCCCCCATAAAGCCTGAACGCCTTAGTTCACCTCTTAAATCCACATTTTTTGTCTCAATCACGCTTAAAAAAGCATCTGGATTTTGCAAGGCTACTTGGCGATTTAGCATAGAGCCAAGCCTGCTACCATCGCTTATTGAGGCGATTTTACCATCTGTTTTTTGGCTTAAAGAGCGTATTTGCCCATCATAGTCAACACCGCCAAAAAGTATATTTGGCTGCTCATAGCGAGCTAGACTTGCGTGTAAGGTCGGCACATAAAAGAAAATTCCTTTATACCTCTCATCAGCGATTTGCTCCAAGGCAGCATCAGTAATAGGCGCAATAGCGTAGTTAAAGCCCTGCGCTAGGATATTTTCTAGCACAGATCCTATATTGCTCTCATCATCAAAAAGAAAAAACTGCACCAAGGCTTTATTTTTCGCAGCAGCACTATAAGCGATTATAGAGTTGCTTACGATTACAGAGTAGCTTTTTATGGTTTTTTGCGGGATTAGCACGGCGATTTTAGCAGTATTACCAGTAGGCACAAAGCTAGGCGTAGATGAAGTAACAAAAGAGCCAAAGTTTCCAGCTAGAAAATCTCTGTATTTCATACTTAACTCGTCATTTGCGAAATTTTCTCTAAATCTAGATAAAAAGCTAAAAATCTGCCCTTTTTTTAGCAGAGTTAAAAGGCATTTTGTATCGCAGGCTTTTGGTTCTAAATCCACATAAAACTCTCTTGCTGGTTCGATATCGCTTAGTTTATTTGCTGCTCCAAAAAGACTAGCACAGCACGAAATACTAAGCAAAAATGCTCTTAAAGATTTTTTCATATCATTCCTTTTATTTTGTCTAGATTTTCTCTCATTTTTTCTTTTAGGCTAGGGTTTTTTGCTAGATGCGCACTCTCGTGTGCTGGCATGATAAAAAACTCCCCGCAGCGATAAAAATCCCCAACAATGCTAGAATAAGCATATTCTAACGGACTTACAAAAAACTCAAAAACACTTTGCCCAAGGGCTACTACCACTTTTGGTTGTGAAATGCTAATTTCACTTTTTAAATACTCAGCGCAAAAGCCAAGAGAAGTAGCTAAATCAGCGTTTTTTAAAAACTGCGCTAAGGCATTTTGCTTTGGGATGCACTTAAAAATACTAGTATAAGCCCAGCTAAAATCACAAAGCGGCTCAAAACTCTCATCAAAAAACTCACTCACAAAAAGCACATCCACGCTCTCAAGCACTGGTTCTACGCTAGTAGAGCGTATTTTTGAGAGTGGGCATAGATTACAATTTATGATTTCATTTTTAATTAAATTTTGGTTCATTTTGATTTTACTAAAAAAATTTGGCTGAGATTTTAGCTGATTTTAGCTTAAAATCTAGAATTTCTAAAGAATTTTAGAATAAATTAGAGCATACAAATAAAAGTTTAAGCAAAGTTTGGCTAAAATCTCCGCTTTATTTTATTTTTAAAGGATACAAGATGAAAAGAACATATCAACCACACAAAGTGCCTAAAAAACGCACTCATGGCTTTAGAGAGCGTATGAAAACTAAAAATGGCCGCAAAGTTCTAAGCGCACGCAGAGCAAAAGGCAGAAAAAGACTAGCAGCCTAATAATGCCAAAATATGGGCGTCTTAGCGATACAAGCGAGTTTGCTAAGGTATATAAAAATGCTAAAAAATGGCATTGTTATGATGCTAGCGTGTATTTTTTGGCAGCTGATGAGTTTAGGTTTGCAGTAGTGGCAAGCAAAAAAATCGGCAATGCTGTAGCCAGAAATCGTGCCAAAAGACGCCTAAGAGCGATATTTAGTGAGTTGGCCAGCACTGCTAAGCTTGGTGATTATGTGATAATCGCAAAGGATAGTTTGCTTAGTTCAAAGTATTCTCAAGCTAGCAAAAATATCCGCTGGGCTCTTAAAAAAATAGGGGCTTTGCAATGAGCGTAAAAAGTATGAATTTTATACCACTCTTTTTTATAAGGGTTTATAAAGCATTTATTTCACCGCTTTTGGGGCAAAATTGCAGGTATTATCCAAGCTGTTCTAGCTATGCTAGCTGGCTTTTAGAAAATGAGAATTTTTTCAAAGCAAGTTTAGCGATAATGCTTAGAATTCTACGCTGTAATCAGCTTTTTAGCGGTGGCATAGAATATCCTGTTATAAAGAAAAATATAGCAAAAAATAATCTGCTCCCAAATTCTAAAAGTATTAAATTCCCTAGCTTTTGGCTAGTCCCTTACAAAAATAAAAAATTTTATCTTATTAAAAATATAAGGACAAATCCAAGTGTTTAGCAATATGACAACCCAAACAAGACTACTTATTGCCACGGTGCTTTCTGTGGCTTTTTTTATAGCTTATGATTTTTATTTTATGCCAAAAAAACAGCTAGAAAATAACGCTAGCCTAAATGCGAGCAATGCTGCCCCTGCGCTAAAAGAGGGAATTCTAGATCCAAATGATGCTTCAAATCTAGTAAAAGCCCCTATTACTAAGGATCAAAAAGCTATTTTAGCTCACATAAATACTAGCGAGTTTAACGCTACAATTGATGAGCTAGGACGTATTTCTAGTTTTATATTAAATAACGCAAAGTTTGTAAATGAAGATGGCTCTCATATAGAACTAATCAGCAAAGACCCTATGCCACTCGAAGTGCGTTTTAGTGATACTGCGCTAAATGAACTAGCCTTTAAAACACCTTATAAAATAGAGCAAATAGAGCCAAAAAATGGTGGAATTTTTGAGGCAATTTTAACCCAAGAACTAGGCGCAAAGAGCATTTCAAAACACCTTACTTTCTACGCAAATGGCTCTTATGATTTGAGTGTAAAATCAAATAGTGATTTTTTCATCACTCCAGGTCATAGACCAGATGTGCTAGCTGATGGCTACACAGTCCATGGTGTGATGCTTCGCAAAAGCGATGATAGCCTAGATATAATAGAAGATGGCGATGCAAAAGGTGATGAAACCTATAATAATATAGATCTTATCTCAAGTGCTGATCGCTACTATACAAGCTTATTTTACGATAAAGAGCGTAAATTAAATGTCTTTATCCAAAACTCAAAGGATGAAAATACCCTAGCTTTCGTGCGAAGTAGCGGCGAGCTGAAGCTTAAAGGCTATATCGGCTCAAAAGAAAAAAGAGTGCTAACTTCAATTGAGTCAAGCCTAGCAGACGCTGTGGAGTATGGTTGGTTTACTTTTATAGCTAGACCTGTGTTTGATTTTTTAAGCTGGCTTTATGGATATTTTGGCAACTGGGGCTGGGCGATTATCGTGATGACTATTGTTATACGCATTATTCTATTCCCACTTACATATAAGGGCATGGTATCAATGAACAAGCTAAAAGATATTGCCCCAAAAATGAAAGAAATCCAAGAAAAATATAAAGGCGACCCAGCCAAGCTAAATACTCACATGATGGAGCTGTATAAGAAAAGTGGCGCAAATCCTATGGGTGGGTGTTTGCCGATTTTATTACAAATTCCTATTTTCTTTGCTATCTACCGCGTGCTACTAAATGCAATTGAGCTAAAGGGTGCCCAATGGGCTTTGTGGATAAATGACCTTGCGATAAAAGATCCGTATTTTATCTTGCCTATTTTAATGGGTGTGGCTATGTATCTACAACAACGCATTACCCCAACTACCTTTAGCGACCCAATGCAGCAAAAAATCATGCGCTGGTTACCTGCTATATTTACGCTATTTTTTATCACCTTTCCAGCAGGACTTACGCTATATTGGTTTACAAACAATGTATGCTCGCTTTTACAACAAATCGTGGTAAATAAGCTCTTTGCTCGCCACAAAGCAGAAGAGATTGCCGCTCATCATAAAGGCGAAAAATGAGAATCCAAGCATATTCACTAAGCGAGGCTTATCTAAAAGCCTCAGTAGAACTAGGCGTATCAGCTGCGGATGTAAATGTAGAGATTATCACAAAGCCTAGTGCTGGGTTTTTAGGCTTTTTTAAAAAGCTTGGAGAGTTTGAGGTAAGCACTACTAAACGCAAGGTAAAAGACTTTAAAAAACCTGCTAAAGAAGATTTTAGCGAGAGTAGATTTGAGGCTAAAGTCCAAAGTCCTGCGCCAAAGCCTGAGATAAAAAGCCAGAGTGGTTTTAAGCCTGAGCCAAATAGTTTTGAGAGTAAAGAAAATCTAGAATTCCCTAGCAAAAAACCTGAACGCTCAAATGTACTTAAAGCTTATGATAATATCATTGATAACTTTAATGCTTCTAATGAAAATAAACCAGAAGAGCCAAAAGAGATGCCATTTGTCAAAAAAGCTGAAAATAAGCAAGGCGGGGAATTAAACACTGAGATTTTAAATGAAATTGAAAGTGGCTTAAAAACTCTTTTTGACGCAAGTGATTTTAAAATACACATTGAAGAAGTTAGCAAATATGATGAAAATAGCGTATATATCAAGCTTGATGGCGAAGATTGCGCCCTACTAATAGGCAAAGAAGGATATCGCTACAAAGCACTCTCAAGTCTACTGTATAACTGGATAAACTCAAAATACAATCTCAATGTTCGCCTTGAAATCGCTGAGTTTCTAAAAAATCAAGAAGCTGGTATGAGAGTGTATCTAGAAGGCATTATTCGCCGTGTAGAAGAAACTGGTCATGCTAACACAAAACCGCTTGATGGCGTGCTAATCAAAATCGCCCTAGAACAACTAAGAGAGAGATTTAAAGACAAATATGTCGGTATCAAAAATAGTGAAGAGGGCAAATATATCATTATAAACGACTTTCACAGCCGATGACCATAGTAGCAAGAGCCGCAAGCGGTGCTATAAGCATAATCAGGCTTAGCGGGGTTAGGGCTTTAGAACTTGCTAAGACTCTTAGCGGTGGGGGCGAGCTTAGCCCTCGCCATGCTCATCTAAAAAAGCTTCATAGCAAGAGCGGGGAGTTGCTTGATGAGGCTTTGGTTATATATTTTAAAGCCCCGGCTAGCTTTACTGGTGAGGACGTAGTGGAGTTTCACACTCACGGCGGCGAGGCGGCTAGTTCTGCTATAATAGACGAGCTTTTAGCCCTTGGCGCAAGGGCGGCAAACCCAGGTGAGTTTAGCAAAAGGGCTGTGCTAAATGGCAAAATGGACTTAGCCAAGGCTGAGAGCATAGCTGCGATGATAGAAGCTCGCTCTGCAGGAGCAGCTAAAATGCTAGCACGCACGCTTTGTGGAGAGCTTGGAGAGTTTTGTAGCTCTCTTAGAAAAGAGCTTATTTATATCCTAGCTCACTGCGAAGCTTGTATAGACTATAGCGATGATGATTTGCCAAGTGATGTTTTAGAGGGAATTCTAAAGCGTTTGGATGCTAGCATTGCTAGATTAGAAAGCATTGTTAGCATAAGCGAGCAGCGAAAAGGGCTAATTGATGGCTTTAAAATAGCGATTATCGGCAAGCCAAATGTAGGCAAAAGCTCTATTTTAAACGCACTTTTAGCTTATGATAGAGCTATTGTAAGCAATAAGGCAGGCACTACAAGAGATACTATTGAAGAAAGCGTTAATTTTGACGGAGTTCTTGTGCGTTTTGTAGATACTGCTGGAATTCGCACTAGCACTGATGAGATAGAAAAAATCGGCATAGAATACTCCAAAAAAGCTGCAAATGACGCTGATATCATCATCGCTGTATTTGACGCTAGCAAAGATAAAAGCAAAGAAGATGATGAAATAATAAAGCTTTTAGCTAGTTATGAAAAAACTAAAATTTTGGTGCTAAACAAATGCGATCTAAATCTAGAATTCCCTACAAACTCTTTGCCAAATGAGCCTATAAAAATCAGCGCAAAAGATGATATAACTGGACTTAAAAAAGAGATAAAAAAGCTAGCTAGCTTTGAGCAAAGTGGCGAGCTAATGCTAACTTCAAATCGCCAAATAAGCCTTGTAAAAGCTGCCCTTAAGGAGCTAAAAGAAGCTGTTTTTAAGCTAAATGAAAGCGAGCTAGAAATCTTTGCTTTTCATATAAATGCGGCTTTAAAAAATATCGCAGCTATCACCGAGCCTGCTTATAATAGTGATATTTTAGATGCGATGTTTGGCTCATTTTGCCTTGGAAAATAAATTTCAAGTTAAATTTAGCGCAATTTCACAGCGATTTAGATATAATCACGCATTAATTTCAATCAAAACGGAAGTAAAAATGAATAATCAAATCACCCCAGAAATAGTAGCACAGCATAAAATCAGCCCTAGTGAGTATGAAAGTATTTTAAAAATCCTAGGTCGTGAGCCAAATCTGCTTGAACTTGGCGTATTTTCTGCCATGTGGAGTGAGCATTGTAGCTATAAATCTAGCAAAAAATACCTAAATGGCTTTCCAACCAAGGCAAAGTGGGTCATCCAAGGACCTGGCGAAAATGCTGGCGTTATAGACTGCGGCAAGGGCTGGGCGGCTGTATTTAAAATGGAAAGCCACAATCACCCAAGCTTTATCGAGCCTTTTGCTGGCGCAGCTACTGGCGTGGGTGGAATTTTTCGTGATATTTTTACTATGGGAGCTCGCGTAGAGGCTAGTATGAACTCACTGCGCTTTGGCGAGATTAAAGGCAAAGATGAGAGTATAAATAAGCACCAAAAATACCTTATCAAAGGCGTCGCGGCAGGTATTAGCCACTATGGAAACTGTATGGGCGTGCCAACAGTAGCTGGCGAGACTAGCTTTGATGAGAGTTTTAATGGAAATATTTTAGTAAATGCCTTTGGGCTTGGGATTTGTAAAAGCGATGAGATTTTCTACGCAAAAGCAGGCTCTGCTGGCAACCCTGTAATCTATGTAGGCAGTCGCACTGGCAGAGATGGTCTAGGTGGGGCTGTGATGGCAAGCGATAGCTTTAACGAAGCTAGCAAAAAACTTCGCCCAACTGTTCAAGTAGGCGATCCTTTTGCTGAGAAGCTTTTGATGGAGGCTTGCTTAGAGCTATTTAAGACCGATTATATCGTAGGAATTCAAGATATGGGCGCAGCAGGGCTAACTAGCTCTAGCTTTGAAATGGCTGGCAAAAGTGGTGCTGGCATGAAGCTATACCTTGATAAAGTGCCAATGCGTGAAGAGGGCATGAATCCATACGAGCTAATGCTAAGCGAGAGCCAAGAGCGCATGCTAATTTGCGCAAAACCTGGTTTTGAGAATAAAATCAAAGAGATTTTTGAAAAATACGAACTTCACGCAGAAGTAATAGGCGAAGTAACAGACACTGGCAATATGGAGCTATTTTGGAGGGGAGAGCTAGCTGGGCTTATACCAATAGCGCCTGTCACAGAACTTGCCCCAGTGCTAGATCGCCCTACAAAAGAGCCAGAATATTTAAACAAAATCAAAAATATAAAAATAGATGATTTTAGAAAAATTAGTGCTAAAAAGGCCTTTAAAACCTTGCTAAAAGATGAAAATATCGCAAATAAAGCCTATATCTATGACCAATACGACGCTCATATCGGCACAAATACCATAAAAATGCCAGGCTCGCTAGGTGCTGGGGCAATCCGCATTAAAGAGAGTGGTGCGGCTGTGGCGATGGCGTGTGAGTGTAATACTAGAATGAACTTTGTAAATCCGCTAGTAGGCGCCGCCGCTGCGGTAGCAGCTGCTGGACGAAAGGTAGCAATGAGCGGTGCTACGCCACTTTCTATCACAGACTGCCTAAACTACGGAAATCCGCAAAATCCTGAGGTAATGTGGCAGTTTGCCAAAGGCTGCGAAGGTATAAAAATCGCTTGTAAAGAGCTAAATACACCTGTTGTAAGCGGAAATGTGAGCCTATATAATGAAACAAACGGCATTAGCGTTCAGCCAACACCAGCTATTGCTATGGTTGGCGTGCTAAAAGATGCGAAAAAACTGCTTAATTCGCACTTTAAAGAAAGCGGCGTGAGTGTTTTTGTGCTTGGGGATACTGGGGCGGATTTTGCTGGTTCGCTGTATATGAAAAGCCTCTTTGGCGTTTGTGGCGGCGAGCTAAAAGAGCTTGATTTTAAAGCTGAGAGGGCTCTTTGGGATTTGGTTATCAAAGCAAATGATAAGGGAATTCTGGAATTTGCCAATAGCGTGGGCGTGGGTGGTGTGGCTATAACATTAGCTAAAATGTCTGCCTTTGGCGGTGTGGGCTTTAAGGGCGAGTGTCCTTATGATGATGAGAGATGGCTATTTAGCGAGAGTTTCTCACGCTCTATTGTGGGCGTAAAAGGCAAAAAAAATATAGCTAAACTTGAAGCTATGGCTAAAGAAGCCGGCGTAAAATGCCAAAAAATCGGCAAAACAAAGGCTAATAATAGCTTTGAACTAGGCAGTATAGAAATGAGCTTAGATAAACTTAAAAAGCTGTATTTTTCAAGTTTTAGTGAAATTTTAAGCAAATAGGGAATTCTAGAATTTAGAGTTTTAAATGCTGGAATTCTAGAATTTTTTGAATTCAAAACTCTTATGAATTCTAGAATTTTTTGAATTCAAAACTCTTAGGAATTCTAGAATTTTTTGAATTCAAAATTCTTAGGAATTCTAGAATTCCTAAGAATTTTTGAAATTTATTTAATTTTATAGCTTAGAAATTTTTTAAATTGCTAAGCTATAAAATCAAAATTTTTGGGATAAAAATGGGTTTTTGGTTTTCGCTTTTTATTATCGGTCTTATTTTTTACGCTCTTACTAAGGGCTATGCCAAAAGTCCAGCAGGCTCGGCGCACAAGGCTTTTAGCGAACAAGATGCTGCCTTTTTGGTAGCGCTTCTTGCTCGCATTGCCAAGGCTGATGGGGTTATTAATGAGAGCGAGGCTCGTTACATCTCAGGCATACTTGATATGTGCGAAGAAGAGCTAAAAGACCCTGGCGCAAGAGCTAGGCTAAAACGCATCTTTGATGAGCAAAAAAACTCGCAAACTAGCATAGAAGAAATGGCTAGAATGTATAAAAGCGCAAGGTTTTTAACTAATGATGAATGCGCTAGCGTGATCGTCTACTTGCTTCACCTTGCCTACGCAAATGGCTCGCTGCACCCAAATGAAAAAAGAGCGATTGATGAGGTGGCAAGGGGCTTTAATCTTGGCGATATATCTGCTTTTTATGCTAGTTTTGAGCGTGAGTTTAGCAGGTCTTGGCAAGGTGAGAATTCTAGTTGGAATTCTAGCTGGAATTCCAAAAATGGTAGCTACGAGAGCAAGAGAGAAATAGACCCTTACGAAGTGCTAGGCGTTTCAAAAGATGCTAGTTTTGCTGAGATAAAGAAAAAATACAGAGAGCTAAGCCGTAAGCATCATCCTGATTTTTTGGGTGCTGGGGCTAGCAGCGATGAGGTGGCAAAAGCGACAAAGAAAACTCAAGAAATAAACGAGGCCTACGAACAAATCAAAAAAATGAAAGGTGAATAATGAGAGCGTTAATTAGCGTAAGTGATAAAAGTGGAGTTGTAGAGTTTGCTAAGGGGCTAGAAGCCCTTGGCTGGGAAATTCTTAGCACCGGTGGGACTTATAAAGTGCTAAAAGAAAATGGCATAAAAGCCTTAGAGGTTAGCGAATATACAAAAAGCCCTGAGATGTTTGATGGGCGTGTAAAGACCTTGCATCCAAAAATCCATGGCGGAATCCTTCACCGCAGAGATATAAAAGAGCATGTAGAAGATGCTAAAAAACATGATATAGGCGCAATTGATCTAGTTTGTGTTAATTTGTATCCATTTAAAGCCACAATCAAACAAACTGATGATTTTGATGAGATTATAGAAAACATTGATATAGGCGGTCCTGCTATGGTTCGCTCGGCTGCTAAAAATCATGCTTCTGTGCTGATTTTGACAGACGCAAAAGACTATGGCTTAACACTTGAAAAACTTCAAAATAATAGCGTGGATCTAGAATTCCGTAGATATTTAATGATAAAAGCCTACGAACACACAGCAAGCTATGATAGCATGATAGCAAACTATATGAATGATAGATTTAATGGTGGTTTTGGCGCATCTCGCTTTATAGCTGGAAAAAAGGTATTTGATTGTCGTTATGGCGAAAATCCGCACCAAAAAGGCGCTGTGTATGAGTATGATGACTTTATCAGCAAAAACTTTAAAGTGCTAAAAGGCGAAGCAAGCTTTAATAATATGACTGATCTTAACTCAGCTGTGGCTATTGCTAGCGCCTTTGGCAATGCTCCTGCTGTGGTTATTTGTAAGCATGGAAATCCTTGTGGCTTTGCAATAAAAGAAAATCTACTTGAGAGCTATAAAGCTGCGCTTAAATGCGATCCTATAAGTGCCTTTGGTGGCGTGGTGGCGATAAATGGCAAGCTTACAAAAGAACTTGCCCTTGCTATGAAAGAGGTCTTTACTGAGGTTATCATCGCTGCTAGCGTGGAGCCTGAGGCACTCGAAGCTTATAGTGATAAAAAACGCACAAAGATTTTTAGCCATGAAAGCGAGTTTTTGCTTGGTAGCACTGAGAGCTTTAATTATAAAGCAATTGATGGTGGATTTGTGTTCCAAGAGCGTGATAAGCTAAGCGATGATGAGGTAGCAAATGCTAAGCTAATGAGTAAAAAAAGCGCAAATGAAGCTGAGCTAAATGATCTAAAAATAGCTTGGAAAATCGCAGCCTTAACCAAATCAAACTGCGTAGCGTATGTAAAAAATGGTGCATTGGTAGCTATTGGCATGGGTATGACAAGCAGAGTGGACGCAGCTCGTGCAGCTGTGGCAAAGGCTAATGATATGGGGCTTGATTTAACAGGCTGCGCGCTTGCTAGCGAGGCGTTTTTTCCGTTTCGTGATAGCATTGATATTGCTGCCAAAGTGGGCGTAAAAAATGTGATCCAGCCAGGTGGTAGCATAAGGGATGATGAGGTGATAGCAGCGTGTGATGAGCATGGGATGAGTTTATACTTCACCGGCATTCGCCATTTTTGGCACTAAAAGCTTCGTCTCTTTGGCGCTTTTTACTCGCGCGCAGCTGCGATGAATTATGTATTCTATCTTGCTACGCGCGAGCAAAAATCACTCAAAGATACTTGCTTTTTAAGTGGTCTAGTTTTTGCTAGTTTTGAGTATTTAAAATGAAGCTTTTTCAGTTAAAAGATGGCTATCGCTACAATAGCGATTCTTTGTTTTTGTGGGATTTTGCTAGAAAAAACTGCTCTTTTAGAGCCAGCCAAAGCCTGCTAGATGTAGGCTGTGGATGCGGAATTTTGGGCTTGCTTTTAGCTAGAGATTTTAATTGCGCTTTAAGTTGCATTGATATCCAGCCACAAAACTGCGAGCTAGCGCAGATTAACGCCCAGGCAAATGATATAAAAGCTAGCATCATTTGCGCTGATTTTTTTAAAGACTGGGAGAGCGGGAATTCTAGAATTCCTAGTAATTTTGATGAAAATTCTAGAATTCCTAGTCAAAGCTGTCAAAGAAACCAAAGCTTTGAGCGAATTATTTGTAATCCGCCTTTTTATGATTTTGGTGGAGAGAATAAAAACGCTCACAAAAACACTAGCCGCAATGCTAGTAACTTTGATATATCAGCCTTTGCTAGCAAATGCTCTAAGCTACTTGCGCCAAAAGGCGAGCTGGTACTGTGCTATGATGCAAGGCTCGTTGATAGGCTTTTGCAAGCTTTATTAGAAGCGGGGCTAAAGCCTATTAAACTAGCGTTTTTGCACTCAAAGCCTAGCAAGCCTGCAAATGTCGTGCTAGTAGTGGCTAAAAAGGGCGCAAAATCGCCACTTTGCGTTTTTGGCTCACTTTTTGCTTGTAATGAGAGTGGAACGCACTCAGATTTTGCCAAAGAGGTTTTTATTAAAGCAGATCTTATAAGCGTTGATTTGCAAGCGTTGATTTGATAATTTAATTAAGAGGTAAGGAAATGAAAGCTACTTGGCTTTTGTTGGTTGTGATGCTGTTTTTTGGAGCGTGTGCGAAGACTACTGCTACCATGCCAAATAATCTAGCGCAGGTAAATGTAGAAAATAGCGATGATTTGGCTTATTTAGAGGCTTTTGATGCGCTAAATAGGGGAGATGAGGAAGTGGCGTTTGAGAAGTTTTTTGCTTTGTATAAAAAAACTGGCTCGTTAATCTGTGCTAAAGAGGCTTTAAAACTAGCTTTTGTGCTAAGAAATGATAAGCTAGATTTGCTAGTCCAGGTAGCAAAAAAGCAAATGAGCAAAGATAGCGATGTTTTGCGAATTCTAGCTGGCTATGAGCTACAAAATTTAAAAATCGCAAATGCTAAAAAAATCATAAAAAAACTAGTTGCCATGGAGCCAAACTCAGCTGTAAATTACAGCATTTTAGGTACTATTTATGTGCTTGAGGACTCAAAGGACTTGGCACTTTTTGCCTTTAAAAAGGCTTATAGCCTAGAGCCTAGCGAGATAAATCTTTTAAAGCTCGTTGACATGCTAGCAAATGTACTTAACAGGCAAAAAGAGGCTATTTCTTTTGCTAGTGATTGGGTTAGCAAGTATGGATGCACAAAGCAGACTTGCTTGGTGCTGCTTGGGCTTTATGCTGCAAATGAAGATAGTACAAATATGGCTGCTGTTTATTCTATGCTTTATGATAGCTTTGGGGGTGAGAATTTCTTGCGTGATGGGCTAAGTGTGCTGCTTTTTAAGCGTGATTTTGCTGGGGCTAGGGCACTGCTTGAAAAATACCGCTTTGATGATGGAGTTCTTATGGAGCTTTACTCTCAGCTAGGGCTTTTTGAGAATGCTTATAAGCTAGCTAGTGAGCTTTATGAAAACAGCAAAGAGCCTAGCTACCTTGCTAGAATGGCGATATATAAATACGAAAACGCTGGAAGCAAACCTAGCAAAGAGCTTTTAGCGCAAGTAGTAGAGCTTTTTGAACGCTCTGTTTATGAGAGCAAGGATGCTATTTTTTACAACTACTACGGATATTTGCTTATAAATCACGATATAGATGCTAAAAAAGGCTTAGAACTTGCGCTAAAAGCCCACGAGCTTGACCCAGCGGCACTTTTTATCATTGACTCAGTTGCGTGGGGATACTACAAGCTAGGTGAGTGTAAAAGCGCAAAAGAGTGGCTAGAGCGAGTTTTAACAGATAAAGAATTTGCTAGTAGTGATGAGGTAAAAGAGCACTTAGATGCGATAAACAAATGTGTAATGGAGCAAAAATGATTTTAGATGACATAATAGCAAAGACAAAAGATAGAGTTGCTGAACAAAAAAAGAAAATGAGCTTGGATTATTTAGAGCGAGCCATGAGTAGCGGATATGAACCAAGAGACGCTTTAGAGGCACTTAGAGGCTCTATGAATATAATCGCTGAGATAAAAAAATCAAGTCCAAGTAGAGGGCTAATAAGAGCTGATTTTCATCCACTAGAAATCGCTACTGAATACGAACAAAACGGCGCAAGTGCGATTTCTGTGTTAACTGAGCCTTATTATTTTAGCGGAGATATTGAGTATTTAGGACTTATTAGGCGTTTTAATAGCACGATTTTATTGCGCAAAGATTTTTTAATAGATCCTTATCAAATCGCTAGATCAAGGCTTTATGGTGCTGATATTGTGCTTTTGATAGTGCGAATTTTGGGCAAAGAAAAGCTTAAAGAAATGCTAGATTATGCTCGTTCAATCAAGCTTTTTGCGCTTGTTGAGGTTCATAGCGAAGCTGAGCTTGAAATGGCTCTTTATGCTGGAGCGCAAATCATTGGCATAAATCACAGAAACCTTGATACGCTAGCAATGGATATGAGCCTTAGCACTCGCCTTGTCCCTGAGATCCCACAAGACAAAGTCATCGTAGCTGAAAGCGGTCTAAAGACACACGAACAGCTAAAAGAGCTTAGTGCCTTAGGCGTAAATGCCTTTTTGATAGGTGAGCATTTTATGAAACAAACTAGCCCAGGGGCTGCCTTAAAAGAGATAAAATATGGAAAATGAGAATTCTAGAATTCCTAGAGTAGAGCAAAGCAGTGAGAAAAACTACGAGTTTTGTCCTAACTCAGAAAATAAAGAGCTCTTTGCTCATCTTTTTGCGCCTTGGCGTAGTGAGTATTTTGGCTCAAAGCCTAGTGGTTGCGTGTTTTGCACTATTGCTAATGAGCCTAGCAAAGATGATGAAAACTTCGTGCTATTTCGTGCAAAACATTGCTATGGCGTGATGAACCGCTATCCTTATACCTTAGGCGAGTTTATGATAATACCATTTAAGCACAGCGATAATATAGAAAGCTTAGAGAGTGAGATTTGGCTAGAAATATCTAGCCTAGCACAAAAAAGCGTAGCGGTGCTAAAAAATACTCTTGGCGTAAAAGGAGTAAATTTAGGGATGAATTTAGGAGCTTGTGCTGGAGCTGGGATAGCTGAGCATGTGCATTTACACCTTGTGCCTAGGTGGGAGAGAGATACGAACTTCATAACCACAATTGGCGGTGCGCGCGTTCATGGCGTGCCTTTTGGGCAGCAGTTTGATAAGCTAAAAGTGGCGTTTAATGAGCTTTTTGGAGATAAAAAGTGAAAATATTGCTAGCCCCAAGCGAGAGTAAAAATTCTGGTGGGAATTCTAGATTTGATATAGGCAAGCTTAGCTTTGATGAGAGTTTAGGTGCTTTAAGAGCGGAGCTTTGGGATAAATATCTAAGCGTTTTTAAAAGTGGCGATGAGGCGCAGATTTGCGCTTTAACAGGGCTTAAAAAGCCTGAGATTTTTGATTTTAGCACGAGTTTAGAGGCTATTTTGCGTTATAGCGGCGTGGCTTATGATTATCTTGATTATGGGAGTTTAGATAAGGATGCCAAGGACTTTTTAGAGCAAAATTTGCTAATTTTTTCTAATCTTTTTGGCGTATTAAAGCCAAATGATAAAGTGCCTTGCTATAAGCTAAAACAAGGCGAAAAATGCGCTGGGATAGACACGGCAAGCTACTATAAAAGCGTGCTTAGTGCGGTTTTGGATCAGTATTTGCAAAATGATGAAATTTTAGATTTAAGGGCTGGGTTTTATGAGAAGTTTTATGTGCCTAGCAAAGAATATATTGTTTTAAAGTTTATCAAGGGCGGCAAGGTCGTTAGTCACTTTGCTAAGGCTTATAGAGGGCTTGTTTTGCGCTATATTGCTATGAATGCTTGTGGCTCTTTTGATGAGTTTTTGGCTTTAAAGATTCCTGATTTAAAACTACTTGAAATTACAAAGATAAAAAATAAAATCACTTATAGCTTTGAAATAAGCCAAGATTAGTTTTATTTCAATTAGCTTAGGGTGGTTTTTAACAATTTTTTGGATTATCAAAGGTTTTATCATAACATACGCTATAATAAAACCAAAAAATGCTAAAAACAAAATATAAACACAACTAAACTCTAAATTTCTTTAGAGTTTAAATAGAAATTTAATGACCGCATCCGCCGCCGCAGCAACCAGATGCTACAGGGTGAAGCTCATCTATGTAGAATTTCACAGATTTTAGCCCCTCTTTTTTCGCCCATTCGTAAGCTGTGCTTACAAAATCCCAATTGATATTTTCATAGAATTTCTCCAAATACGCCGGGCGAGCATTGCGACTATCTATATAATAAGCGTGCTCCCATACATCAACTACTAGAAGTGGCACTAATCCATCAGTTACTGGTGTAGCTGCGTTTGAGGTGTTTTTGATCTCTAGTTTGCTTGTGTTTGGGTTATAAACTAGCCAAGTCCAGCCAGCACCAAAAAGAGTTGTGGCTGAGTTTATAAATTCAGCTTTAAAGTCTTTAAAATCGCTTTTTAAAGCCGCTTCAAGCTCACTGCTTTTATCGCTTTTTTTCGCTATACAATCCCAGTAAAAATCGTGATTATACACTTGCGCAGCGTTGTTAAATAATCCGCCTTGTGAGCTTACAAGCACATCATACAAACTAGCATTAGCTAGTTCGCTATCTTTTGTTAGATTGTTGTAGTTATTTACATATGTTTGGTGGTGTTTGCCGTGGTGATAATCACAGGCTTCTTTACTAACTACTGCGTTGGAATTTGGGTCAAATGGTAGGTTTCTTAACTCTAGCATATTTTCTCCTTTGATTTAATTTGAGATTTGAAATTATAGCCTAAAATATTCAGCAAGAGCGTAAAACTCTTAAATAAATTTACAAATATTGCGAAATTTAAATATCACAACTCTTTTATAGTATCAATAAACTTATCTACTAGTAAAGAGCCTTCAATTTTACTATTTTCAAACACCATAAAATAAAAGTATTTATCCCCAGCTTTATCTTCCTACTTTGAGCCTAATTTGAGCTTTGTCTTGCTATCATCATTTGTTCTATCATCTCCCTTTGTTTCTAGCATTATGATATTTTCATTTTCGGTGCAAATTATAAAATCTGGGTAATGATTGATAAAAGCATTTATACAAAATCCAGGTTTCATATCTTTATTTCTATGCCACCATTTTATGTTACCTAACGATACAATCTCGGTTAGCACTTTATTTTCCAACGAATTCAAATTGTCTATTTCTTCTTGGTAAAGAGATTTATCATGCAAAGAGCTTAGTTTATAAGCTTGTATTTTTGGCTGAAAGCTAAAAGTATTTTTTATTTTGATGATACCTTTATTTAATAAGTCATAAAATACTTTTTCTCTATATTCACTTTTTAACTCTTTAATTTTATTTTTTATTTTTATTGTGTATGCGTCTATTTCATCTAATAATTTTGCTTTTCTTTCATCGCTTAGATTATTTACTATACGCTCTATATAGTTTTTTAAATCATTTTCGTTTAAAGCATTATCATTTCTTAGCTTACCAAAAATCAAATTTATACTTTGGCGAATTCTAGTTTCATCATTTGTTGTTTTTAGATACTGCTTAAAATACTCTCTTTGTATTTGTGCTACTTTTTTATATTTTGGCAAACTATCTTCTTCACTCAAATACACTTCAAAAATACTGCCTTCTGCTAAGTCAAAATTGATTTGTATATCTTTATCTGCTAATTTAAAATCTTTTTCCAAATATTCTTTTTCTAGCACCTTGCTATTTAATTCTTCAAATAAAATAGAGCCACTAGGCAAAACCTTTATAAATTGCGGTATTTTTTCAACTTCAAATTTTATCTTACTAGCTTTCACTTCTAAATCTCCAAAATAATCTAAGTTAGATGAATTTTCTTTTATTTCTTTGTCGTATTCATTAGCCATAGTTTTGGCATTTTCAAGTATTTTACTTACTTTATTTTCTAACTCTATATTCTTTGTGATATTGTCTATACTAACATCAGCAGATAAAAACTCGCTATTTTCATTGCTGTTATTTTCATCATTTGCATACTCCAAAATACCCTTATCTTCTCGTGACTCATCTAGCTCTCTAAAATCCTTTTGCCTATAATCATCTTTACTAAACCCAGCTCCATTTAATCCAGCTATTACACTTTTAGCGGTTCTTTCAAAGTCATTTGAGCAAGTAAGCACATAGCTTACATTTAATTCTTGATTTGTGTATTTTCTAGCGTTTGGCTGCCTCAATACTCTACCTATTAGCTGTTCTACATCAGCAGTAGAGTTTTTATTAGCAATACTAGCTAAAATATACGCATAAGGACAATCCCAGCCTTCTTTTAGTGCGTTTATAGTGATGATATAGCGTATTTTGCAATCTTTATCTAATAAATCAATTTTATCTAGTTCGTTGATTTTAGCAGTTTTTATCGCTATTTGCTCTTTTTTTATACCGATATTTACTAGCTTATTTTTTAGTTTCTCAAAAGTATGCGCATCTTCATTTGCTCCACTTTGTGCTTGAAATAGCACTATTGGTCGTAAATTAGAATTTTCATTTTTTGCTATTGCTTCTAGTCTGTTTTGCATAACTATCGCATTGTCTATAACACTTGCTACATTTACAAAGTTGCATAAAATTACTAGTAGCTTTACCATGTTTTCTTGCTTTAATTCTCTGGCATTTGTATAGTGTATTACATTTGAGCTATCCTTTGGTGTGGCAGTAAGCTCATATTAAAAAAATAATGGCTGTTTCAAGCGTTGTAGCTTTGTTAGATTGTATGAGTGGCTCGAGAGCCTTTAAGATATCTTTGCGTGTAATTTTATAAAGTTTTTTATTATCAAGTTTTGAAAAATAATTTTTATAGCAAGCTTCTAGTGATTTTATACTATTTGGTCTTAATGCATTTTTTTATGCCTACAATATTTAAAAAAACACTCTTTAAAGGTAGAATTAACTTCATTTATGGTGATGTTTGTTAATTTATCTCTTTCTTTCTGCGCTTTTATTTTTGCTTCTGCTAACAAAATATTTTTTTAAAAATCTAAAAATAATTCAAGCAAATAAGCCAAGCTTAAAGAAAATTTGGCTAAAATCACAGCCTTTTTGCCTCGGTGGTGAAACTGGTAGACGCGCCAGACTCAAAATCTGGTATGGGCAACCATGTGTCGGTTCGAGTCCGACCCGAGGCACCACGATATAGTAAAATCATACTTTAAAGCATTTCATTTACCATTTTACCCAAGTCCTTTCTATTGATTTTTCAATATTATACAGAGTGTAAAATAAAACTTGGGTAAAATCTAGGTGAAATTATTTAACTTACATTTCAAGCCTAAAATAAAGATAAAAAGCCATTTATCACAATGGCATTTACTATATCTATAAAAAAGGCTCCGCATAGCGGCACGATGATAAAGGCTGTGTGGCTCATACCGTAGTTTTTACACACAGCTTGCATGTTTACCATAGCTGTCGGCGTAGCACCCATGCCAAAGCCGCAGTGCCCAGCTGAGAGCACGGCTGCATCATAGTCTTTCCCACAAAATCTAAATGTAACAAAAATCGCAAAAAACACCATAAGCACGCTTTGGACAAAAAGCACGCTAAATATCGGCAAAGCAAGATTTGCTAGCTGAACTAGATCAATGCTCATCAAAGCAAAAGCTAAAAATAGCGCAAGGCTAACATTGCCAAGCAAGCCAACCTCTCTATCAAAGACCTCGTGGATTTTAAGTGCACTTAAAGAGTTGCGCAAAATCACGCCAGTAAAAAGACAATACACAAAAGTAGGCAAGGTAAAACCAAGCTCAAGCCCCTTTACAAAATCAGCAACATAAACCCCCACAAGCAAACAAATAGCAAGCAAAGCAAGGCTTTGGGTGAAGCTGTTTTGCGTAATTTTGCGCTCTTTATATGCTTCAAGCTCGGTTATAGGGATATGGACACTCTCTGCGCTATCGCCTGGGGTTTTAAGATTGTGCTTTTTGATAAGATAAGTAGCCACCGGCCCGCCTATAATGCCGCCTATTACTAGCCCAAAGGTAGCTGCTGCCATAGCCACCTCCAAAGCCCCAGCAAAGCTATAAGGCTCAGCGCCAAACACACTAGCCCACGCAGCGCCAGTGCCATGCCCTCCGCTCATAGTGATTGAACCTGCTAAAAGTCCTATAAGATAGTTTTGTCCAAGGGCTGTGGCAATGCCTATACCAACGGCGTTTTGCAGCACTAAAAGCACGCTAATGACGACTAAAAAAATAAAGAGTTTTTTGCCACCTTTTTTAAGCGATGAAAAATCAGCGAGCAAGCCAATAGAGCTAAAAAATGCTAGCATCAGCGGGTCTTTTAGCGAGCCATCAAAACTAAGCTTGATATCGCCAAAAACACGCAAAAGCAAAAACAAGCTAGCTGCTATGATGCCGCCTACCACGGCTTCTGGGATATTGTATTTGCTAAGCACCTTTATACGAGAGTTCAAAAAAGCCCCAAGCAAAAGCACCAAGACCATAACCACCAAAGTAGAATAAAAATCAAATGAAATTGTTTGCATCTAATCTCCTTTATTTTTTTGCTAAAATACTAACAAAAAAATAACAACAAAGAGAAAAATCAGTATAAAAAAGTAAATTTTATTTTTTATTGTTACTATTTTACTCATTTTTAGCTTATCTTTTCTGGGGGTTAGGGGGTGTCTTTTAATCTAGAATTCCTAGCTAAATCTAGAATTCCTAGTAGGAATTCTAGATTTTTTAGATTAAATTCCGTCATTGCGAGGGAGCAAAGCAGAGGGAGTAATCTCATTCAAAATTCCGTTTAAAATTCCGTCATTGCGAGCAAGAATTCTAGATTTTAGTGGGGTTTTAGGGGTGGCAGCCCCTAAGGGTTTAGGGCGCAGCCCTTATAAAATTTGCGGGGCTGGCTTGCCCCACTAAAGCGAGCAAAATTCTAGAATTACCTAAATAAATTCTAGAATTCCCTAAGGATGAATTTAGAATTTCTAGAGATTGCTTCGCTTCGCTCGCAATGACGAAAATTCTAGAATTCCAAAGCCTTGTGTCATCCCCCGACTTGATCGGGGGATCTCATCACAAATAAATTTAAAATTCCCTATAGAGATCCTCGGGTCAAGCCCGAGGATGACATAGTAGGGAATTCTAGAATTACTAGGATAAAATCTAGAATTCCTAAGACTAAATCTAAAATTTCCTAGAATAAATTCTAAAATTCCTAGTAGGAATTTTAGAATTTTTAAATTAAATTTCGTAGGAATTCTAGAATTCCCAAGCTAAAAATACCCCCTAACCCCCAAAAAAAACTATCGCTTGGCATTTTGCGTGGCACGATAAAGAAAGCTAAAAATCTCAGCAATCGCGCGGTATAGATTTGGTGGAATTTCTTGGTCTATATCGATTTTGCTTAGGATTTCAACTAGGTCTTTATCTTTTTTTATAGGGATATTGTTTTCTTTGGCTGCTGCGATGATGTTTTCAGCGATGACGCCCTGACCGCTTGCTAGCACCTTTGGGGCGCCATCTTTTTCTTTGTTATAGCCTAGGGCGACAGCCTTTTTTAGAGCTGATTTTAGTGGATTTTTAGCTTTTTTCTCTGCCATTTTATGCCTTTATGTTATATCCTAGGTCGATGTCTTCGAATTGTTCATAGGCACTTTTGCCGCCTTTGCTAGCCACAAAAAAGTTATTTACCACAAGCCCAAGTTCGTTTAGCGCTCTTTTAAGACTTTTGGTCTCGCTTAAAATAATTTCTTTAAAGCCATCATTGCCAGTCTGTATGCTAACATCAAGAAATTTATTCTCAGCCAGACCTAGCACTATGCCAATTTCGCCGAATTTCACAAAACTAAGCTCAATGCGAGCGTAAAACTTGTCCTTGTTGCCACGCTTGAAGCTAAGGTTTGAGCTATTTAGCTCGTCCCAGTGGTAGGGCAGGTAGGTTTGTAGCGAGTTTTGCGCAAAGCTTGCTAGCTGGTGGATTTCAATCTGGGTTAAAAGTCGTTGCGCAGCGGTGTGGATATTTTGCGTGCTGGATTGATTTTGCGTGCTTTCTTTAAGGTTTAAAAGCACAGATTTCATATCGCTTTGTAGCTCTTTTAGAGCTTGTTCTGCATTATTTGGCTTGATTGCGCCTATGCTTTTAGCAGCACTTTTGGCTGAGCGAGCAAGGCTTTTTATTTCTTCAAGGGCTGATTTTGCGCTAGCTAGTTCTGGGCTAAGAGTGTTTTTTAGGCTAGTTAAGGCGCGAGCTAGTTCAGTGATTTTGCCTTGGAGATTTGGGGTGTTTACCTCTGAGGCGATTGCTTCTTTAAACTGCGATAGATTTATGTTTTTAAAGCTATTTTGCTCTTGTGTTAGAGTGGAGTTTTGCGAGAAACTGGCGTTTTGAGATAAAGAGCTATTTTGGCTAGCGTTTTGCGATAAACTGGCGTTTTGCGCAGAGTTTGCGTTTAGAGAAGACGAGTGCGCTGTGCTACCTGTGTTGCTTGTTTGTATATTTATTCTTATATGATTTGCTTTTGGCTCGTTTTGTTTGCTTAAAGCCTCTTTTAGCGTGGCATTTTCCTTATTATTTGGATCATAGCGAGTAAGAAAGGCTTTAAAATTGCTATCTTTATTTTTTAGCAAATTTAGAGCGTTTTGTAGCTCGTTTGCGCTAGCATTTATTTGTTCCCTGATAGCTCTAGCATCTTTTAGTGTAGCGCTATTTAGATTGTAGTTATTTGCGCTTTTTTGGGCGTTTTGTATGCTTGATTCTATGCGCAAGAGCAGATTTTGGGCTGTTTTTAGGCTAAGGTTTTTGCCTAGATTTGAGAGTTTATCAAGGTATTTTGCTGCGTTTTCTAGGGCGTTGCTTGCCTTGTCTAGGGCTTTAAAAGGCGAGTTATTTATAATCTCTTGATTTAGCTTTTTTTGCTCTTTTAGCAGGGTTTGAAGGTCGTTTATGCTCTTTTTAGCATCACTGTCGTTTGGTAGCTTTAAAAAGCTTTCTTTTAGCCCTTGATTTTGCGTGTTTTTCATCTGGCTAAGTAGTTCTTTGATTTTGCTTGGTAGGCTTTGGGCTTCTAGGCTTTGGGCGATTTTGGCTTCTAGCATTATGCCTGAGTCTTTAATCCCTTGTGCTACGCCTTGTGGGCTTAGGTTTTCAATCGGCTTTATGAACTTTGCTAAGGCTTCTTTAAAAGTGGCTAGCTTTTCGTTGCCCTCTAGGGCTTTTAGCAGCTCTCTTACATCGCTTGCTAGGTTTGGGGCGACTTGGAGCAGGCGTGGCATATTTGGGCCTTGTTCGCCACTTTTTAGCCCGCTTAGTAGCTTGTTTGTAAGCTCACCTAGCTTTTGTTCTATTAAGGTTTGTTTTTCTCCTAGGATTTCTTGCTTGTCAAAAAGCGGCTTGCTTGTAGCGTCTTTTGTGGTGGTGTCTTTGGTGCTTGTTACTCGCTGCGAGACATCTTTTATGCGCTTATCTCGCTCTAGTTCCCTTATTTCTTTGTCTACTAACGGCTGGGTTATGGATGTGTTTATCATATTATTTTGCTTTTATAAAAACAGCTGAAAATAGCGCAGAAATAGGCATCACAGCAATGCCAGCTAAAAAGCTAAGTGGCTCAAAAAGCTCTTTTTTTAATAGAATAAAAAAAGCTAAAATAAGCAAAACATAGCCAAGCAAGCGCAAAGGCGAGAATACAGAGCCAAACTCATAAAGGCGCAAAGGTATTTTTGGGGTTTTTTCATTAGGAATTCTAGAATTCTCTAGCTTTGCTACTTCATCTTGGCTGGGAATTCTAGAATTCTCATTATCATCAAAAACATCATCAAATGCGCTTATATCAGCATTTACTATTTTTTTTGCCACACGCTTTTTATATCCTAAAAAACTAGCTAAGATGATGAGCGAACTAGAGATTAAAGCAACTTGTGAGTTTAGCACATGGACTGCGCCAAAATACGCACAAATAACAATCAGCACTGCGTCGCTACAAAGATAAATTAAAGCTAGTTTTTTTGCCACTTTTACTCACTTAAATATTTTTGCCTATATCGTCATCTTGGGCGGTTTTTTTAGTGCTATTTGGCTTTATTATAGCGTGAGTATCGCCAAGCTCATCATAGCTTGCTTTTTGGGCTTTGTAGGCTTTGAAGACATTATTTATCGCTGCGAAGACGCCAAGGGCAATTCCGCCAAAAAGCGCCCAGTTTCCCCAGTACTGCCGTAACCACACGCCAAGACCTGTGCCAATTGCTACAGCTACTACCATGCTAATGCCAAGGCTTAGGCTATCAGCTGCACGCGCTATTTTAAAAGTTTTACTATTGTTTTGTTCTTTCATTTTTTTATCTTTATTTTATCGGCTCAGCTCGTGGGTGCCTTTATCCGCCGCACGCCTCGATGAATTAAGTATTCTATCATCAGCGCGCGGCGAATAAATTCACCTCACGATCTTGGAGCCGTGTTTTTTATTGCTGCTGCTTTTATCGGCTGGCGGGGCTCTTGGGTGTCTTTGTCCGCCGCGATGCTCCGCAGATTATATATCTAGCGCACGCACCGCGGCGGACAAATTCACCTCAAGTGCCGCGCCTTGTTTTTATTGCCGCTGTCGCGACTGTTAAAATTTTTAAATTCTAGAATTTAAAACTAGAATTTAATGCCAAATTCTAGAATTTAAAAAACACCAAATTCTAGAATTTCACGAAGTGGGCGAATTTTAGAATAGGCGTAGTGTGTTTAAAGGCTAGTAGGTGTACGGCGTAAATAGAACATAAGGTTCATTGAGCCGTGCGCCTACTAGGCTTTAAGCACAATCCGTCACTAATAACAATTCGCAAAAATCAAAGTGCTTTAAAGCTTGCTTCTATAGCTTCGCACGTCGCCTCAATGCTATTTTTGCTGTGCTTCGTGCTAATAAAGCAAGTCTCAAACTGACTAGGGGCAAGGTAAATCCCACGCTTTAGCATAGCTGCGTGAAACTTCGCAAACATCTGTGTATCGCTTTTTAGCGCAATATCGTAGTTTGTAACCTTATTTTCATTAAAGAAAAAGCCCCACATCGTGCCACGATGCTCTGTTTGCAAGGCTATGCCTTTGCGTTTTGCGCTGCTATTCATACATTTTAGTATGCTTTTTACCTTGCTATTTAGTTTTTCATATACATTTGGAGTAGCAAAAATCTTACTAAGTGTAGCAATTCCAGCTGCCATAGCCAGTGGATTTCCACTTAGCGTGCCTGCTTGATACACAGCTCCATCTGGGCTTAGAAGGCTCATTATTTCATCTTTTCCGCCAAAGGCAGCTGCGTTTAGCCCACCGCCAATAACCTTACCAAAAGTAGCTAGGTCAGGCTTGATTTTATTAAACTTATAAGAGCCTGTCATACTTGCTCTAAAGCCACTCATAACTTCATCAAAGATAAGCACAGCACCTTTTTTGCGGCACAAATCTCTAAGCTGGGTCAAAAATGTAAGGCTAGCTGGCACAAGCCCCATATTTCCAGCAATAGGCTCTATTATCACAGCGCCGATATCATCACTTTCATTAAAGCATTTCTCCACGCTAGCAATGTCGTTATAAATAGCTAAATGCGTGTGCTTAGCAAAATCCTCTGGCACGCCAGGCGAGCTTGAGTTTCCAAAGGTGGTTGCGCCTGAACCTGCCTTTACAAGTAGGCTGTCGCTATGTCCGTGGTAGCAGCCCTCAAACTTGATTATTCCATCTTTTTTGCTATAAGCTCTTGCTAGGCGGATAGCACTCATGGTAGCTTCTGTGCCTGAACTTACAAAGCGGATTTTATCAAGGTAGCTGATTTTGCTTAAAATTAGCTTTGCTAGCTGGGTTTCAATCAGCGTTGGAGCCCCAAAGCTAAGTCCTTTTTTCATGGTTTTAGTAATTGCGCCCTCTACGCTTTTATCGCTGTGTCCTAGAAAAAGTGGCCCCCAGCTAAGCACATAGTCAATATACTTTTTGCCCTCTATATCGTAGATAAACTCATCTTTTCCACGCTCAATAAAAATTGGAGAGCCTTTTACACTTTTAAAGGCACGAACAGGCGAGTTTACGCCACCTGGGATGTATTCTTTGGCTTTTTCAAAGGCTTTTTGATTTGTCATTTTTGCTCCTTTTTGGTTTGTAAATACTCATAAAGAGTGAGTATTTCAGCATCTGTTAGAAAATAACTTGGCATCATACCTGTACTTTTATTTATTGATTTTTTAAAGCTTTCAAAATCCATATTGTTTATTTGCGGTGCGCTTAGGCTTAAAGTGCTTAGCTTGCCGTTTTTGGTATCTTTTTGTTTGTAGTTAGCTATTAGCTTGCCTTCGCCATTTTCGCCGTGGCATTTATTACAGCCGATACCTCTGGGATTTTGGTATAGCATGCGAGCGTATTCCATTTTTGAGATAAAGTCCTCAGCATTTAGGGCACAAAACAATAAAAAAATATATAAAAATTTACTCATTTCTAAATTATGCTTAAAAAAAATTCTAGTATCATACGCTTTTTTATATTAAAAGGCGGTTAAGTTAGAAAATTTTGTCTTTTTACGAAATTTTAAAATTCAAATGAGTGCTAGAAGTCTAGCAGTGAGTTAAGGGAATTCTAGAATTCCCATTTTGCTATTTTCTAGGCTCTTTTAGAGTTATTTTTTTAGCTGTGGCTCTTAGTTTGTTAATTTTTTACTCATATATGCAAAATAGAAAAAAACTACACTTATAAATTTAAAAATTTGGGCTAAAACTAACCCAAATTTATTCATATTGATTTATGGTTTTCTTATGATAAATCTAAGAGTCGGACCATCTTGTTCTATAGATAAAACTTCAAAACCGCGGTTTTTTGCATCAACAGGGATAGAGTTTATCGCCTGTGGACAGTCGCAAAGCACCTCTAAGACCTCTCCTTTTTTTAGCTGTGGTAATGCCTCCAAGGTAGCAATCGCTGGCATAGGACAAGCCTCGCCTTGGATATCAAGACTATAAGTTATTTCATAATTAGCTTTCATTAGTAACCTCCTTTTGCAAAAAATCGTTTTTTATAAGCAAAAATCAGTGCAACACAAAGCAATAAAAGTCCAGCATTTAATGTAAGTCCTGGCAAAGAACCAAGCTCATTTAAAAACTGAATCTTTGGACCAGACTTGATCCAATCTGGAATTTGATCATAAATAATTGCTAAAATAGCAGTTCCGGCGAAATTTGCCACACCAACTATCATAAAATGCGTCTGTCCCTCAGCTGCTCTATAAGCCCATCCGCATTCGCAACCTCCTGCAAACACGATACCAAAACCAAATAAAAATGCACCTAAAGCAACAGCAATTGAAAAGCTTCTAACAAAAGCCGAATAACCATTTAACATAAGCACAAAAATTATAAATGTGGCGATAAGCATTCCGTAAAATGCTCCCTTTGCGGCATTATCACGACCAAACAAAAACAAATCGCGAAAGCATGATGTAAAGCATACTTGACCACGAGATATAATAAAACCAAAAATAAGACCGAAGATAAGCCCAAGTGGAAGAAAGCTAGATTTTACTCCTAGTTTAAATGGTTCTGTAACGACAAAAAGATAAACAAGCCAAACAAGCGTAGCAATCAAAATCACCACACCATATCTAAAATGGCGTTTTGCGCGTCCTTTGTCATGCTCGATGCCTTTGCCATTTATACCACATTTTGGGGAGTAGCTTTTGGCATAAAAATTTTTAGCTTACCGACCTTTGTAGCACACCAAATACCAAGCACCATAAACACAGCAAATTCCCAAGTATGCAAAGAAAAATATGGAAGTCCGGTAAAGAAATCAAGCAGATTACAACCAAAAGCAAGTCTAGCACCAAAACCTGAGAGGATACCACCAGCTATAGCTTGAAAGATGCGTATGCGGCTAGCTGGTAGGCGAAATTTAACCTTATTTGCAAAGAGAGCCGCTATCAATGCGCCAATAAACATACCTATAAGCACAAGTCCTTCATAGCGAGTAAGCGGATTGCCTGAGAGATTTGTCATTTTATAATAGCTATATTTGCTAGTATCAAGACCAAAAAGCTCTAAAAACTCACCACCCCAGCGCGTCATCTCACCAGTTACTTGCCAACCAGTACCAAAAAAACCAAAGTAAATAGAAGCTATGATGGCAAGTGCTATCATAGACTTTGCAGTGTCCCAAAAATATATAAGATATTTTTGTTTAAATTGATTTAAGGCAGAAATCATTGATTAACATTTGAAATTGTTATTTGCCAAACTGGCAACTTTAAGAACGCAATTGTAATAAATAAAGAAATTTAATATTACTTAAATAAAACAATTAAATTTGATTTTTATGGTTCAGTCTATTTTTTGGACTAGCTTACAGCCCTTAAAGCATTTTTTTAAAGTGTGCAAGCCCCAAGACATCCTACTACCCAGCTTTTAGGGTACAAAATAATAAAAAAATATAAAAAAAATATAAAAAAAATATAAAAAAAATATAAAAAAAATATATAAAAATTTACTCATTTCTAAATTATGCTTAAAAAAAATTTTGCTATCATACGCTTTTTTTATATTTAAAGGTGGTTAAAATGACAATAATCGATGGCAAGGCGTTAAGCGCAAAAATAAAAGAGAGAGTAAAAAAAGACTGCGAAGAACTAATAGCAAAGGGCATTAAGCCTACTTTGGCTGTGATTTTAGTGGGCGAAGATAAAGCTAGCCAAACATATGTAGCAAGCAAAGAAAAAGCTTGCATCGCTGCTGGCATGGGCTCAGTCATGCACCGCCTAGGCGAGCAAACTACGCAAAATGAGCTTTTAAGCCTAATTGAAGTGCTAAATAAAGATGATAGCATTCATGGAATTCTAGTTCAGCTCCCACTGCCAAAGCACCTTGATACAAACGAAGTTTTAAGACGGATTGATCCTAATAAAGATGTAGATGGCTTTCATGCTCTAAATGTAGGCAAGCTAAACTCAGGGCTAGATGGCTTCGTGCCTTGTACGCCACTTGGTATAATGGAGATTTTTAAAGAATATAATATTGATTTAGTAGGTAAAAACGCTCTAGTAATTGGCCGCTCAAATATAGTTGGCAAACCTATGGCAGCCTTGCTGCTAAATGCAGGTGCGACTGTGACCATCGCTCACTCAAAGACAAAAAATCTAGCTCAAATCTCACGTTCTATGGATATCATCGTAGTAGCTATCGGCAAGCCAAAATTCCTAAGTGCTGATATGGTTGGAGACGGCGCGACTATCATTGATGTAGGTATAAACAGGCTTGATGATGGCTCGCTGTGTGGGGATGCGGACTTTGAGGCTATAAAGAATAAATGTAGCTTCATAACCCCAGTGCCAGGCGGCGTTGGTCCAATGACAATAGCAATGCTGCTATCAAATACCATAAAAAGCGCAAAAAATGAACTCAGGGCATAATTTTCTTTCAAAACTAAGCAAGTTTAGTTCTAGCTGGACTGGCACGATTATTATTGTGCTGTTTTTTATATTTTTTGTGGCGCAAGCCTTTGTGATACCATCAGGGTCTATGAAAAACTCGCTTTTAATCGGTGATTTTCTTTTTGTAAAAAAGTTTAGCTATGGTATGCCTACGCCGCATATCCCGTGGCTGGAGCTGCCAGTAGCGCCTGATTTTAATGGCAATGGGCACCTTTGGGAGGGAAAAAGACCACAGCGTGGCGATATAGTCGTGTTTCGCTATCCAAATGAGCCAAAGATTTATTATGTAAAGCGTCTTTTTGCTGTCTCTGGCGATGAGGTGATTTTTGCCCCAAGGGCTATGTATCTGCGCCCAAATATGAGCGATGATGAAATACGCAAAACTTATGGCGATGAAAATCTTTTTAAAATCGGCGGAAAGTTTTATGTGCGTGAGCCTTATAAAAACCTAGGAATTCACTATGATTCTAGCGAGCGTAAGGATAATTTTGGTGGGCAAGAAATAGATATTTTTAGTATAGCTACGATGTTTGCGGCACAAGGGCGCTTTGCTATGAGCGCTATTTTTGCCCCTGAGTTAGCGCCACTTGATGGGCTTGATTTTAATGCTTTTTATTTTAAAGTAAAAGAAGATGAGTTTTTTATGGTTGGCGATAATAGAGAAAATAGCAATGACAGCCGCTTTTGGGGACCAATAAATTACAAGCATGTAGTAGGCAAGCCGTGGTTTGTCTATTTTAGCTGGGACGGGGACAAAAAAGAAGTTCGCTGGGATAGAGTAGGACGTTTTGTTGATAGCTTAGAAAGTGATGAGAGATATATAAATGCAAGCAAATAAAGTATATTTAGCTAGCGACCACGGCGGATTTAAAGGCAAGGAAATTGCTCTTAAATACTGCAAAGAGCGTGGATTTGATTGCGTAGATCTTGGCTGTAATAGCCCTGAGATTAGCGTTGATTATCCTGATTTTGCAAACGCTCTTGCGGCGAAGTTAGAAAATGATAAAGGGGCTAAGGGAATTCTAGTTTGTGGTTCTGGAATTGGCATAAGTATAGCCGCAAACCGCCACAAACATATACGCTGCGCACTTTGTCACGATGAAAATACTGCTATGCTAAGCAGACTTCATAATGATGCAAACGTGCTAGCATTCTCAGGTCGTTTTAGCGATGAAAAGATGATTATAGCGATGTTGAGAGCCTTTTTTGATACCAAGTTTGAGGGCGGCAGGCATCAAGGGCGCATTGATAAACTTTAAGTTTTGGAGAAAAAATGGTTTTTGATTTTATTTTCTACACTTCTTTGGTGTGTTTGATAGCTTATCTTACGGTTATGGTGTTTTATTATAAAACCTTGCTTGGCAAAGAACGCACAATGAGGGATTTTATGAAAACAAACCTTGATGATACTGAAATCGTCATCCGCAAACTACAAGTTCAGCTTCAAAGAAGTCTTGGAAATATCGATATACTAACCGATGAGCTAAACAAAATCAAAGGCGATGTAACAAACCTAAGGACTAGAAACTCTCAATACCGCCTAGAAAATGATAAGCTAAATCAGCATATTAAAGAGCTTGAGGGCAAAATCGAAGCCTTGCTATAAGGTTATCTTCGGCTTTTTTGCTTTGCACCCGATGGGTGGTGCTTTTTACTTTGGCGGTGCTCGATGAATTAAGCATTCTATCTTCGCACCGCCAAAGCAAAAATCACTCAAAAATCCTAATCTTGGGTTGAGAGTTTTGGAATTCCTAGGACAGAATTTTTGGACGGAATTTAGAATTCCTAGGATAGAATTTAGAATTCCTAGGTAAAATTCTAGAATTCCTAAGGATAAAATCTAGAATTCCTAGTATAAAAAAGGACAAAAATGACATTTAGCGAGCAATTAGAAAAAGACATTAGAGTTATACCAGATTTTCCAAAGCCTGGAATTTTATTTCGTGATATAACCACGCTTTTAAACGATGCGCAGGCCTTTGCTAGACTGCTTGATTATCTAGAATCTTGCTACAAAAATAGCGATATTGATTTTATCGCTGGGATTGAGAGTAGGGGCTTTATCTTTGGTGCTGCGCTTGCTAGCAGGCTCTGCCTTGGCTTTGTGCCTATTCGCAAAGCTGGCAAACTGCCTTGTGCTACTTTTAAAGAGAGTTATGAGCTAGAATACGGCTCTGCTACGATTGAGATTCACAAAGACGCGTTTAGAGGGCAAAAGGACGCAAAAGTGCTTTTAATAGATGATTTGCTAGCCACCGGCGGTACAGCCACAGCTGCTTGCAAGCTAGTAAAAAACGTAGGCGCAAAAGTGGTTGAAGCCTGCTTTATCATAGAACTAACAGAGCTTGGCGGTGCTAGCAAGCTAAGAGCGCTTTGTGATGTTTATAGTATATTAAAATTATAAAGGCTTGAAATGCAAGAGTTTTTTACCGGACTTTTTGAGACTTATCCTAGTTGGGTTTATCTCATTGTGTTTTTTTGGTGTATTTTAGAAGGTGAGCTAGCACTCATTTTAGCTGGCATTGCTGCGCACTCTGGCGGGGTAAATTTGGGGCTTGTTATTTTTATAGCTGGGCTTGGTGGCTTTTGTGGGGATCAAATATATTTTTACATCGGTCGCTATAACAAAAAATATATCCAAAAAAAGCTAGCTAGTCAGCGTACGAAGTTTGCCATAGCGCATGTCTTGCTTCAAAAATACGGCTGGCCGGTGATTTTTGTGCAGCGTTATCTTTATGGCTTTCGCACGGTGATACCGATGAGCATAGGCGTTACTCGCTATTCTAGCATTAAGTTTGCTATTATAAATTTAATTAGTGCTTGGGTTTGGGCGGCGATTACGATTTTGCTAGCTTGGTATTTTGGCGATGAGATTTGGATAGTGATTCACTGGATAGAAAAACACTGGTATTTTGGCGTACCGCTGCTAATAATGGTTGCTGCTAGCGTGGTGCTAACATTCAAAAAAATAGAATCAAACATGCTTAAAAAAAGGGAGTTAAGAAAAAATGAAAATAGAATTAAGTAAAGCAAAAAGCGATTATGAAATAATCTTGCTTGAAAAAGATGAGATTAAAACAGCGGCTGATTTTAAAGACTTTGACTTTTATGATTACAAGGGTGAGGGGCTTTTAAATCTAAGTGAGAAAAGGCGCATTTATTCTGCTATTAAAAAGCGTGATTTTAACGCTATTGCAAATGCCGCCTCAGCTGCAATACGCGCTATCTCAAAGCTAAAAATCAAAAGTGCCAAGCTTTGCTTTGATTTTAAAAGCGAGTGCGAGCTAAAAGCTGCGGTGCAGGGAATTTTGCTAGGTGCTTATAGCTATGAAAAATACAAAAGTGATAAAAAGCCAAAAAACTTAGAAAAAGTGCTAATTGATACTAATTTAAAAGGTACAGAGCAAATTCTAGCTAATTGTGAAATTCTAAGTGAGAGTGTGAATTTCGTGCGTGATATAGTAAATGAAATACCAGCTATTTACACGCCTGAGCGTATGGCAAAGGATGCGTGTGACTTAGCCAAAAATAGCAAAGTGCTAAAATGTGAAGTTTTAGGCGAGAGTGAGCTAAAAAAAGAGAAAATGAACGCTATGCTAGCTGTAGCAAACGCTAGTCCACACGAGCCAAAACTAATTCATCTTAGCTACAAACCAAAAGGCGCAAAGCTAAAGGTCTGCTTTGTAGGTAAGGGCGTGACCTACGATACTGGCGGACTTAGCTTAAAGCCAAGTGATTATATGCTAAGTATGAAAGCTGATAAAAGTGGCGCAGCAGCAGCTCTTGGTATAATCAAAGCTGCTAGCGAGCTTGGAATTGCCTTAGAAATTCACTCAGTGCTAGGCTGCGTAGAAAACGCAATAGGCAGCAAGGCTTATAAGCCTGATGATGTGCTAATTGCCAAAAATGGCGTTAGCATAGAGGTGCGAAATACAGACGCAGAAGGTCGCCTCGTGCTAGCTGACACGCTAGCGTGGGCGCAAGAAAACATTAAGCCTGATTTTATCATTGACCTAGCTACTTTAACAGGGGCTTGTGTAGTAGGCGTAGGGGAGTATACAAGCGCTATAATGGGCAATAACTACGAGCTACAAAGTGATTTTTATAAAGCGGCAAAAACTAGTGGAGAGTTTTTTAGTATTTTAGAGTTTAATGAGCATTTAGCTGAGCATATAAAAAGTGATATCGCTGATGTCTCAAACGCTGCTAATACTCGCTATGGCGGGGCTCTCACAGCTGGGTTATTTCTAGATAAGTTTATAAAAGATGAGTATAAAGACAAATGGCTACACCTTGATATAGCAGGGCCTGCTTTTGTAAGCAAGGCTTGGGGGCTAAATCCAGCAGGTGGCTCTGGGGCTGGGGTTAGAGCCTGCGTGGCGTTTTTAGAGAGTTTGGGGAGCAAATAATGGGACTAGCAGTAGGAATAGTAGGTTTGCCAAATGTGGGCAAAAGCACGACATTTAATGCTCTAACAAAGGCTAGTAACGCTCAGGCTGCAAACTATCCTTTTTGTACCATTGAGCCAAATAAGGCTGTGGTAGAAGTGCCTGATGCACGTCTTGATGAGCTAGCAAAAATCGTAGAGCCAAAGCGAATTATGCACTCTCAGGTGGAGTTTGTAGATATCGCTGGGCTTGTAAAAGGTGCTAGCAAGGGCGAGGGACTTGGAAATAAATTTCTAGCAAATATTAGAGAGTGTGAAGTGCTACTTCATATCGTGCGCTGCTTTGATGATAGTAATATCACGCATGTAGAAGGGCATACTGATCCAGTGCGAGATGCTGAAATAATAGAAACTGAGCTAATCTTGGCTGATATGGAGCAACTAAATAAAAAAATAGAAAAACTTGCCAGAGAGGCAAAATCTGGGGCAAACAAAGAAGCAAAGGCTAGCTTGGAGTGCGCAAATGCGCTTTTAGAGCATTTAAATGCTGGCAAAAAGGCTAGTAGCTTTGATGGTGGAGATGTTTTTGAAAGTCTTAATAAAGAGCTAAGACTGCTTTCAGCAAAAGAGATGATATACGGCGCAAATGTAGATGAAGATGGGCTTTCAAGCGATAATGAATATGTAAAAGCGATAAAAGCTCACGCAGCAGAAAATAACGCGCAAGTTATCAAGCTTTGTGCTAAGATTGAAGAAGATTTAGTAGGTATGAGCGATGAGGAAGCCAAAGAGCTTTTGGCTGGGATGGGAGCAGATGAGAGTGGATTGGAGCTTATAATAAAAGCTGCCTTTGCTAAGCTTGGGCTTATTAGCTACTTTACAGCAGGTGTGCAAGAGGTGCGTAGCTGGACTATAAAGCGTGGCTGGCTAGCCCCAAAAGCGGCAAGTGTCATTCACAATGACTTTGAAAAAGGCTTTATCAAAGCTGAGGTAATAAGCTATGAAGACTTTGTAGCGTGTAAGGGCGAAGCTGGTGCAAAAGAAGCTGGCAAACTACGCATAGAAGGTAAGGAATACGAAGTAAAAGACGGAGATGTGATGCATTTTAGATTTAATGTGTAGGGAATTCTAGAATTCCTTAGGTATTTTTGGGAATTCTAGAAATAAAAATTCAAGGGTTATAAAACAAATAGATATCATTTGCGATTTTTATCAAATACAGCTGATCGCCCCCGAATTTAGGAGTGATTGTAGCTAAATAAAGGGCAATTTCAAGGGAATTTTTAATAAATTTATAAAAAGGGTAAAAATGAAAAGCACGCTTGAGGTATTTGAGAGCATTCTTAGCAAAAATGATAAAGCTGCGGCAAAAATAAGAGCTGATTTTAACGCTAGGGGCTTACTGGCGATGAATCTAATGAGTAGCCCAGGTGCTGGCAAAACCACGCTTTTAGAGCGCACGATAAAAGAGCTTGGCAAAAAGAGCGTAAAAATCGGCGTGGTGGAGGGCGATTTGGAGACAAACAAAGACGCTGATCGCATCATAGTGGCCGGCGCAAAAGCCTACCAAATCACCACCGGCCAAAGCTGCCATTTAGATGCTGATATGGTAAAGGTGGGGCTTGATAATTTGCCGCTTGATAAGCTTGATTTGCTCTTTGTAGAAAATGTGGGAAATCTTGTCTGTCCTGCTAGCTATGATGTGGGGACGCACGCAAATGTCGTGCTTCTAAGCGTGCCAGAAGGCGATGATAAAATCCCAAAATACCCTGTGATGTTTCGCCGCAGCGACCTTGTGATTATCACAAAAGTTAGTTTAATAGAGCATTTTGATTTTAGCATAGAGCGTGCTAAAAGCGAGCTAGCAAAGCTAAATCCGCTCTCAAAACTCATCACACTTGATAGCAAAACCGGCGAGGGCTTTGAGGCGTGGATAGAGTTTATCGCTGAGCAAAAAGCCTTGCTGAAAAAGTAAATTTCTAGGGAATTCTAGAATTCCTAAATAAAATCTAGAATTCCTATCACTAGGGAATTCTAGAATTCCCTAGTATCTTTTTTCTTGGGGGTGCGGGGGTTTTCTTTTTTATATTTTCTAGGAATTTTAGAATTTGGAATTTCAAAAATTCCGCCAGTGTTTTGGAATTCCAAATATTTTTAAATCTAAAATTCCTAGGAATTTTAGTTTGGAATTCCAAGCATCATAAATTTAAGTTATATTTTGATTTATTTAGTTAAAATTGCCTTTTAAAAATTTAATACCGCTCAGGAGGTCAATGATGGCTTTTGATTTGGCTAAAAAAGCAAAAATAGTTGCGAAATTCGCTAGAAAAAGTAATGCTCTATAAATTCCCTAAAAATCAGCCTTTCATAGCTCTTCTTAGCTACGATACCCCAGAGCAAAATATCATCACTCACCCCAAAGACGCAAAGAAATTTGGCATAGAATTTAAACTAAATGTAAAAAAAGCTAGCCCCATAAATCATTTTATAAAAAAATATCCAATAGACTTTGATACATACAAAAAAAGCTTTGATAAAGTCATAAATCATCAAAAAAACGGAGATAGTTATCTTTTAAATTTATGTTTTTCTACTAAGATAGAAACAAATTTAAGTTTAAAAGATATATTTGAGCATACAAAGGGCGAAGCTATTATCTATAAAAAAGATGATTTTGTCTGCTTCAGCCCTGAGCCTTTTGTTACTATAAAAGATGGTTTTATCCATGCTTTTCCTATGAAAGGCACGATAAACGCAGCACTTCCAAAAGCCAAAGAAATGCTTTTAACGATCCAAAAGAGTTTAGCGAATCAGCTATGATGCTAGATCTCATGAGAAATGATCTTGGCGCCATCTCCACTGAGGTTAAAGTAGAGAGTTTTAGATACATACAAAAAGTAGCGCAGCTATATCAAACTAGCTCACACATTAGCGCAAAGCTAAAAAAAGGGATAAGTTTTGATGAGATTTTCTCTAGCTTGCTTCCAGCAGGTAGCATAACAGGGACGCCAAAGCAAGAGACAATGAGCATCATCAAAGAGTGCGAAAGAGAGCCCAGGGGATTTTATACAGGAGTTTTTATATATTTTGACGGAGTAGTTTGCCAAAGCTTTGTTATGATAAGGTTTGTCAAAGAGCGCTCTGATGGGCTGTATTTTTTCAGCGGTGGAGGTATTACGGTAATGAGTGAGGCAAAAAAGGAGTATGATGAACTCATCCAAAAAGTCTATTTTCCTTTTTGAGACTATAAAAATTCAAAACGGTAATGTTTTAAATTTAGATTTTCACATCAAAAGAGCTCAAAATTCCGTCTTAAACGAGCTTAAATTTGACTTTGCAAAGGTCTTAAAGCCAAAAACAGACGGAATTTACAGGGCCAAAGTGATATATGATGAAAACGGCGAGCTTGTAAGCGTAGAGTATTTTCCATACAAAATGCGTGATTTTTACGAGTTCAAGCTAGTAAATATAAGCTTTAGCTACGATAAAAAATATCTAGATAGAAGCGACATAGACAAAGCTAAAAGCGGCTTTGATGAGATAATTATGATGAAAAACTCTCTCATAACAGACACTAGCATAGCGAATTTAGCTATTTTTGATGAGAGCTTAGGTCTGTGGCTTACTCCAAAAACTCCACTTTTAAAAGGCACTTCAAGACAAAGGCTACTTCAAAACGGCTTTTTAAAACCAAAAGACATAAGTAAAAATGAGCTCTTGAACGCTAAAAAGATCGCTTTAATGAACGCTATGATAGGCTTTGTAGAGTTAGATAAATTTAAAATAATATAAAAAAAGAATGTATTTTGCTAGAAAATTTTTTAAAATTTTAGATCAATAACAAATTTATTCGAAGTTGTGTGTTGCGTCTATATTTTTTAAATTCTAGAATTCTAGAATTTTAGAATTTAAGGAATTCTAGAATTTGAAATCCTAGTTTGGAATTTCAAAATTTAGATATTTTCTTGGGGGTACGGGGGTTTTTATAGAGATTGTCCGGTAAAGCCGGACAATGACACAAGGCTTAGGAATTCTAGTTTGGAATTCTAGAATTTAAGGAATTCTAGAATTTGAAATTCCAAAATTAAATTTTGTTTCCAAAAAGTTATTAAGCATTTTTATAATTCGCTCGCAATTTATAAAAAAGGAGCGAAAATGCTTAAAAAAACTTTACTTTCAGGTCTTGGTGCAGCTGTGATTTGCGCTAGTGCAAGTGCTGCTAGTCTTACTGGTGTGGGGGCGACTTTCCCTATGCCAATTTACAAAGAACTCTCAAAAATCTACTATGAACAAACTAAAAATGAGGTAAGCTACTCAGGTGGTGGCTCAGGCAAGGGGATTGCTAGCATAAGCGCAAAAAATGGCGACTTTGGCGGTAGTGATGAGCCCTTAACGCAAGAGGTATTAAAAGAAAAAAATCTAGTTCAGTTTCCAGCTGTGATTGGGGCTGTTGTGCTTGGATATAATCTAGATGGTATTAAAGATCTACGCCTTGATCCTAGCACCTTAGCGATGATTTATAGCGGTGAGATTACAAAATGGAATAATATGAAAATCAAAGCTCTAAATCCTAGCATAAAGCTGCCAAACGCTGATATAATCGTAATAGTGCGCAGTGATGCTAGTGGAACTACATTTAACTTCACAAACTACCTAGCAAATGATGAAAAGTGGAAATATAAATACGGCGTAGCAAAAAGCATAAATTGGGAAGCAAAAGTAACGCCAGTCGCCTCAAATCCGCTAATGGCTACTATGATAGAAAAAACGCCTTTTAGTATAGGATATTTAGAGTATTCTTATGCTAAAAACATGAATCTAGCTAGCCTAAAAAACTCTGAAAATGAGTATATTGCGCCAAGCCCAGCAAGCTTTGGGGTAGCTAGCAAAAATGCTAAATTTACTAGCGAAAATGGCTTTTACAAAATTCTTACAAACGCTAGTGGCAAGGGGTCGTATCCGCTAGTTGCAGCTAGTTTTATTTTACTACATAAAGAGGGCAAAAATAATAAAGAAGTAGCGAAGTTTTTTAACTGGGCTATGAGTGATGAAAAGGCGCTAAATGCTACAAGAAAGCTAGGCTATGAGCCAATTGATGAAAATACAGCAAAAGCGATAAAAGAGTATTTGGATAAACAATAATAACAAATAAGAACAAACAATGAAAGAGCTTAGTTTTAAGGTTCTAATTCGCTTTGGAGCGTATTTTGTAGTGTTTTTGGCACTGCTACTTTTTGCGGTGCTAGTTTTTAAATCAAGTGCTACATTTAAAAGCTTTGGGATAGGATTTATTTTTGATAGTGTGTGGGATGTTAATAAAGGGCATTTTGGCGGCGGGGCTGCTATTTATGCTACCTTGCTTAGCACTGCCTTGGCGATGATTTTTGCCCTGCCAGTAGCACTTGGGGTTGGAGTTTTTCTTACTCACATTTTGGCTAAAAGATTTAGAGCGTTTTTTAGCATTTGTATAGAGCTTTTAGCGGCGATTCCCAGTATCATTTATGGTATGTGGGGATTTTTATATTTTGTGCCCTTAGTTGGCTCTATTTTTGGTGGCTCTGGTGTAGGTTTGCTCGCTAGTGCTGGCGTGCTTGCTATTATGATTTTACCTTTGATAGCCTGTGTTAGCAAAGATGCGATAAACGCTGTGCCAAAAAGCGTGGTAGAATCAGCTTACGCACTTGGTGCTACAAGGGCTCAGGTGCTATGCCAAGTAGTCCTACCTCGCGCTAAAACTGGAATTTTAGCCGGTGCGATTTTAGCCCTAGCAAGGGCTCTTGGTGAGACTATGGCGGTGGTTTTTTTAATGGGTGGAGTGCTAAAAGTTCAGCCAAGCTTGGTTGAACCTGCTAGTTCTATTGCGCTAACTATCGCTTTACAATTTGGCGAAGCTATGACAAACCCAGCGCATGAGAGCGCATTATTTGCTTTGGCTTTTATTTTGTTTGTGATTTCTGCGCTTTGTTCAAGTGGAGTAAGATATGTTTTTAAATAATGAGATAAAAAATAATATTTTTACCGCACTTTGCGTGCTTTTTGGGCTTGCTGGAGTGGGTTTTTTGCTTATTATCATCTGCTCGCTTATATACAAAGGCATTTTGGGGCTAAGTCCCGCGATTTTTACCTTGCCTACTGCTTTTGGTGGGCTAGCAAATGCTATTTTAGGACAGATTATTTTAGTTTTTATGGCTAGTGTTTTTGGGCTGTTTATCGGCTCTTTTGCTGGTATTTACATAAGCGAATACTCAAAAAACAAGGCTGTAAAAAACGGCCTAATCTGCGTGATAGAAATTTTACTTAGCACACCTAGCATTATTGTTGGTGTGTTTATTTATGCGATTTTTGTTAGCACTTTTGGCTCTTATTCTGGCATAGCTGGCTCGCTAGCTTTGGGCTTTATCATGCTTTGTGTGGTGGCAAAGACCTTTTTTGAAGCACTTGGTTCGGTTGATCCTAAGCTAAAAGAAGCTAGCTACGCACTTGGGGCTAGTAAAAGGCAGGTGATAATGAGTGTGATGATGGCAAATGCAAGACCTGCGCTTATAACAGGCGTGATTTTGGGTGTTGCTAGGATAGCAGGTGAGAGTGCGCCATTATTATTTACAAATGCTAATAATGATTTTTTTAGCTTTGATATTTTTAGCTCGCTGCCAAGTCTAAGTGTAAGCATTTATGAGTTTAGCCTAAGTAGTGATGAGGCACTTAGAAATGCTGCGTGGAGCGGGGCATTGCTACTACTTATCATGGTGCTTGGAGCAAATATTATTAGTAAAATTATGTTTTTAAAAAGAAAATAAAGGAAAAACAATGAATAGAAGAAATTTTATTAAAACAGCAGCGCTAACTAGCTGCGCTAGTTTTTTTGTGCCATCACTAATGGCTAAAACGCAAGATAAAAATGCACTCTTAGGCTTTAAGGCAATAGATATAAATACAAAAGATGCGTTTGTGGTGCCTGAGGGCTATGAGGCTAGGCCGCTTATTTCGTGGGGAGATCCGCTATTTTCACAGGCAAGTGAGTATGATGAAAGTAAAAATATAAATGAAAACGCTATACAAAATGCTAATTTTGTAATGGGCGATAATAATGATGGTATGTTTATGTTTGAGCTTGAAAATAACAGAGCTTTAATAGCTGTAAATAATGAGTATATAAATCCTGAAATAATGTTTAATCACAAAGGCAAAAATATAAGCCTAAGTGATGTAAGGTATATGCAAAATTCTTGCGGAGTTAGTATATTTGAGGTAAAAAGGCTAGAAAATGGCTTTTATGAGTTAGTAAAAGATAGCAAATATAACCGCAGAATCACAGCCCATACTGCTATGAGAATTTCAGGTCCAGCAAAAGGCGATGAAAAACTAAAAACAAAAGCTGATAAAAAAGGCGAGCTAGTACATGGCACTATAAATAACTGCGCTAGTGGCAAGACACCTTGGGGGACTTATTTAACTTGCGAAGAAAACTTTAATGATTTTTTTGATGCTAGCGCAGAGTTTAGTCAAGATGCCGCGCAAAAAAGATATGGAATTCAAAAAGGTGCTGGCGAGTATGGCTGGAGCCTTGATGAGAGATTTGATGTATCAAAAAATCCAAATGAGCCAAACCGCTTTGGCTGGGTTGTAGAAATAGACCCATATAATCCAAACTCTATGCCTGTTAAAAAAACAGCCCTTGGTAGATTTAAACACGAAAATGCCGAGGTAGTGCTAGATAAAAGCTCTCATGTAGTAGTATATATGGGCGATGATGAAAAAAATGAGTTTATATATAAATTTGTCTCAAAAAATAAATATGACGGCAAAGCAAGAAATCTTTTAGATGAAGGCACTTTGTATGTAGCAAAATTTCATGGCAAAGTAGGGGATAATAAAGGCAGTGGCGAGTGGATAGAGCTAGTACATGGTAAAAATGGGCTTGATGACAAAAATGGCTTTAACTCACAAGCTGATGTGCTAATAAACGCAAGACTTGCAGCTAGCATAGTAGGTGCTACGCCTATGGATAGACCTGAGTGGGTAGCAGCTGACCCAAACTCTGATTTTGTCTATGTTACGCTTACAAATAACGACAAAAGAGAAGAGCCAAATGCCCCAAATCCTAGAAAAAATAATATCTACGGACATATTTTGCGCTTTGTAAATGATGGCTCACACATAAATACTAAGTTTAGTTGGGATATATTTTTGTTAGCTGGTAATGAACCATTTAGCGACACAGGTGCTAGCAAAAATATAAATAAAGATAATATCTTTAATAGTCCAGATGGATTAAAGTTTGATAAATATAGTAGGCTTTGGATACAAACAGATGGCAAATACAGCAATAAAGGCGCATATGCTAATATGGGCAATAACCAAATGCTTTGTGCTGATCCGCTAAGTGGAGAAATAAGAAGATTTTTAAGTGGGCCTATTGCTTGTGAAATTACTGGTGTAATTATCAGCGATGATTGTAAAACAATGCTAGTAGGCGTCCAACACCCTGGCGAAAAAGGCGCAAATAGCACCTTCCCTTATGGCAAAACACCAAGAAGCACAATTATGCAAATAAGAAAGCTTGATGGCAGAATTTTGGGCTCTTAAATTTTTGGCTCTTAAATTCTAGGCTGTTTAAAGGAAAGAAAATGAGTATTTTAGAGATTAAAAATTTTAGCTTTTATTATGCGAATAAAAATGACGCAAGCTTAGAAGATATTAATCTAAGCCTAGCAAAATCAAGCGTAACTGCGCTAATAGGCCCCTCAGGCTGTGGCAAAAGCACGCTTTTGCGCTCAATAAATAGAATTTGCGATATCACACAAGGTAATCGCTACAAAGGCGAAATAAACTTTAAAGGCAAGAATATTTTAAGCAAAAATACAAATCTAATAAAACTGCGAAGTAAAATCGGTATGATTTTTCAAGCTCCCACGCCTTTTAACATGAGCATAAGGGATAATGTGCTTTATGGCCTTAAAATCAAAGGCATAAAGAATAAAGCCGAACTTAATGTGATTTTAGAAAGCTCTCTTAAAAAGGCAAATTTATGGAAGGAAGTAAAAGACAGGTTAGACAGCGATGCTACAAAGCTAAGTGGCGGTCAAGCGCAACGCCTTTGTATCGCAAGGGCTATTGCGCTTAGCCCTGAAATTTTGCTTTTTGATGAGCCTACATCTGCTCTTGATCCTATTAGCACGGCTGCGATTGAAGAGTTAATCTTAGAGCTTAAACAAAAATACTGCGTGCTAATCGTAACTCACAATATGAGCCAAGCTAAGCGCATAGCTGATGTGACGGCCTTTATGTATCTTGGCAAGCTTATTGAAGCTGGGGATAGTAAAGATATATTTAACCGTCCAAAGACGAAGCTACTAAGTGATTATGTGGGTGGAAAAATAGGCTAGGGAATTCTAGAATTCCAAAGGCTCAGCTTGCGGGTGCTTTTTCTCGCCGCACGCCTTGATGAATTAAGTATTCTATCTTTGGCATGCGACGAAAAAAATCACCGCACAATCTTGGAGCCTTAGGAATTCTAGTTTTGGAATTCTAGAATGTTTAAATTCTGGAATTTAAGGAATTCTAGTTTTGGAATTCTAGAATTCCTTAGATAAAATCTAGAATTCCTTAGATAAAAAATACCCCATAACCCCAAAAATAAAAATTTAAGCTTAGGAATTCTAGTTTTGGAATTCCAAAATGTTTAAATTCTAGAATTTAAGGAATTCTAAAATTTGGAATTCTAGATTTTATAGTAAAATTACCAAAAAACAAAAGAGCTAAAATGCCAAAAATCATAATAATAGATGATGAAAAAGATATGTTAGAGCTTTTAGAATACCACTTAAAGCTAGCTGGATATGAGACAAGGTGCTTTTTAAGCAGTGCTGGCGTGGAGGCTGAGCTTAGCCTTGGAGGGACTAGTTTGCTGCTTGTAGATAGAAATCTAATCAGCGAAGACGGACTTGATCTAGTAAAAAAGCTAAGGGCAAAAGGGCATGAAGTGGCTGTGATTTTCGTAAGTGCAAAGGGCGCAAATAGCGATAAAATCGCTGGCTTTGAGGGCGGTTGCGATGATTATATAGCAAAGCCCTTTGATATAAACGAACTAAAAGCTAGGATAAAAGCTGTTTTGCGCAGGACTGCTGTGGATAAAGACGAGCTTAGTTTTGGGGATATTTACATGGATTTAGCCCAAAATGAAGTGCGAGTAGGCGGCGAGATTTTAGAGCTTACGGCTTTGGAGTTTCATATTTTAAGCTATTTTTTAGCTCACAGCAAACTGCTTATTTCACGCTACGAGCTAGCTAGCCAGATTTGGGGCGATGATGAGGTGAGTGATAAGGCGATAAACATTGCTATTTCACGCTTAAAGCGCAAGCTAGGCAGCAGCGGAGAGCATTTAAAAGCCATTAGAGGCGAGGGCTATAAGCTATGTTAGCGGTGGGAATTCTTATGCTTTGCTTAGTGTTTTTTGCTGCTATTTTGCTAAAGATTTTAGGCGCAAATGACTTTTTAGCTAGAAGCGATGAGATAGTGTTTTACTTGCTTTTTATCTCACTTGTTTTTAGCGGGGCTTTGTATTTTTTACTCTACAATCAAAGCAAAAAAATCGCAAAAATCATCTACGAAAAAGATAAAAAACTAAAAAAACAAGCCAGCAAAATCGCCCAACAAAACGCTAGGCAACAAAGCCTGATTGAGGGCATTTGCCATGAAATAAAAAACCCAGTAGCCATAATGCGCCTAAGTGCTCAAAGCTTACAAGCTAGTGCCTTTGCGCAAAAAATCATCTACTCTTGCGATAAAATCACAAAGCTACTTGATACGCTAAACTCAGCTTTTATAGGCGATATAGAGCCAAAAATAGAAAAAATAGACCTAGCAGAGCTAGCCCTAAGAGTAAAAAACGAACTAGCAGATGAGCGAATAGAAATAAGCGGGCAAAAGTGCGTGTTTTGTGATAGGGAGCTAATGGGCTTGCTGCTTTATAATCTAATTTCAAATGCGCTAAAATACAGCTCTGGGCGTGTTATCATAAGACTTAGTAAAAGCGGAATTTTCGTGCGAGACTTTGGCGAGGGTTTTAGCAAAAGTGAAAAAGAGCTGATTTTTAAGAAGTTTTATAAAGGGCAAAATCACAAAAACAGCGGCTCTCTTGGCTTTGGACTTTGGGCTTGTAAGCAAATTTGTAAAATCCATAGCTTTTTGCTAAAAGCAAACTCTACAAAGCACGGCAGCACCTTTGCTGTGCTTTGCGCTGACGCGTAGGAATTCTAGTTTGGAATTCCAAAAGCACTTTAATCTAGAATTCCTAGGAATTCTAGATTTGCTTTTGGGTTATTATAAAAATGCGCAATTTGAAAATTAAAAAAATATTTGCTAGAATTAGCGCTTTTAATGCGTGAAAATAAGGATAAAAAATGTGTCTTTCAATACCTTCAAAAGTGCTTAGCATTGATGAAAATAACTTTGCTATCGTTGAGACTTTGGGCGTAAAGCGTGGCGTGAGCTTGGATCTCATCGGTGAGCCAGTAGCTGTGGGCGAGTATATACTTATACATGTGGGCTTTGCGATGAGCAAAATCGACACCGAACAAGCCCTAGCAAGCTTAGAGCTATACCAAAAAATCGCTGATGATATGAGCAGTGGCGAGATAGATGAGAGTGAGGGCGACCTTGGCTTAAAGGCGATGAGCAAGGCATAAAGGGCAAAAATGGCTGAGATATAGTCTTTAAAGGCGAAAAAACTCATATTTTATCAAGCTGAAAAATAAGCATCTACAACTACAAAAAGATAGCGTTTATAATGAACTTAAAAAGATTGATAAAGATATTTTAACAGCTCTATATAAGCTAGTATTTTTAACATATGAAGGATTTTAATGGATCTAATAAACGATTTTAGGGATAAGGATAAGATTTTAGCCCTTTCTAAGCTAATAAGGGCAAAAAGCAAGGCGCTAAAAAAGCCGCTTAATATAATGGAAATCTGCGGTGGGCACACGCATAGTATAATGAAGTTTGGCTTGCCGCAGCTTGTGGGAGAGAGCATTAACTTCATCCACGGACCAGGTTGTCCTGTGTGCGTGATGCCGCGCAGGGCTATTGATGAGGCTTGCAAACTAGCAAGTATGGAAAATACGATATTTACGACCTTAGCTGATATGATAAGAGTGCCTGGCAGCACGCACAGCCTAGCACAGCTTAGAGGGCAGGGGCATGATATAAGGGCACTTTATAGCCCACTTGAAGCCTTAGAAATCGCTAGGCAAAACCCTAGCAAAAATGTAATATTTTTTGCTATTGGCTTTGAGACTACGACGCCGATGAGTGCTGTGCTAGTAGAAAAAACACTAAATGAAAATGTAAAAAATCTCTTTTTTCACATAAATCATGTTACAGTCCCTGCGCCACTGCGAGCGATAATGAGCGACGAAACAGCCAAAATCGATGGCTTTTTGGGCCCATCGCATGTAAGCGTGATCGTAGGAAGTGATGAGTATAAGGGGCTTTGCGCTGAGTTTAAAAAGCCTATTGCAATTTCAGGCTTTGAGCCTCTTGATGTGATGGCTAGCGTGCTAAATGTGTTAGAGCAATGTCTAGCAGGCACGCACGAGGTCTATAACGAATACTCAAGAGTTGTCTCTGCAAAGGGTAATGAAGTGGCTAAAACGCTCATAAATAAATACTTTATGCCCTGTGATATGCTCTGGCGTGGGCTTGGGCTAATAGAGCAAAGCGGACTTGATCTGCGCAGCGAGTATGACGCGCTAAACGCTAAAAAACGCTTTGATTGTAGCGTTATGAGTAAGCCTGAGAGCAAGGCGTGTATTTGTCCGCAGATTTTAAAAGGACTTGCAAAGCCTTATGATTGTAAGGTATTTGGCAAAGCCTGCACGCCGCAAAGCCCCATAGGCTCGTGTATGGTGAGCGGCGAGGGAGCCTGTGCTGCTTACTACAAATACGCTAGAAATATTTAGGAATTCTAGAATTCTGGGGCCTTCTGTCATCCTCGGGCTTGACCCGAGGATCTCTATATGGAATTCCAGTTTTTATTCTAGAAATTCTAGTTTTTCTGGGGGTTAGGGGGTATCTTTTTTTTGGAATTCTAAAATTCCCTAAAATTCGTCATTGCGAGCGAAGCGAAGCAATCTTATTTATTAAGACTTAAACGAGATTGCTTCGGTCGCTTGCTCCCTCGCAATGACGAATTTTAGGGAATTTTAAACGGAATTTTAAACGAGATTGCTCCCTCTGCCTTGCTTCTCTCGCAATGACGCAGAGAATTCTAGAATTCCCTAAACTAGAATTCCTACAATCTAGAATTCCTGCGTTAAATTCTAGAATTCCCTAAGATAAAAAATACCCCCTAACCCCCAAAAACTAGAATTCCTAAATTTACTCTTTTATCCCTAAAAGTCGCTTTTCAAACTGCTCTACTGGCAAAGGTCTATCAAAATAATATCCTTGTGCTACATAGCAATTATTTTCTTTTAAGATTTTTATATGTTCTAAGGTCTCTACACCCTCAACCAAGCACTTAAAGCCCATATCGTAAAGCATGGTTAAAAGGTGGCTAAGCAAGCGGTATTGCTCGCTGTTTTTGCTGCTGTTTTCAGGCAGTAGGCTACGGTCGATTTTTATCACATTCCAAGGCAGTGCCTTTAGTAGGCTAAGCGATGAAAAGCCGGTGCCAAAGTCATCTACCGCTGCCCCGATGCCATGTTCTTTTAGCCCACAGATGAGCTTTTCTAGCTCTTTATAGCTTACCTCGCCTGAGCTTTCTAAAATCTCGATTTCTATTAGTTCGTGCGGGACTTTGTGCCTATCTATGATGGCTAGCAAGTCGCTTAGCAGATTTTCGTTTTTTAGGTTGTTGCGTGAGAGATTTACTGAGATTTTTACTACTTTTTTGCCCTCATCAAGCCAGCGCCTGATATCTTTGCAAATACACTCAAGCATGTAAAAATCGAGCTTGCAAATAAGCTCGCTTTGCTCTAGTACCGGTATAAACTCAATTGGCGGCACTAATTTGCCGTCCTTTTGCCACCTACACAGCGCCTCAGCACCAAAAAGAGTGTAATTACTAAGCAGCACCTTTGGCTGATAAAAAGCCACAAACTCGCCGTTTTTAATAGCTTTTAGGCAATCTTTTTCTATTTTTTTGGTTTTTGGGTCTTTTTGGCTATCTTGCTGTTCAAATTTTTGGTAAAAAGTAAATAAAACCATTGTAAAAACTTGAATTTGCTCTTTTTGCATAGCAGTCCAAGGCTTGCTTTCATCAAAGGCGTGGATGTGAAAAACTAGTGTTTTTTCTCCCTCGTATTTTTTGGCAAAGGCAAAGTGGCTTTTGGCACCATCTTTTGCGTAAAGCACGCAGGCTGGCTGTTCTTTGGCGTTTTGTTCATAAAAAAAGGACTCTAGTTTTGCGATTTTTAGCTCTTCGCAGGTGTCTTTGATGATAGCTGATAAGCCCTCAAAGTCGCCTTTATAATTTGCTATTTTTGTTAATATTTTCTCAAACATTTTGTGTCCTTTTTAGTTATTGCTTACTTTTAGCTGAGGTATGCTTGCCATGATAGTGACGCTATTAGCGTTTCTTTTGATATCAAGGCTCACAAACATTTGCTCAAAAAGCAGGTATAAAAACACAGCATCAAACTTTTCGTTTTTAAAGTTTATATTTACTTCTTCAAAAATATTTTTAAACGCTTCTATTTCATCATTTTCTAGCTTTGAGATATTTAGCGTGATATTTAGATTTAAAGCGTAAGCTAGCTTTTTGCTATCCAAATTTATTAGTATTTTTGCCTTGCTTTTTTCATTTAATATGGTTTTTATGATTTTTACTAGCATTTGACCGATGCGACCTGGATCACCAAAAAGCCACTCTGGCACATTAGGAGCCAAAATCACCCTTGCATCATAGCCCAATAGCTGGGCAAAAATCTGCTCTTTTAGCTCACTGCTTTGATATTTTATTTCTTCAAGGTAGATTTTCTCATCGCTCATTTTTATGTAATCAATCATATCTTTAATAGAAGCAAAAACGCTGTGACTAGCGTTGCTTAAGCATTTTAGGTGCTCTTCGTTTTGCTCGTTTTTTATATTTTTGCTTATGTTATCAAGAGAGCTAAAAATGTTTTGTAGGAATTCTTGAATTTTAGTTGATACACTCATAATAAAGCGAGCTTGGGATTTTAAGACCTCTTTTTGTTGCTCGCTATTTTTTAGGGCGCGGTAGTTGTCGTGTGCCATTTGCGAGATTGCGCTTGAGAGCAATTCTAAAAACTTGGCTGATTTTTGGATTTGTTCTGCGTTTTGGCACCTCCTGGCGTCTTTTGCTCCTATACCTATAAAACAGGCTATGACCTCGCGCTCTACGATTATCGGCGAGGTAAAATACACGCTCCCAGCACAGTTAAAAATCATAGCTTTTTTATGTTTTAGAGCTAGATTTAGCCCTTCGTTTTTGCACTTTATTGGCGTGCTTTCATCGCTGGAAACTATTAGATCGCCTTCCATATCGTAGGCATTGATTTGCAGTCCTGTAAAAGTAGCAAATGATCTTTGAAATTGTTTTATTATATCTTCGTTTATTAGCTGATTTAATCTTATTTTACTTTCCAAAGCATCCACCTAAAATATTTTTTTTGAATTATGTATTTTTATATCATAATATAAAATTTATGTGAAATATCAACTTGAATTTTAAAAAAAAATTATTTTTGAGTTTTGTATGAAAATTCTAGAATTCCTAGGCTTGTTAGTTTGTATCTGCTTTTTAGGGGTTAGGGGGTATTTTTGACTAGGAATTCTAGAATTCCCTAGCAATAAAAACTAGAATTCCTAAGGCAAAGCATTAAGGAATTCTAGAATTCCCAAAAAAAGACACCCCCTAACCCCCAGAAAATCTAGAATTCCTACAATCTAGAATTCCATATAGAGATCCCCCAAAGGGGCTGGGGGATGACATAGTAGGGAATTCTAAAATTCCTAGTAATTAAATCTAAAATTCCTAGAGCAAAACACTATGGAATTCTAGAATTCCCTAGTGTTTTTTATATTTTTTTGCCCTTTTTGGACTATCAAAATATATCATCTTACCTGAGCCTATCTCCACATCCGCCCAGCTAGCGACCTTAAAGGCAATAGCACAAACCCCACTTGTAGGTATATGCCCTAGTGTCTCATCGCTTAGTAGTTCACAGACTTCGGTGATTTCTTCATTATGCCCTACAATTGCCACGCAGTCGTGCTTGTCTTTTACATCATTTAGCACTGAGATTATGCGGCCTGCGCTGCTTGCGTAGAGCTCTTTTACTTCTTTTATATTTTTATTATATTCCAAAACCTGCGCAAAAATCTGCGCCGTCATCATCGTGCGCTTTGATGGGCTAGAGATGATTTTATCAAATTTCACATTTTTTTCTTTCAAATGCTCTGCCATCAGCCTTGCATCGCTAAATCCACGCTGCTCTAAGCCTCTATCAAAATCAGGTGTGCCATCATGAACTGCCTTTGCGTGGCGGATAAAATATACTATTTTCATATGTTTTCTTTATTTTTTGTAGCTAGTAGCTCGATTTGTGCGATTTCATCTGCGCTAAATCCAGCCTGAAATCTGCGTTCTTTATCAATAGGCTTTGGATTTTCAAAGGCCTTTGGATAGTATTTTCGCACGATTTCTAGCCAAGAGTTAGGCTCTATGCCCTCTTGTTTGCAGGCGTATTTAAACCACTTATCGCCTTTTGCCACATGCGAGACTTCTTCATCACGGATTAGTTCTAGCAAAGATCGAAGCGGCGAGTTCTCATCTATTTTGCTCAAAATATTTGTATTTGCATCTAGTCCGCTTGCCTCCATGTGGCGAGGAAGTATCGCCATGCGATCAATCAAGCTGTGCTGAGTCTTTTGTAAAGCGACAAAAAGCCCGTTGTGAACCGGTAAATCGCCGTATTTTATACCTGTTTTTTCTAGCTGTTCGTTTATCTTGCTAAAATGTCTGATCTCATCATTTGCTACCTCCATCCAGTCGCTATAATACTGCAGCGGCAAACCTCTAAAGCGGTAGCAAGCATCAAGAGCGATATCAATAGCACTATACTCAATGTGAGCGATAGCATGTAAAAATACAGCATTTTTATCAGTATTTTTTATCCTTGGAAAATCAGACATTTCATAGACTTTACAAAAACTAGCGTAGCTTGGAGTTTGCAAGCTTTTAGGCTTTGCTAGCCCCTCAAAGCTAATGCTATTAAGATTTGCTTCTATAGCACGCAGCTTTATAGTTTTGCTAGAAATGCTACTTTCGTTTAGACAGTCCCAAATCGCTTCAAAAAAGTTCATTTTCTATCCTTTTCTAGCTTTTAAAAACCCTGCGCCAAAGCCCACGCCAAAGCCAAAAAGATGCGCATACCACGCTACTTGAACCCCAAGTAGCATAGGCGCAAAACTCATGATCAAAAGTCCTACAAAAAGCCCTGAGCGAAGCATAGGCATAAAATACGCCATAAAGCCAAAAAGCACGCATATAGCACCACTTGCGCCTACTAGATTTGAGTAAGGCTCAAAATAAAGGTAGCTAAGACTAAGCAAGTTTGTAAGCACACCACCAAGTAAATAAAGCAAAGCAAAGTTAAATGCTCCCAAAGCACGCTCTAAGCGGTATCCAAAGGCAATGAGAGCTAGCATATTCATCCCCAAATGCTCAGCCGAGCCGTGCATAAAAATAGAGCTTAAAAGCTGATGATAAAAACCCTCAAAAAACAGAGCATTTAGCCCCAAAAGCATGTAATAGTAATCACTTACGCTCAAGCTAGTAAAAATATATACTAAAACATTAAGGATAACTAAAAGGCAAATAGCCTTAACTTCTAAAAGGCTCTTTAAAATTCTAGAGAATTCTAGAGAGTTAAAGTTTTTGTTAAAATTACTCTTTAGCACGGCTTATTTTACATGGCTTATTTTATACGACCATAGCCGCTAAAACGATTGCTAACAAGGCATGAGCTGTCCTTGCATCTTGAGATGATATAAGCATTTACCTTTTTACCAGCTATTTGATGATCGTTTGGTAGGCTTAGATTCATCACGCTAACGACATTTTTGCCACCTGTGTTGTGTAAAAATTCCACGCTACCGTCTTTATTTACCTTTGAGACAATCCCAACATGCGTGATAAGCTTTTTACTGCGACCTTTGGTGGCTCTTGTGGTGTTGTTAAAAAACACTAGATCGCCTACTTGTGGCTGAGAAAAATAAATTTTGTTTTTATCTTTATATAAATCAAACATAGCTTGACTTTTGCGACCGCTGGTGTAGTATTTGTTTAGCTCTTTTGGATCAAAAATTGCGCTATTATTATTTTTATTTATCGCTGTAATTAGCCCTGAGCAATCACCACCAATGCGAGTGTTTGTGTATTTTTTTAGATTAAAGTTTGGATTTTTTTCTCTTTTTTCTGTGCTTGTTTGATAAGATTGCTTATTTTTGTTATAAAAGTTTGTCGCGCTTTGCGAACTACCAGTGGCACAACCTGTGATAAAAAATGCCCCCAAAGCTAGAAATACTAATGTTTTAAACTTTTTTCTCACAATAAAACCCCATAAAATTTTGCCTAAAGGCTGTGATTATACACAAAAATAATGAATTTCTAGTATAATTACGCAAAATTTTTTGATTTTAAGGGCTAAAAATGGATTTTTTACAAATCACAGGTGGCGCAAAACTAAGTGGCAGCGTAGAAATCAGTGGTGCTAAAAATGCTGCTTTACCAATCATTGCAAGCACAATCCTAGCTAAAAACGAAGTAAAAATAACAAATATGCCAGAAGTGGTAGATATCAAAACGCTTATCAAGCTTCTTGGCAATCTTGGCGCAAACACAAATCTAGCTAATCACATGCTAAGCATAGATACAACTAGCATAAACTCTACAAAAGCGACTTATGATATAGTCCGCAAAATGCGCGCTAGTATCTTGGTGCTTGGCCCCTTGCTCTCACGCTTTGGCCACTGCGAGGTAAGTCTGCCAGGAGGCTGTGCAATAGGTGCAAGGCCGATTGATTTGCACCTCGCGGCACTAGAAAAAATGGGCGCACAAATTAGCATAGAAGATGGCTATGTCGTAGCTCACGCACCATCAGGGCTAAAGGGCTGTGAGATAATGTTTGATAAAATCACCGTCACAGGCTGTGAAAACATACTCATGGCAGCAGCACTAGCTAAGGGCAAAACTAGAATTCTAAACGCCGCAAAAGAGCCAGAAGTAGTCCAAATCTGTGAAATTCTGCGTGATAGCGGGCTTAGCATTAGTGGCATAGGTACTAGCGAGATAGAGCTTGAGGGCAGCGATGGAGAACTGCTCTCTATGCCTGATATCAAAGTCATCAGCGATAGAATCGAAGCAGGCACTTATCTATGTGCAGCTGCTATAGGTGCGTCAAAAATCACCCTAAATCACACGCAAAAAGAGCTGCTTGGCGCTGTGATTGACAAGCTTGAGCTTATGGGGGCTAGCTTTGAGTATAAAGATGAGAGCATAACGATAATACCGCCAAAATCTCTAAGCCCTGTGGAGATTACTACTACGGAGTTTCCTGGCTTTCCTACTGATATGCAAGCGCAGTTCATGGCGCTTGCTTGCGTGGCAAAGGGGGTTAGCATCATAGATGAAAGGCTTTTTGAAAACCGCTTTATGCACGCTAGTGAGCTAGTTCGCATGGGTGCAAATATCAAGCTAAACGGACACATCGCCACCATAACTGGCGCCAGCCTAAAAGCAGCTGATGTGATGGCAACAGACCTGCGTGCTAGCTCAGCGCTAGTCATCGCAGCACTTGGGGCAAGCGGGGTTAGCAATATCCACCGCATCTATCACCTGGATAGGGGATATGAGAACTTAGAGGGCAAACTAAGCGCCCTTGGTGCTGATATCAAAAGGCTAAAAGAAGAAGACTAAGAACTTGATTTTATCTAGAATTCCCTAGGAATTCTAACGGAATTTTATATGGAATTCCCTACGGAATTCCACCACGCTCAGAGCGCAGCTAAGTGCTAGAACGACACATCAGCGCAATGAATGCCGAACTAGGTGCTAGCTGAATTAGTCTTTATAAATTGCTTTTTGCCCTAATGCGCTATCATAAAACCTGATATTTATAGTATCGCCCAATTCTTCCTTAATATCATTTTTTGTTAAATTAGGATAATTTTTAAGCTCAAAAGACACTACTCCGTTTTTTAAATCTTGCCTGAATTTTTTCATACTTTGACTTTTTATTTTTGCGTATTTTCCACCATCTATATACCATTTAATTAATAAATAAACAAAAATAATAGCAAAAATGCTACTCGGAGCAGAAAACATTTTTTTATCCTTGACAAGAAAATTTTAAAACTCCAAAATCTTAACAGAAAAAATATAAAAAGGTGGTAAAAATGAGCCTAAATGTCAAATCAAGCGTAGAAGTAAATACCAGTAACGCTCAAGCTAGTATAAATAATTTAACAAATGCTCTAAATAAATTCAATAAACAAAGCGAAAAAACAAATAAAACGCTAAATAAAATAGCAGATAACACAAACACATTTACGGACAAACTTGCCCACTCAGCCCAAGCGATAAATGGCTGGTATGACATTACCCAGCTTGACTGGGTGATTTCGGTGTTAGGGAATTCTAAAATTCCGTCATTGCGAGCGTAGCGAAGCAATCTCATTTTTAAGCCTTATTATTAAGACTTGAACGAGATTGCTTCGGTCGCTTTGCTCCCTCGCAATGACGGAATTTTAGACGGAATTTCACTATAGAGATCCCCCGATCAAGTCGGAGGATGACTCACTAACGGACAATGACGGAATTTTGACGGAATTCTAGAATTCCTAGCTTGGTTTTATCCCAAGTTCGCTAAGTTTAGCTAGTGCCACCTGGGCTGTGAGCTTGTCCATACATGCGTGATGCCCTAGAGGACAAACTCGCTTCATACAAGGCGAACAAGGCAAATTTAAGCGTAGAATTCTAGAATTTTCTTTATCATACGGCGCAGTTTCTATCCAGTTTGTAGGCCCAAAAATAGCAAGAGTTTTTACTCCAAAGGCAGAGGCGATGTGCATGGGACCGCTGTCGTTTGTGATAAAAAGGCTAAGTCCTGCGATATGTTGCGCAAGCTCTTTTATGCTAGTTTTAGCGCAGAGATTTTGGTGGGCTATGTTACTTTGCTCTAAAATAGCTGAAATCTTAGCGCAGATTTCTTCTTCACCTTTAGCGCCAAAGATGATTATATCGTATTTTGAGGCAAGGGCACTAGCTAGGGCGGCAAACTTTTCTGCCCCCCAGCGTTTAGCCGAGCCGTAGCTTGCGCCAGGGTTTAGCCCTAGCGTCTGGCGAGCGTAAGAATAGGGTGAAAAATGTAATTTTAAAGCTTTATTTAAGCTTTTTAATCTTAGGGCTAAATTTACGAAATTTAAATATTTTTCTACTTGATGAAGCTCGTTTTTTTGGTATTTAAAAAGGGCTTTTTTCTTTGCTTTTATAAAAAACAATAAAAACTTGCTAGCAAAATGCGAGCGAAAAGAAAGCGCAATATCGTAATTTTGTAATTTTTTTGCTAATGAGTAGAGCCACAAAAGCCTAGATTTTGAGTTTTTGCTATTATCGGTGATGATAAGCTCGCAGTTTGGCAAAGCACTAAAAAGCTCGCAAGCAGCTGTTTTGCCAAAAAATGTAATTTTTGCTTCTTTGTAGTTTGCTACGATATTTTCTATAGCAGCGCTTGCCATCACGCTATCGCCCAGCCAAGTAGGTAGCTCTATAAAAACTCTCATAAATACCGCCTAACAAGCTCGATTTGCGCTTTTACATTTGCTTCTAGCGAGTGTTCTTTTGCTTTTTGGCGGTTTTGTAAGCCTGCCCCTTTTAGCTTTTGGCTATTTGTTAAAAGCCCTGCTAGTATCTTGCTAGCGCAGGTGCTATCACTGGCTATAAATTCTCTCTCAAGCAACTCTGCTGCCCCGCATTTATCGCTAGCTATCACAGCGCAGCCATAGCTCATCGCTTCTAGCACCACTAGCCCAAAGGGCTCATAGACTGAGAGCAAAGCTAGTATATCGCAGGCCTCAAAATACTCGCTAGCCCCATCGCTAGCACCAAGAAAATGTGCTTTTACACCAAGACTTTTTGCTAGATTTTTATAGCCCTCAAGCCGCTTATCTTTGCCCACAAAAAGAGCATTATAGGCACTTTTTTGTTCGCTTAGCGCAAGCAAGAGTTCTTTAACGCCTTTTCTTTTAAAGCCAGAGCCTACAAAAAGCACAAGTGGTTCGCTCTCATCAAGCCCCAGCCTAGTGCAAAGCTGTTTTTTTGCGCTTTTTTTATCTATTTTTTTAGGGAATTCTGCGCCATTATAAAGCACTTCTATCTTACTCTCAGGCACGCTGTAGCATTCTATGATTTGCCTTTTTACCATTTGCGATATTGCTATTATGCATTTTGCGTTTTCAAAGCATTTTTTCTCTAAGTAGGGGTGAACGAAGTTTATAGGATTTAGCCACCAAAACTTTTTGCTTTTGCGATAAACTTTGTGAACGCCATCATCTGTGCGGTAAATATCGCTGCTATCAATGCGAGCTAGGCTAAAATACAGCTCATCAGGGGCTTTTTTTGCTCTTGCTTCTTTGTTAAAAAGCAGGGCTTTTATCCATGAAGCAAGCTTTTTGCTGCCGCTAAAACCACGAATTTGGCTAGGAATTCTAGAATTCTCAAAGTTAGCTTTAAGCCACTTTAAGTATAATTCAGCCCCACCAGACGCGTTTGGATTTTCTCTTAGAAATACTAGTTTTTTCATGCTTTTTGCCCCTTAAAGCAAGAACAAGCAAGAGCAAAAATAAACATCGTCAAAAGTAAATTTTCGCTGTGAAATTGAAGCTCAACTAGCCCTGTGATATTGCCTAAGACTAGAATTAATAAAGCGCAAAGCCCAAGGGCACTTTTGCGTGCTTTAAAGAACTTTACAAGAGCAAAAAGACAAAAAATAATATAACAAAGTGCGGTAAAAATACCAGTTGTAGAAAGTAGATGTAAAATCGTGTTGTGTGCGTGTGGAGCGTGTGGTTCTGGGCTATTTGGATACCAAATAGAGTTATCTACATTTAAAAACTCAGCCCCACCAATACCAAAAAACGGATGTTCTAGCCAAGTATAAAACGCAGAGCCAAAAATATAAAGTCTTGTGCTAAGAAAACCACTGCCAAGGCTGATTTTATAAGCAATACGCTCGTGTGGCAAAAGTGTAAGCAAAAAAGCTACTAAAGCTAAAGCTATAATCACTCCAAGCATGATAAATAAATGCTCCCAGCTAAATTTGCTCTCATTTTTGCTAGAATTAAGAGCAAAAAAGCCAAAAAGCAAAAACAGCAAAGGCAGCAGATAAATACAAGTCCTAGAAGCTGATAGCACCACCCCACTAAAACTAAGCAAAATCGCTGCTATACAAAGCCACCTGCTAACTAGTCTCCACCAAAAAGCACAAAGAAAAATGCTAAGTATAAAGAGCGAGTAAATGGCGCTTGTATTTACATAGCCGATGCTTTTTAGCTCAAAAAGCTGAGCCCCTGCAAAAAAGACCTTGTAACTAGCCATAATAAATGCTATCAAATAACCGCCAAAAAGGCAATATAGCACAAAATTTAGCCTAATATTTTTTGCACCAAGTCCATAAATTACCAAAAAAAGTGCGACACTACGAATGGGGTCTAGCATGTATTTCATCTGAGCGTTTATAAGCGCACTAAGCGCAAAAAAGCCAGCATAGGCGATGAGAAAAATACCAACCATATCAAGCTTAAAAGAAAGTTTTTGCCGCCAGATTATATAAAAGCCAAGGACGATTAGCGCATAAAGAGAGATTTGTTTTACAGCCTCGCTAATTGGCAAAGCAAAAAAAAGTACGCATAAAAGTGCGTTAAAAATGCTAATTAGTGTGATTTTAGCTTTAGAATTCTCTAGAATTGCTGTTTTTTCAAGGCTGCTTTGGCTAAAAGTGGCTTGTTTCATTATTTGCTCCCTAAAATCTCTTTATATACGCTATAGACATCGCTAGCCATTTTTTCTAGGCTAAAGTTTGTCCTTACAAACTCTTGTTTGTTTGAACTTAGATTTTCAAGCATTTGGGGATGTTCTAAGAGCAGTTTTAGCGCAGATTTTAGCTGATTTTCATCACAGTCGCAAAGCAAAAAATTATCTTTAAAAAACAAATCTCGCACGCTACCAACATTTGTCGCAATGCAAGCTTTTTGCATAAACAGGGCTTGCATCAAGGTCTGTGGCACGCCCTCGCTAGATGAGGTCAGCATAAAAATATCCATAGCACTAAGCATTTTTGCAGGCTCAGGGCTAAAAGGCAAAAGAGTAACAAACTCACTCATCTCATGCATAGATATAAAATCACGCACAAAGCTTTCAGTATCGCCACTGCCAACTAGCAAAAAGTGTGTGTTTGGGTGCGTTTTGTGTATGCTAAGAGCGATATTTAAGAAAATATCAAGCCTTTTAACTTCTCTAAAAAGCCCCATGCTGCCCACGCAAACTGCGCTTCTAGGAATTCCTAGCTCATCACGCACCTTGTTTTTATCGTATTTGTTAGGCTCAAAAATCTTAGTGTCAATACCTGTTGGTATGCTTTTAATCTTGCTTGGCAAAATGCCGTTAAAATCAATGAAATTTTGCCTGATTTGCTCGCCTGTTGTGATGATAAAATCAGCTCTTTTGTTTACAAAATTTAGCGGATGAGAGCTGATTTTATTGCCGATGTGGCGAGTTCGCACAAACTTTGCTCCACTTAAAATGCTAGCCATCCAGCCTATCCAAGTATCCTTGCCACTATGTGTATTTATAATGTCTATTTCATGCTTTTTGGCTAGTTTTGCTATGCCATAGGCTGAGCGGATATCAAGCGAGTTTTTAAAGCCAAAGTATGCTACCTCTAGCCCAGCCTCGCTTGCCTTTTGACCTAAAACTGCACCATCTCTTGTAGCTAGTAGCACCTTTGCGCCATAAGTATCACGCAAGGCAAGGCTTTCAGAGAGTATGCGCATCTCTTGCCCGCCCCAGCCAGTACTCCACTCGGTGTGTAGGATATTTATTTTTTTCATTATATTGCCAAATAGGGTTTTTAAATGATTATAACGAATTTTTTAAAAGCTTGTGATTAAAAAGAGCTTAAATCTTGGTGACCCCTACGAGACTCGAACTCGTGTTACCGGCGTGAGAGGCCGATGTCCTAACCGCTAGACGAAGGGGCCAAAGGTGTAAAAAGGCTGTAATTCTAGCTTTTAAGGGCTTAAAATGTGCTTAAAAAATCTAGAATTCCTAAGGAATTCTAGATTTTTGCGCAAAATTGCTAAAATTCGCTATAATCACAGCAAAAAGGACAAAAATGCAAAAAGGACAAAAATGAGCATAAGCGTGCTGATGTATCACCATGTGCTTGAAAATGATGGTACTATTGCTATTTCACAAAAAAACTTTGAAGCGCAGATGAAAATGCTAGCAAAGGGCGGCTATACCACCATCACACCTGATGAGCTACTAGCGTATAAACAAGGCAAAATCACCCTGCCAAAAAAATCCGTGCTAATTACCTTTGATGATGGTTGGAGAAATAACTACATTTATGCTTATCCTATTCTTAAAAAATATGGGCTAAAGGCTACGATTTTTCTAATTACTAGCTGGATAGAAGAGGCTAGCAAACATCCACTAGCTTTTGAGCCTGCCTGCCACGAAAAGGCCAAAATACTCGCAAAAGAACGCCCCGGCGCTGTTGTTTTAAACTGGGATGAGATAGAGGCGATGAGCGATGTTTTTAGCTTTCACTCGCACACGCACGGACATACGGACGGATATTTTGGCAAGCTTGATTTAGCAGATGATATCGGGCTTTGTAAACAGACGATTAAAAAGCGCCTTGGCTTTGATGATGTGCATTTGTGCTGGCCTCGTGGCGTCTATGATGAAAACTCTATAAAAATCGCCAAAGACGCTGGCTACAAGGTGCTTTACACCACAAAGCGTGGGGCAAATCTAAGCGATAATGAGTGCGAACATATTAAGCGCATAGCTATCAAAAATAGCACTTTTTGGCTGAAAAAAACGCTATTTATATATTGCAACGACACGCTCTCACAGCTTTATTCGCTAATAAAATCTAAGTGATGGTTAGCAGGGGTATTTTTAACTTAGGGAATTCTAGAATTCCCTACGTCATTGAGGGGAGTAAAGCGACCAAAGCTAGGAATTCTAGAATTCCCTAGGGAATTCTAGAAATTTCGTCATTGCGAGCGAAGCGAAGCAATCTTTAAGGAATTCTAAATTTATCCTTAGGAATTCTAGATTTTTGCTCGCTTTAGTGGGGCAAGCCCCACTGCTCGCAAATTTTATAAGGGCTACGCCCTAAACCCTTAGGGGCTGCCGCCCCTAAAACCCCGCAAAAATTTTATAATTCTTCCTCGCAATGACGGCGATTTCCGCAATGATGGCTATTTGATGAGATCCCCCGATCAGGCTGGGGGATGACACAAGGCTTAGGAATTCTAGAATTCCTTAGATAAAATCACTTAGGAATTCTAGTTTTTACTTAGGAATTCTAGATTTTACTTAGGAATTCTAGAATTGCTTAGAAACTTAGTCTTTGTTCTTTGCGGCGAGTGTTTTTGCCGTCTGTTGTTATATTATCAACTATGGTTTTGCCCTGTTCGTCGCCACCGCCGTGCCATTTTGTAATGCTAGCTTTGTAGCTATTAAATGTAGTGCCAAACTTGTCAGTTTCTAGCTCATAGCAGTTTCTAAAAATATTGCAATACTCTTTTGCTTGATCGCCTTTTAGCATTATGGTTACTTTGTCGGCTTCAAAACTCTTTAGAAAATCTGCGCCGTTTTTAAACTGCGCAAATTCCGCTCTTTCATACCTAAAAAGACTATTATCAGTAGCGGTTCCTCTTATATCCCTAAAGCCATAGTAGTTTATATGTCCTGCGATGGCGCTTGAGATAAAAACCTCAATTTCTTTGCATGCTGTGAGACTTGTAGACTCACAGTATCCAGCTAGATACACAGCGCCATCAGTAGTTCCGTTGCTAGCTAGGTTTGGAGCGATGATAGCAGCGTCTACGAAGTTTAGATCATCGCCTTTGTAGCTAGAAATAAAGGCTGCTTTCTCCTCTGTAATTGTTGTGTTTAAGTCTGCGTTTTTAGTCATGTCTATATTCACGCTTGAGCTACCTATATGGGCATAGCTTCTAGCTAGTAGATCCTCACGCTTGAGGTTTAGTTTATTAACCTTTATGTTTTTGCCAGCGTAGAATTTATCGTTGGGCATATTTATATCAATGTTATTTTTGTCTGTAATCTCTGTTGGTGTAGGATTAGCTTTGTAGAGTTTTTCGTGATTGTAAGGATTGTTTGGCTCTAATGTGAGCATGATAGCACCGCTTATATCAGTCTCATCATTGTTTACTGTTACTCTAAAATCAGCTGCTATGTCGTTTGTTTTGCTACCATTTATAGTGATAGTAGGATTTGCTGGATTACCTGAAAATTTTAGCGTATTAGCTACTTTTAGGTTATTGTCGTAGTGGCTAAGGGTGCGATTATTTTTTAAACTCTCAAGCGATGCGCCTATTGCCAAAATACTAGCGTTAAAATCAGCCGCTTCAAATATTTTATTATTTGTAGCGTTGTAGTCCTCTGCTTTTATTGTATGTATATAAGTAAGCTTATCTGTGCCGTAGCTATCATTTGCCGGTGAGTTTTTGCTCTCAAAAAGCATTTTATAAAGAGCTGGTTTAAAGGAATAAAAGTTTATCTCACCACCATTTGCATTCACAAATGGTATATTACAACCTACAAGATGGTGTTCTTTGCCGTTTATCATTACATTTTTCTCATAATCGTGGCTTTCAAGCACATCGCAAAGCGGGGTTACTTGGCTTTGAGAGTATCTTGTCCACTCGGTATCTACGCCATATAGCACAGTTGGACCTACATTATTGTAGGCTAGGACTTTTGTTTTATTTACTATATCTGTGTATATCTCGCTTTTTGCAGCTCCGTTAATCTCAGCTATAGCTATCTCACAGTTAGCTTTGCTACCAGCTACGCAAGGGCGAATTAGAGCGTTGCCATTTGTTTCGTTTATTGGATTTTGATTAGCGCCATCGCTGTATATTTTGCCTGTTATTGCTATTTCGGCAATAGAGTTGTAGCTCTCTATTGTATTGCCTTCTGCATCTACTGGGGTTAGAGTGATAGGTTTCATGGTTTTAGATTCTATGTTGTTTGCTACTACTTTACAATTATCGCAATTTGCTAAAGAGCCTATTTGTTTTATATTTATAGCATCACTAAACCCATCATCATAAGCTTTGCCGTCGTCGCTTTTATACCTTTGTTCAGCATATAGCCAATCATTATTTGGATTTGGTAGATTAGATACTTTTATTTCCTTTGGTCTAGCATCGAAGTAATATTGCTGATTTTTCCCATCTTGACAAGTGAGTTTTAAATGCATTTTTCGGTAGTTTGTGCCACTTTTATTTTCTATTGTAAAATTAATTTTTAAGCATTGATCATTTTCGCAATTGTAAGTAAATGGCGTTATTTGTTTGCCACTTCCGTCGTAGAGGTCTAGGCTTTGTATATTATTCCTTGTTTTGCACAAAAACTCGTCTTTGCCTGTAGCAGACCTAGTTGAAAAGTCTCTAGTTGTCTTTTGAGCTATGATTACCGCTGGCAGACCACGATCCGCGCTAGAGCCATTTTGCGGATCAACGCTATTATCGCTCATTTGCGTCCTGATTGCTAAAAGCGTGGTTTGTAGATTTATTTTTCCTGTTGTCTCAATATCGCCTGTATCGCAATCTCGCAAATAAAACTCTAGAACTTTTGTCTCATTTCTATTTATGATAAAAAATGATCTTGTAGGTCTATTTCTCGGGTTTTTATCCACTTCGCACGATGAAAGAGCGTAGTAATCGCTATTGGGGAAGTTGCTTTGATCACCTTTTTGTCTACCTACTTTAAATACTGCTTGTTTTTTTGATGTAACACCAGCGTTAAAGCGTAGTAGAATATTGCCTTGGCTATTGTTTGTAAAGAAAACTTTGGAAACACCAGGTATAATATCAGTAACATTAACATTGTATTGCCGAACGCTACCAGTTGGGATATCTAGCTCTAAAAATCCAAAAGATGATTGCGTAAAACCACTCTCATCAGTTATTTTAAAATCAGTTATGCTAAAACCAGCACTAACAAAGCCAGACATTAAAAACAAAGCTAAAAGCACCTTTTTCACAATAAAACCTCCTTAAAATCATAAGCGAATAAATCTCATAATTGTAGCACATTTTAAGCTTTTTACCATTAAAATCTTAAAATTTTAATCTAGAATTCCTAAGAAATTTAGCTAGGAATTCTAGAATTTACTTAGGAATTCTAGATTTTGCCTAGGAATTCTAGAATTTCTAGGGCGTCTTAGGCGTTTTTTAGCACATCTCGCACGACTTGGGCTATGATTTGTGCGCTTTTTATCTCGCAGCGTTCGTTTATTGTGTGTGCGCCGCTGATGTTTGGCCCTATGCTACAAGCTACTAGCTTTTTGCCTTTTTGCTTCATTTTTGCGCTTAGACAGCCGCATTCTAGCCCAGCGTGGATTGCTGTTATTTTAGCATTAGGGCGGTATTTTTGTAGAGCATTTAGCACGCTTTTAGCAAACTCGCTTTGCTCAGGCTCCCAGGGTATAGAACTAGCCCCAAACGAGCTTTGAAAGCCAGCAAGCTCGCTTATTGCCTCATAGCTATTTTTTAGCTTTGCTAGCTCCTCTTGGCTGCTGCTTCTAGCATATATTTGCACGCTAAAAGCTATGCGCGCATTTTCATCTTTGCTAGTAAGGCTAGTGCGCACTATAGCAAGGTTTGCGCTAGTTTTTGGCAGTCCTAGCCCCTCATCCCAGCCAAGCACACCATGCGGTAGAGCGAGCAAAAAATCATTTAACAAAGGAATTCTAGAATTGCTAGAATTCCTAGTGAAATCAGCCGAATTTGATTTCATTATAATGGGATTTTTTAAATCATCATCACAAAGTTTAGCAAAAAGCTCTTTTGCGCCTAATAAATCAAGCTTTTTAGCCTTGACTAGCCCCTTGCTTTGTAGCTTGCTAGAAGCAGATACTAGCGCCTTTGCCCAAGTAGGTATAGCATTGTCTCTATCTCCACCGCTTATAGCAAGGATGTTTGCGCCATGATTTTTGGCAAAATGCGCTAGTTCTTTGATGGCATTTGGGATATTTTTGGCTATTTGCATGCCGCTATGCCCACCCTCTAGCCCCTCGCAGCTAAGCTCGTAGTAATTAGCACTTAAATTGCTGCTATTTTGAGTGCAGTTTTCTGCGCTAGTGCTATGAGAGCCTTCATTAGATAAAAGCCCAGTGCCAAAATGCTCACTCACGCTAGGGCTAAAAAGCTCGCCTAAACCGAGCTCGCAAGGCTCAAACTCACGCCTAAACTCTGCTAAAAGCCCACCAGCGCAGCCGATGATGACCTCACTATCATCCTCGCTATCAAGGTTTAGTAGAGCTGGAGCGCAAATCTCGCCAGCAAAAGCATTTGCGCCGATTAGCCCCACCTCCTCATCGCTAGTAAAAAGCACCTCTAAATCCTGCGCCTCGTCCATTATATCCATAATAATAGCAAGCCCGATGCCATTATCAGCGCCTAGCGTGGAGTTTTTCGCACTTAAAAACTCTCCATCATTTTCAAGCTCTATTTTTGGTGCCTCGCCCACGCAAACCATATCATAATGGGCTTGAAGGCAGATTTTTGGCTTGCCTTTTATAGCGTGGATATTAAAATTCTCATCAATTTTGGTATCAAAACCACGAGATTTTGAGAATTCTAGAAGGAATTCGCCTAGTTTTTGTGCCTGATAAGAACAATGTGGGATAGAACAAATCTGCTCAAAATACCCTAAAAATCGCATTTTTACACCTTTTAGAAAAAATTTTTTGAAAATTATACTAAAAAATCTTGACATTTGTATTTTTTTGGGCTATAATTCCACTTCGTTAATCAAGTTTATGTCTTGCTAGCTCAGTCGGTAGAGCATCTCCCTTTTAAGGAGGGGGCCGTTGGTTCGAATCCAACGCAGGACACCACTTTCTTTTTTAACGATCGGTCGCTTAGCTCAGTTGGTAGAGCGCTACCCTTACAAGGTAGATGTCATAAGTTCGAGTCTTATAGCGACCACCATCTTTTATGGTTGCGGCGGTAGTTCAGCTGGTTAGAATATCGGCCTGTCACGTCGGAGGTCACGGGTTCGAGCCCCGTTCGCCGCGCCATTTCTTTCGGTTTTTTGACCATTTTGCAGGCTTGACCCTTTCGTCTAGAGGGCCCAGGACATCGCATTCTCTGTGCGAGAACGCAAGTTCAAATCTTGCAAGGGTCGCCAGACTTTCTTTTTTTAAATTTGTTTTGCCTCGTTAGCTCAGTTGGTAGAGCAGATCACTCTTAATGATAAGGCCGTAGGTTCGACCCCTACACGGGGCACCACTTATTAAAATCAAATAATTTCAAAAAGTATCAAATAGCACGAATATATCAAGCTTTCAGGGCTTTTATAGTCTCAAATGATTTCATAAGATTTCATTTAATTTCAGCAAAAACCTTGTATAATTCCTTGTATAAAGGGGGATGAAATGGCAAGTTTTGTAAAAGATGCGCAGATAAAAGCGTTTAGAATTCCAAGTGATAAAAAGCGAGTTTTGTTAAATGATGAAGCGAGCAAAAATCTATTTTTAAATGTTACGCAAACTAGCAAGGCTTTTTTGTTTATCTACGAAAAAGATAAAAAGCAAAAATCAATCACGCTGGGCAAATACCCAAGCCTAAGTCTAAGTGATGCTAGGCGCAAGGCTGATGAGCTAAGAGAGCAAATCGCCAAAGGGCTAGACCCACAGCTAGAAAAGCAAGAAAACGAGCTTAGCTTTAATCAAGTAGCGAGCCTTTGGCTAAAAGAGCAAGAAAAAAGGGGTTTAGCCACCTTTAAAAAAAGCATAAAAGCTAGACTTGAGAATCACTTGCTCCCACGCCTAGCCCAGCGAAAAATCAAAGATTTAAAGCGCAATGAGCTTGTAGAGCTTATCAAAAACTTAGAGCTAAAAGACAAAAGGGGCGATGGCTATGAGACTAAGTCAAAAACCTTTGGAATTCTAAAAAATATTTTAAAATTTGTTAGCATTGAAGGGCTTATAGATGATTATACTAGCCCTTTGGCTGATTTGGAATTTAGCGATTTTTTCAAAGACAAGCACGAAGTAAAGCACCACCGCTTTATTACTGACGCTACCGAGCTACAAAGCTTTTTAACCGCCATAAATAGCTACAAAAACGAGCTTATAAAATCTGCTTTGAAGTTTGGGATATACACGGCTTTACGCTCAGCAAATGTGCGAAAACTACGCTGGGAGTGGCTGGATTTTAGCAAAAAGCTAATCATAATCCCAGCTAATGAAATGAAAATGAAAAGAGAGTTTATTTTGCCGATGAGTTCTGGGGTAGAAGCGATTTTAAAAAGTATGGATAAAACCTGCGAGCTAGTTTTTAGCCACAATGAAAAGCCGATGAGCGATAGCACGCTAAATAAGGCAATAAAAATTCTAGGCTTTGGCAAAGCCCAAGACTTTCACGGACTGCGTGGGCTTTTTAGCACTACGCTAAATGAGCTAAGCACCACGCACAAGCTAAGCGCAGAGATAATCGAGCTGTGCCTAGCCCACGAGCAAAAAGACACTGTGCGAAGTGCGTATAACCACGCCTTGCGCCTTGATGAAAAGCGTGAGCTAATGCAGTTTTGGGCTGATTATATAGATAGCTTATGCTAGCATTTGATCTACTAGCTTTTTCTCCCAAAGCAGAATTCTATCGCTTAGCCTTTTTGGCTGTGGGAGCTTGCCAGCTTTGAGATACCGCCAAAGCGTGGCTTTGCTGATGTGCAAGTAGGCGCACAGCTGTTTTGTGCTTAGCCACTCGCTCATTTTAGCTCCTTTATGCCTAGCGCAGCTGCTAGGTTAAGCTCAGCTTCTATGCCAGCACTCTCACAGCTATGTTTGCTTTTTGCTACATAGATAAAAGCGCAAGATTTTAAAAGCTCACGGCTAGCTTCTAAGTTTTTCTCTCTCTCATCTGCGTTTTTTTCGCTTATTCGCCCAGCCCACAGCAGCACAGGACTTACTGGATAAAAGCCCATTTTTGCCACTTCATCACAGGCTTTTTCTGCCAACAGCACCGCAAATTCTTTATCCCAAATTTTGCTAAATGGACTTGCTATATATACTAATTTACTCATTTTTTTATCCCTCAAAATTTACAAAAACAATCTTTTAACGGCTCATCATCAAAGAGCGAGCCACAGCCGTCATCCTGCGCTTTAAAGCGTGTTTCTAGTTCGTCCACACTCCACTTATTAAACCAGTATTTATTATAGATTTTTTCGCCCTTAGCCTCTTGCGCTAAAATCTCGCTTTCTAGTTCTTTTATTTTCTGCCACTCGCTAGGATAATATTTCCATAAATTAAACTTAGCCCGCATTGACTGGGCAGGGCAAAAAGCACAGCCCGTGCGTGTAAAATGCCTATAAAGCGGATTTTCTAGCTCACGCTCTTTTAAATAGTTTTGGCAGTCTCTTTCACTCATTTTAAAATCAGTGATTAAAGGGTAAGCTAGATTTTCATTTTCTAAATCTGCCCTGTGCTTTTCATCTATCGTTATTCCTAGGTAAGTGATAACATCACTTTTGCTTACACCAAGATTTTTTATAAAATCGTCCTCAGTGTGTAGCTTAGAGTATAGCCGCCAGTCGCAATAGCCCATCTGCGGCAAAAATGCGCCTTTAATTTCGCCTTTATGCTCGCCTTTACTAACCCTAGAAAATACCGCCTCGTTTATGCTCTTTTTTGGCTTTGTGCGTGTTATGCTTTTGCCATAAGCCTTTTTAAAATAAGCATCTAGCTTATCTAAATACTCATACATTGCGCCAAACTCAGCGAGCGTGTCGCAAAAAAGGATATAATCAAGCGGATAATTATTGCGAAGTAGCAAATCCACCATCGCAGTGCTATCTTTGCCACCGCTTAATTTTGCGATATAGATTTTTTTATTCATCGCTAATCCTTGCCAACTCATAGTTAGCTTGATACCACCTAGCCCTTGCCTCATCGCTCTCATCTTTTACCCACTTTTTGCTTACTTCATCATACGAGCCAGTGCGTGAGCTAATCTCTTTAATAGTTTCATCCATAGCAATTTGAAAATTAAAGCCGTAAAGCTCGCAAATATCAGCACATTTATCCAAAATTGAGTTAAAATAAATAGCTGTATCTTTTGGATAATCTCCAAAAATAATAGCTTTATTAAAATGAGTTACTCTCTCTATGAGAAAATTTAACTCAGCATTTATGCTGTAATTTGCGTTTGGCTGGATTTGGGTAACCTTAAAATCACAAGGTATATCAGCCCCTGCGTTTATCGTAAAAACGCTAATATCGCACAAAGCGTCAATTATCCCGTGTTCGGCGTATTTTTTATTTTTTGGGTAAGGATAACTTGGCTTAGAGAATCTCTCATACTCTCTAAGCGCCGTTGCCAACTCGCCCAGCTCTTCCATCACATTAACTAAATATCCCTCTTTTTGGCTCTGCGCTGTTATGCCTCGCTCGTGTCTCCACGCTTTTAATTTAGCGTAGATTTCATTTAAATCAATTTTCATTTTTCATCCTTATTCATCATTTAGCCCCATTAGCTCTTTGGCTTTTTCTAGCGTGCCTGCTAGCTCAAAGCTTACAGGGCGGAATTCCCTTATAGCTGATTTTTTAGAGCCTTTTTCGGTGTAATATATGCGCACCGCACCCTTTGCTATCTTGTCGCTATCGTAGCTTGATACTAGCCTAGGCTTGCATTTATCACGTTCAAGGGCTTTGTAGCACGCAGCGCAAGCACAGCGGATAGCACTCTCGCACTCTTTAAGCGAGCCAAAAAAGCAAGGGCTAAAGCCACATCCTGCCTCGTGTAATTTACCGCCGATTTGCGTGGTGGTATCTATCATATATACGACTTTGCTAGCGTGTCCTTTTTTTCGCTCGGCTCTTAGCTGCTTTAACTCGCTTAAAAGCTCGGCTAGTTCAGTGCCTAAATTGTCTTTTATTTGTTTAGCTAGGCTCATTTTTTATCCTTATTCATCTGCTTTTATCCCCCATTTATCTAGGATTTCACAAATAGCCTTATTTACTTCATCTCTGCCGTAATTGCTTTGGCGAAAATACATATGCGCTGCGCTCGCACCATTAAAAAGCCCCATATTTACAAGCTCACCGGCTAAATGCCCCAGCTTTGCGCCACTTCGCACAGCGTCTTTGTAGCTCTCAATTAGATTTGCTAAATATGTATTTTTTTCTATTTTTTCTAGCTCTTTTAGCTTAAAGCCCACTTTATCAAAAAACACTGGCGATGTGCGATGATTTTTGCCCTTTTTTTGATACAAAAAGCCATCGTATTTTGATGTTTTGGTTTTGCCCCTTACTTTAAAATTGTGGCTGACATATATCCTTGAGCGGTCATTTACGCTCATATTAGCTATTTTTATCAGTCTAGCTTTTATCTGCGCTGGGGCTGTATCATAGTCTAAATACATTTGCTCCACCTTTTAAAATGGAATTTCATCTAAATCTTGCGCCAAATTTTGCGGCTGTGAATTGCTACGATTTTGCGCTTGGTTATAATTTTGCGGTGCTTGATTGTAGCCTAGATTAGAATTCCCACCATTATTTGCGTAGTTTGTTACGCTCACGCCAAGCACAGCCCCACTATTTGCGATATTTTGCGCCATTGCCTCAGCCCCAGAATTCCAGCTGTTATTAGCAGAATTCCCAGCCCACGCCTTAGGGCTTTTGGTAAATTCTAGCTTTTGGATGATGATTTTATGCTTTGTGCGTTTTTTCCCTGTATCTTGCTCTTGCCACTCATCGGCTGATATTTCGCCCACTCCGCAGAGCATATCGCCTTTTTGATAATACTGATTTATCAGCTCGGCTGTCTTACCAAAAGCCACAAAGTCCAAAAATACCGTGCTTTGATTGCCATTTGCGTCTTTTTTATTAAAGGCTAGTGAGTTAGAGATCACCGCCAAGCTTGAATTTTGCGTATATTTTAGCTCTATATCTCTACAAATCGTGCCGTTAAAAATAAATAAGTTCATCTGCTCTCCCTTTCAATCAAAAAATCTAGATATTGCCTTGCTTTTTTGAGATCCTCTAAGCCATTTTTGCGCTTATAGCGGCAAAGGTATTTGATGACATTACCCTCGCAAAATCCTAGCTGATTTGCTAGGATAAACTCTATTGGCTGGATGTTCATAATAGCGTAGTGATCGCCGCCTACTTGCTTACTGGTTGCCATTTAAAACCTCGCCATTTTCGTCTATTATTTGCGGTTCGGTAGCTTCATAGGCTATTGCGTTTAGATCAATTTGGCTGATTTTTGGCGTATCACTAGCCATCTCCATATCAGCCTTATTATCAAGCGCAATTGCGTTTGCGATAGCCACGCTTTTAAAATTCAGTGCTTCACGGCTTAGCACGTATTTTATCGCTTTTGCTTGATACATCTCTTCGCACCACTGCGCCCACGGACTATAATTGCTCTTTGCGCTAGGGCTTTTGGTTTTTATCTTTTCTAGCTTGTCTTTTGGCACAAAAACGCGCTTGGTATAGCCATCGCTCATATCTTTTATCAGCACTAGCACGCCACGCAAGTTTTTCATATACCACGCATCATCGCTAGAATTTCGCTCTTTGTCATTTGGCACGAAGATTATTTTCTCATCAAACTCGCTAAGATCTCGGCTGAATTCATCGCAGATAAACACGCTATGCGCCTTTATACGCTTGCCAGCTCTCTCAGCTAGGGTTTGCCAGCCTTTGTAGCTGATTACGGCTTGGGCGTCATTTTTATACTTTACGATATAAGCTTGGGCTAGATTGCGGTTAATGTCTAGATCAAGCTCAGCTAGGCTAAATGCGCTTTTTAGCACCGAGTTCACGCTACATTGCGCTAGGTTTTCGCTGCTTGCTATGTCAATGAGAGCGGACTTGAAGCGTGTCATCTTTGCGCTATCACCGCTAAAAAACTCAGCCATTTTTGAGAGTGCTTGCTCGCTATTTAATGCTGATTTTACCGCTACTGGCAAACTCTCTTTTTTTACTACTTCGTTCATTTTACGCACCTTTTTTGTATTTTTGTTTTATTTCGTTCTGCTCGCAAAGGCTAAAGAGATCAGGCTCATAGCTAGAATTTAGCCACTCCGCCGCCTTACTCGCAAAGTCTTTATTTACTTCAAAGCCATACGCTCTGCGCCCTAGATTTCTAGCGGCGATTATCGTGCTGCCACTTCCACAGCAAGGATCTATCACTACATCATTAGGGTCAGTAAAAAGCGCAATTAGCTTCTCAAGTAGCCTAACTGGCTTTTGCGTGGGATGAATTCTTGCTATTTTGCTGTCATTTTCCCACTCAAAGCAGTTCATTATCATTTTGCCGTTATTGCGAAATTTTGGCAGTTTATCTCTATAAAATAAAAGTCCATACTCGCAATTTCCTACAATTCGCATATTTGCCTTTAACACCTGCGCCGAGCTTTTTTTTCTAAAAACTAGGTTTATATAGTGCTTAAAGCCGTGCCTCTCAGCTAGCTCTATTAGTCTAAATTGCTGTTCAAAGGCGCAAAAGACTAGCATACAGCCAGCAGAATTAACAGCTTTGGGCTCTTTTATGATTAGCTTATGGCAGAAGTGAAAAAACTCAGCTAAATTAAAGTTTTTATCCGTGTCGAAAAACTGCTTTCCAGCTTTATCGCTATAATGCTCTTTTGAATTTCCATCGCTAAATCCATCCACTAAGCCGCCGTCTTTATACCACTGCCTGCTACTAGCATAAGCATTTGCGCCTAGATTGTAGGGGATATCAGCGATTACAAGCTGGGCTTTTGGCAAATGGCGGCTTTTGTAGTTTTGAAAATTATCGTTAAAAATCTGCCATTTTTGCATCACGCACCCTTATTATATACCCACGCTGGCAGGTCTATCTCTTGAATTATTTTTTGGTTAATTTGCCCGTTTTCATCTATGCTTAGCCCCGCAAAGTCTGGGAATTCTAGATTTTGCGCTTTTAGAGCGATGATTTTATCTAGGGCGTTTTGATAGCACTCACGCCCAAACTCTACCGCTTTTTCGCTAAGTGTAAAAAACCCCACCATATAAGGCGCAGTTTTTTCCACCACCACAAAGACAAAGCCATTAACCGCTAAGCCATTTGCCATTAAAATATCGCTATATAGTGCCTGCTGGATGTGGTAGTTAAAGTTGCCTATGCTTTTGCCAAACTCGCTAGCATTTGCGCTGGTTTTGACATCCACGACAAGCCCTAGTTTTTGATTATAGTAGTCAGGGCGGCACTTTATCTCTTGCCCTTTGTAAGTGCTAAAAAAGCTTCTCTCAGCAAAGCCGTCAGTGATGAATTTCTGCGCTGTTTTGTTAGCTAGCACGGCTTTTGCCATAGCCCTTGCTTGTTCATAAAGCATAGGGCTTAGAATGCTCTTGCCAAAAGCTAACTCTAAAAAATCGCTATAAGCCGCCTTGCCCTCTTTGCTACGCTTGTCAATTCTAGGCTCTACTATAAACTCACTCTCAAAGTCATTTGGCTCTAAAATCAGCTTATGCACGCACGAGCCAAGTAGCAAGGCTGGGCTATCATCGCTAGCTAATTTGCCAGCCTTTTTAAGCGCAAATTTCTTTGGACTTTGTAAAAACAAATCTATATCGCTCTTGCTAATTGCGCTGTGAGCGTGGTAGTCTTTATTTGTCATTGTCTAGCCCCTTTAGCTCGTTTTCTACTTGTTTTAGCAAAGCATCTGCTTTATCTAGCAAAGCCGCTGAGCGCTCATCATTGCGAGTTTGCACTGAGTTTGCCTCTCTTACATTATCTAGCGCAGTGTTTAGCGAGTGTAGATAAAACCACAGCTTAGATATTTTTGCGTTTATTTCGTTCATTTTCGTCCTTTACCACAGCCAGCTAAAAAGCCCTTTGCGCTTTGTTAGCTTTTCGTTAGCACTTCGCAGCTCTTCGCTTTGGCGCAGTATTATTGCGCTTAGCTCTGAGTTTTGCTTTATCAGCTCGCCTATTTTGTTCTCTTTGCGAGAGATTAAACTCTCAAAGGCTTTTAGCTGATCGTTTGCTAAATCTAGCTCTTTTTTTAGCTCAGCATTTTGCTTTTTTAGCTCTATATTTTGCTTTTTTATGTCTGCTATTCTCATTTTTACCCCCCTTTATCCAAAAAATCTACTAAGCCAACCCCCAGCTTGTGTCTGTTCTTGTGGCGTGTAGATTTGTATTGTAGGCTTTGCTACTTCGTTGTGAGCTTTTATCATTTGACTTAGCTCATCTCTTACGCTTTTTAGCTCTGCTTTTAGAGCGTTATAAGCATTTTCTAGCTCTGCCACTTCGTTTTTATGGTTTTCACACAAGATTTTATTTTCAGCTTCTAGTTTGTCTAGCTTACTTTTTAGCCGCTCATTTTCTAGCCTTAGCGCATAAGCCTCAGCCCCTACTGGCTGTTTTTGTAGAGATACAAATATTTTGCGAGACTTCATTTCTGTTTTCAAAATTCCGTCATCTTGTAGCGACAAAACAGCATTTCGCAGGTTTCCATAAGACGCTGTGTTATTTGTAGGGTCTATACCAATTATCTGCGCTATCTCGCCAAGAGTTATTTCAAAGTCGTCTCTTTGCCCTTTAAAGAAATTTAAAACTTCATCTTTAAATGTAGTGCGGCTTATAGGTTTAGGTTTAGGGTTAGGGTGGTATTTTTTTACATTTGCTTTATACTCTTGCTTTATTTTTTCAAGGTCGCTCTTTTTTATCTTATACTGAGGCGCGTCATCATAAATGGTAATTGGACTTTTAACCCCGTAAGCCCTGATATACCTATAAGCTGTCTCTTTAGCGCAGCCAAGCGTATCAATCAGATCGCCAGCAGTTACCGAGATATACTCGTTATCTTTGCCTAAATCTTGCTCTTTTTGTGGGTTTGTGTCTTTTTTGTAAAGTGCTTGTATTTGCTTTATTATCTCATCTGTATAGTATAGCTCCACTCTGCCACTTGCGCTTGGCTTTTGCTTTGGCTTTATTAGCCCTAGTCTTTGGTATTGCCTTATGGTATCAAAAGGCACACCTGAGATAGCTTCTACTTGACTTTGTGAATATTCTCCGTAAAAATATGCCATTTTCTCCCCCTTATGCGCTTAGGAATTCTTTGCGTATTTTGCGCTTTCTTGCTAGGTTGATTTTATACTGGGTGATTAGCTTTTCATACTCTCTTGGAGCTTTTATCAGCTCGTATATACAATCGCCCCTCACTCTAAAAGTAGCGATATTAAAGCCGATTTTGCGCAGATCTACTATGCGCTGGGCTAGACCACGCACACCATATTCGATAAATACTTCTCTAGAGCTTACTTTGCCGTATTTTACTAGCAGGCTCGCTACTAGCTCTAGCGAGTGCTTTGCTTGTGAATTTGTTATCATTTTTCATCCTTTTTTAGATTATTATTAAGGCTATGGTTAGCACCACAGCGCCGACAGCGATTAACATTTTTAGCGCATCATCATTATTTTTGCGCCTTTCACATCCGCCCCATACTCTCATAGCACACCTAGATCCGCTGGGCTTTTTATGCCTCCCGCTTTTAGGATATTTGCCATTTTTGCTAGGGCTTCCTTTTGTATAACTAGAATTTGGGTTTCACTATATCCTAGCTTACGCCCCACTTGTTTAAGGCTCAGTCCGTTTGGTCTTAGCGGCTCATTTTTTGCTAAACTCATCTAAAAACTCCTGATAGGCTAGCTCATCATCGTCTTGTTCGCTTGACTCTTGGCTGTCTTCGCACTCGTCGCACTCATCGCACTCATAGCTAGACGGACTTAGCCAGCTATCACTTCGCTCAGGGCATTTTGGTAAGTTGTCCCTATACTCAAATCCATTTATCATTTTTTCTCCTTTTTTTAAGACAGCTTAAAAAAGCAGTGGGGCTAGCGGCGGAATTTTCTAGAATTACTAAGCAATAGTTTAAACTTTCTAGGAGGAAAAAACATGATTTTAATTTTTCTTAAGGATGCTTAAAATGCACATTATTGTTTCCCCACTGCTTGCCTAAGCTGTCTTTTTGTATCATTATCCAGCTTGACTGGATAATCTTGGCATTTGGGAATTCTAGAATTCTAGAATTCCCTTGTTTGTTTTCAAGCTTTTATCTTTGACAATGTTAAGTTAAAAAACATTTTTCATATTCTAGGGGGCGAACCCCCTTAATCTTAAAAAAAGGTGAAAATATGAAAAAAACCCAGCTACTCCAAAAAGTGCTTTTTAACTTTGTGGCTCTTTTAAGCTCTTTTTGTTTCGCTGGTGGAAGTGTATCAAAAGGACACTTAAATATAGCTTAAAAAGTGTGATAAAAAGACACTTTTTTAAAAAAGCATAAAAATGCGAAAAATAGATAAAAAAGCAAAAATTCTAAAAAATCTGCTATAATTTCACAAAAATAAGGAAAAAGATGGATATAAAAAACGCAAAAATCGTGCTAAACAACGCAGAGCAAATCGGTGTAGAGTGTAAATGCTGTGGAGCAATGGTATTCTCAAGCTGGGAAAAAATAACCGAACTTTATAAATGCCCCATTTGTAAAAAGCCCCTAAACGAGCTAGAAAGGGCTATGCTAGTATCATTTAAAAATATCAAAGAAAACAACAAAGAATGCTTTTTTAACATAGTCTTTGCGGAGTAAAATGGATAATATCAAAACCTTTGATTTATATGTAGGCAAAATTCTAGCATTTTTATACACGGAATTCCCTTGTAAATGCGAGCTAAACTATAAAAGCGACTTTGGCGAAGTAAATGCTAAGATAATGTTTGCCACGCTAATTTGGCTAAAAGATAGTGGCTTTATAGACTTTGAAAGCACTATAAATGATGATTTTATCTATAATGCTATTTTGAGCCCCAAGGGACTAGAGCTACTAAAACAACAGCCCAAAAGCCTAGAGCAAAAAAAGAGCTTTGGTGAGTGGCTAAGCGAATGCGCTAGCAGTGGCAAAGATGAGCTTATAAGGCGCAGTGCTAGCGAGCTACTACATTACTCACTAGGCTTTTTAGCTAAATTATTTTAGAAAATTAACCTAAATTTTAAGCAAAAAGCAAAAAGTAAAGACATTAAAAGAAATTAAAAGAAATTAAGCCTTTTTTCGCAAAAACTTAAAAAATATTGTTATAATTGTAGTCTTACAAAAAGAGGGAAAAAAATGAAAGAAAGAATATTCACAAAAGAGCTTGTAACAAATGCTTTTAACAAGGCTTTTGAAGGCAAAAAGCTACAAGACGGCGATATACAAAACCATGTAAATCAAAGTGATAGAGAGCTTTTGCAAAACTACTTTAAAGGCGATAAAAGAACTATCTCTTTATTTAATTTAGATGACCGAGATAGAGAAATGCTGGACTTTATAAACAAAAGATTTGCTAAATAATGAATTTAAATATAGACCTAGACACAGCGACAAATGCGCTAGAGATATTTAATATCATAACAAATCAATTTGGCGCAAAAGCACTAGACAAAGACCAAGCCAACAATGAACTAAAAAAAATATTTGACCAATACGCAGAGCATATATTTAACCACAAGTTAAATGTCAATGGCGCGTGTCCTTATAAAATAATCTCGTGGCTCAGCTACACACTAGCTGAAAATGAGTTTGCTAATAATAAAAAACTTGCTATGATATACATAGAAGTAGGCATTAGCATGATGAGAAAAATGCTAAAAGAAGCAGGCAAAGAGCTAAACGCAGACTCAGAAAAAAAGCTTATTAGCATGGTAAATGCAGAGCTAGAAAACAATCATCATGTAGGTATAGGCAAAAATGGTTTATATACAGCATTTCGCACACTAGCTTATAATAATAATTTCACTATTCAAAAATTACACCAAACATTTGATGAGCTTAATTCTAAACTCATCAAATATAGGGCAAAATACGGCGATATATAGCTTACTTCACACCTTGACTAGCAAACTGAAAACCTGAGCCTATTTTAACTGTGATTTTGCCATATACTGCGCCTAGTATTTCCCAAGCATAGCCCTTGCTACTAGCGGTAAATGCTGGATAAGCTGGATTTATGCTAATGAGATTTATATCATTATTTGGCAAGAACTCAATGCGCTTTATATACACCACATCGCCAAGGCGAACTAGATAAATTCCAGGGCGTTTTATATAGTCTCTACCACCTAAAAACTCCACCAAAAGATAGTCGCCGTCATTGAACTCAGGCATCATACTATCGCCGTAGCATTGAATGATTTTTGCGTATTTAGCATTTACCTTGCCTAAGAATTCTTGCGGTAGCTTGATGCACCTTTCAACCTTAAAATCAGGGTCTAGCGTGCCCTCTGTGCCAAAGCCAGCTCGCATTTGTAAAAGTGGTATTTGTGGCGAGGTAAAAGGTTCTAGCTCTTTTTGCTTTTCAATTATTTTTGTTAAATCAACACATAAAAAATCAGCAATTAAATGTATTTTTTCATCACTTGGATTTTTTGGTGCTGTTTTTCTAAACCAGCCTTTTATCGTGTCTATTGAAGTGGCTTGTCCTTTAAGCTTTAAAAAATCTAGCAAATCGCTTTGCGTAACTCCACGCTCGTCCATTATAAGCCTAGTTTTATCTTTGTTTAGTTTCATATCGTCTCCTTTTAAAAAGTGTTCTATTATACCACTTTTTATTTTATAAATCAAAATTCAATATCACACTTAAAGATTTTTTAAGTGTCCTTGTGATACACTTGCGCCTATGAATTACAAAGAATTTAAAAAAATACTTTTAGAGTATTACGCAAAAGATAGCATAAAACACATTTTAGCGGGGTCATTGAAAAAACCCAGCTACGAAGTAATGCTAAAGCTATCAAAAGAACACGGAATTCCGTTTGAGGCGTGGCAAGATATAAGAGCTTGGCTCGGTCTGCCACCAACACGCACGCAACTAAAATTAAGGGAGCAAAAATGAGTAAAAAAGAATTAAAACAAAGAGTTAGAAAGCTAGAAGCGCAAATGTATGTGATAAAAGATTTAATCGCTGCTTTTAATAGCTTAAAACGCTGGGATTGCGACTATAGAGAAAGTGGCGAGTTTTTGTTTAAAGAGGTTAAAAAGTTATTTAAACCTTGCTTTGATAATGCTAGAGACGCATACCAAGCAAGGCTAGAAAAAGACGCTAAGCGTTTAGTTTAGCTTTGGTAGCAAGTGGTCTACTATGACTGTTTGCTCATCGTTTACCCCAAGGCAGCGCAAATACTCTTTTATAGCGTTTGCGTCTTTGCCTTGTGCGTGTAGTGTGGCGACTATGTTGCCCACTATCAGCATATCAAGGTTTAGATTGTCCATTGTAAAAGCTCCTTTCATAAGATTTGGCACGCTAATTATAGCAAAAGGGGCTTTTAGAGTGAACACTCAAAATTAAAGGCATAAAATGAAAATTCTAAACCTTTTTGAAATTATTTGTGCGGCGGTGATTATGGTGCTGCTGCTATTTGCTGTGGCGATGCTGCCGATGCCAACTGCTTGCGAGCAACGCTCAGCGATAGAAATTCCAAGGTGTAGGTAGGTGCTAAGATGATAAAGTTATATGATGAACTTATGAAAAACCGTGAACTGACAAAAAACGCTCAGTTTGTGTTTTGTCTTTTAGATGATTTTTATAAATCTAGTAAGAATAAAAACAAGCACGGCGAAAAAGTATGTCGCATAAAAAGCAAAGATATACAAGCACTACTAAGCATAAGCCAGCAAACAGTAGTTAGAGCGATGAAAGCTCTTAGCAAGGCTGGATATATAGAAGTATCACACGGCTATTTGCATGTTTATGAGATTAAAGTTTTGAAGGTTTTTAAATGAGTTACTCAAAATTCTACGATGATATAAAAACAGCCAAAATGTCAATCAGGGCAAAAGTGTTATATACGATATTGCTTGACAAATACGAGCTAAGCGCAAAAAAGGGCTTTACAAACTCAAAAGGGCAAATCATCTGTAAGATGAAACAAGCAGAGATGGCTGAGGCTATGGGCTGTGGTGTGCGAAGTGTGCCAAAATATATTGATGAGCTTAAACTTCATAATTTAATTTCAATAGAACTTGGCTTGTGTAAAATGTATGAAATTCAAGTATTTCAAATCGGCAAAAATTGCAGTTTTAAAACGGCAAAAATTGCAGATTTAAATCTGCAAGAATTGCCGATTCAAAACGGCAAAAATTGCAGGTCTCATACATATAAGCCAGATACAATAAGCCAACTGAGTAAGCCAAACGCGCGCATGCGCACGCACGAGAGCGAACAAGCCGAAGCGAACCGAACTCAGCCAAGCGAGGCGACAAGTCGCCATCATTTTTCGCAGAGTGAGCTAGGGAATTCTAGAATTCCAAATCAAGCGAAAAGCAAAAGCCAAGCACAAGATAAACCGCAAGATAAAGCACAAGAGCCAAAAACCGCTCGCCAGTGGCTAGGCATAAACGACAAGCCTAGCTATATCAGCGAGCAAACTTGGCAAGACTTTTGCGCCTATAAGCGTGAGCGTAGGCACAACTTCACAGCCACAGGCAAAAAGGCGTTTTTTGCTAAGCTTGATGATATAGAGGCTAAAAGCGGAGCGTGTGAGACGGCTATCAAAAACACTATGGCAAACGGCTGGCAAGGCGTGTTTATGCCACCGCTAGATAAAAAGCAAGGGCAATCAATGCAACCAGCGCAAATGGTGGATGCCTTGCAAGACTGGCTAAGCGATAGACAAGCACAAGTGGTAGAGAGCGAACTAGCCTTACCCAGTGAAAGGGGAGCATGATGAGTGAGCAAGAATTCTTAGGTGGTTTTAATACCCTAGCGATTTACTTTGACTTTTGCGCTGATAATGCTGAGCGACTAAAAGCCAATGCTAGCATTTACTACGAGTGCTTAAAGCACTTAGAGGCGCATCAGTGGCAAATGGCTGTGAGTGCGGTGCTAAAAGAGCGTGTATATAACTCAATGCCAAAAATCGCCGAGCTGCTAAATCACATCTACGGCTCGCCAGAAGAAAGGGCAGTGAACGCATGGACGCTAGTGCTAGAAATGATGGGTAGGTTAAGCGATTATCCTAGCGTAAGATTTGACGATGATGCCATTATGCACGCTATAAAAGCCCTTGGTGGCTGGGTGGCGATATCTAGCATTGATGTGGCAAGCGACAGCCCCATGAATACCGCCAAGCGCAAGGAATTCATAAGCGCTTACCTAGCAAATCGCAATAAGCCTTTTAGCGAGTTTTATCTAAGCGGTAGAAGCGAGGCGCAAAATGGCTTAGGCGAGTTTATGAGCCTAGCGATAATCAGCACGGATGGCAAGGTAAAAGAGCTAAGGGGGCGTGAGGCTAAAAAGCTCATAGAGAGCAAAAAAAGCCCAGCGCAACTAGCCTTTAATGAAATGGTGCGTGGAGTAATCGATGCCAAAAGAATCAAAGCAAATTAGCTTTAGCCTAGAGCTGCCTAAGCACTTGGTAGTTAGCCTAAATGCGATTTACGCTGGGTCACACTGGCGCAAAAGACAGCAGATAAAGCAAGGATATTTAGCACTTACAAAGGGGCTTTTTGCTGGGCTTAAAGAGCGTTATGGTGCTTTTGATGAGCCCTGCGAGATAGCTTTTGATTTTAGTGGCACTCGCATTTTTGACTGCGACAACCATGTCTATATGGGCAAGATGATACAAGACTGCCTAGTGGCAGCTGGCATCATCACTGACGATACAGCAAAACACTTGGCAAAGGTTAGCTACGCCAAAAGCCCAAAGATGAAAGGGCAAAAAGGCGTAAGCGTAAAGGTAGAAATAAGGGGCATAAATGGCTAAGGCTTTGAGTGCTGATTTTTGGGCTAGTGTAAAAAAGGACTACGAAAAAGGACTAAGCCAAGCCGAGCTAAGAAAAAAATATAACCTAAGCCCTAGCTCACTAGCAAACAAAATAAAGCGCAGTGGGTGGGAAATTACCCAAAGCCAAAAAGAAGCTATTTCGGCGTTTAGTGAGGCTAGTGGGAAAATAAGCGCAGAATTTGGGAAAGCAAATGAAACCCAAAAGGCGGAGATCATAAACCGCATAAATACCATCATCGATGACTGCGAGATAATGGCTAGCAATCGCCACCTAGCTAAGCGTTTTCAAGCTAGAATTCTAGATGGGTTTAATGATGGTATGTTTGAGAGTAGCAAGGATATTAAGGCTGGCACTAGCGCATTAAAAGACCTAGAATACATAGCAAATCCTAAGCCTAGCGTAGAAGTAAATCAAAGCCAAAACCAAAGCAATGCTTTAATAAAAATAGAGTTTGTAGAATGACTATAAAGCTACCAAAATGGGCTAAGAGATTTTTAGCTGAGAATATACGCTATAAAGTAGCTTATGGCGGTCGTGGCTCAGGTAAAAGCTGGAATATAGTGCGAATGCTGGTGCTAAAAGCGGCGAGCAATAAAACTAGAATTCTTTGCTGTCGTGAGATACAAAATAGCATAAAAGAAAGCGCACACAAGCTTATAAGCAATCAAATTGACGAGCTTGGGCTAAGCTCTATTTTTAGCATAACAGAAAACTCCATAAAATGCGCTAATGGCTCTGAGTTTATCTTTGCTGGGCTTTATCGCAATGTGGATAAAATTAAGTCAATGGAGGGCATAAACATATGCTGGATAGAAGAAGCCCAAAATGTAAGCCGTGAGAGCTGGGATCTAATCGCACCTACAATAAGGGCTGAGAATAGCGAAATTTGGGTGAGCTTTAACCCCAAGCTAAAAAGCGATGAAACCTATCAAAAATTCATAGTAAATCCGCCACCAAATGCGCTAGTTTTGCGAGTAAATTACCAAGATAATCCATTTTTCACTGAGGCGATGAGAGAAGAAATGGAGTATAAAAAAAGAGTGGATTTTGATGAGTATTTGCATATCTGGGAAGGACAGCCTAAAATCTCAAGCAAGGCGCAGGTGTTTTATGGCAAATGGGAGATAAAAGAGCTGGGTGACTTAAATGGGGCGTCTTGCTATTTTGGTGCCGACTGGGGCTTTGCAAATGATCCAACAGCACTTATTAAATGCTATATTTTAGGGCGAAATCTATACATAGCAGACGAACGCTACGCAAAGGGCATAGAGATTGATGAGCTGGATAATTTTTTCGGCTCTATGAGTGGGGCAAAAACAGCGCATATAATCGCTGATAGCGCAAGACCTGAGACTATAAGCTATCTAAATAGGCAAGGCTATAGCATAAGCCCAGCAAAAAAGGGCAAAGGTAGCATAGAAGATGGCATTGCCTTTATCCGTAGCTTTGAGCGTATTTACATACACCCAAAATGCGTAAATACCATAAGCGAGTTTAGTCTATATAGCTACAAGGTGGATAAATACTCAGGCGAGATTACAGCACAAATTATAGATGATAATAACCACGCAATAGATGCTTTGCGCTATGCTTTAGAGCCACTTATCAAAACTGGACCTAGCACCATAGGACTAAGGCTAGATATATGAAAAGCCAAAACTTAGAGCTACTTTTAGAGCTAATTGGCATTGAAAACTTTGCTAAACTAGCCGAGCATTGCGGCGGCATGAGCTTTTATATACCCAAAATGCCTAGCAAAAAACTTAGCATTTTAAGGGACATTAAGCTTTTAAAAGACCTTGAAGTAAGCAAAGATGACATAATCAAACGCCTAGCCAAAAAATACGAACTAAGCTACCGCACACTAAGGCGCATTTATGATAGAAGCTAGGAATTTTAGAATTTTAAAAGAGAATTCTAAGGTAGAATTCTAGAATATTTAAGATTTTTTAAAATATTTGTGGTATAATTGCGCCATAAATATTAAGCCGAGCGTTGAGTGGCGCAACAGCACTACGCTTTTTATTTAGCAAACTAAGCGCAATGCTTTTAGCATATCTCGCCACTTGCGGTTAACTTAGTTTGCACTGAGTTCAAGCGAATATATATTTATTTTATGCATTTTATGATTTTTAGTTTCTTTGGCAGTTATTAAGCATTTTGCTATTTTATTTTCAAAAATACAATAATTCTCAAAACGCAATATTTTTACATCTTTTTGTCCGTGCTTAATGTCATCAAATCTACCTAACAATCTCGCCCCTTTAAATAGCTTGTCTATATTGGCAACAGCTATTAAATGTTCTTGCCTACTAAATCCATTATTCTCACTTTTGCTTATTGCCCTATTTGATATAAGCTTTTCTCTTTGATTGTGATTTATTTGTGCCTTAAACTCGCCATTCATCAAATCAACCCCTGCTAATTCTTTAAGCGTATTTATAACCTCTTCGTTATTTTTTATAGTGCCATTTAATTTTATCATATTATTTACCTCTTTTAAAGGCGAGATTATATCACTTCGTTTAGGAATTTTAGAATTTTTAAGAGTTTTTAAATGATTTTGTGGTATAATTACGGCGTTGGTCACCTAGGGTTTTTAAACTCTGCGATATTCGCCCGGCAATACCCAGCTAGACTAAGAGGTGTATAATATGTCTAGCGCCTTATTTTACTGCCTTTTTTAGCTCTTTTCTTAGTTTAGATACCTTATAATCATTTATAAAAGTTCTTACTATCTTATCATTTTCACTTATAATTTTAAGTTTTTTTAATGGATTTTGTGGTATAATTCTGATAGAGCAAAGAAAAGCCTAGCGCAACTCAAGTCGCGAACGCAAGGGGGCACCCTTGCGGGGAATGCTATTAAAGCTACTTTGAATGTTCGCAAGTAGCAGCTTTTAAGACTCTTGCAAAGTCCTTTGCTTGTTCTTAATTTCTTTAATAAGATTGTCGCCTTTTACCACGCTTTTTACAAATATTTCATCATTTTTAGTAACTTTTATGGCTACTCTATAATAAATTTTTTCACTATTATCGTAATAAAATAGCTGATTATTTTTGCCACTTTCAAAGTTTGCCAAAGGCTTTTTATCAAGTGATTTTAACACAAAATAATAATCATTTGCTGTTATTTCAGGGTGCTTTAAAAAATGCTGTGCTAATGTCTCTTCACTCAAAAATATAGAGTGTAAGTTTTTATTTTTAAAAATATCTTTTAAATACTGCTTGATATTTTTAGAAATTATAAAATTGCGCCGTGATTTTGCTAGTTCTAAATCAGTTTTTAAATAATTGCCCATAATCTTTATTGCTTGATTTTGGCTTATTTCATCTAAAAATATCGCTTCATCAGGCTCTTTTAAAGGCGAGATTTTGCCATTTTGTTTTTGAAATTCCGCTACTTCATCTATGCTTTTAACCTTGTATCTCTCAGGCTTCATTGCGTTAAATACGCTGTTTATATCGCCAGTTTTTAGGGCTTCCTTAGCTTTGTCTTTGCTACCTAGAATTCTAGCTCTTTGCCACTCTTTTAGCCCTGAGAGATACTCTTTATCAGCATCAGCATTTAGCTTAGGTTTGCTGTATTCATCAGCGTATTTGGGTATCATTTGGCATCTACAAAAGGGATGAAAGGGCGGCACAGGTGCCTTATCCTTTGGATAAACGCCTGCCCCAAGCCCATATTTATCCACGCTAGCATAATAGTCGCAAATGTCGGTGCGTGCGTGGGTTTTGCTCATTTGGATTTTTACTACTTGTATATCTTTGCTAGAGCTGTATTCAAAGGCTCTTGCGTCATTATACGCCCTAGCAGTTTCATTTAGGGCTATGCGCTTTGCGTAGTAGCGTGCTTTTTCATATCCAGCTATTTTTAGAGCCCTATCTGCTACTAGCTTGCTCTCATCTTTTAAAAGCTTAGAATAAGACGCCCTTAAAGCCGGTGTTTTTATGTTTTTTACCTTGGTTTTGGCGGATTTTTCCCATAGATATTTTGGATATTTTGTCTTTACTTTTAGCGGATCAGCTTTAAAATCATAGCCCTCATAAAGCATTTTTGCTAGTTCATTTGCGCTTTTTTGCTCTTTAATTGCTGTTTTTATCACGCCTTGGACGCTGTTTTTTACCTCTCTTAGCTCAGTGTATAGTGCTTTGCTAAGTGTGATTTTATCAGCTCTTAGGTTCATTAGCTCATCTAGATTTAACTCCGAGTTATTTGCCTTATTATAGGCTTTTAGAAAATCAGCCCAAAATTCATCACTAAAACTAGCAAAGGCGGTATTTAAATCGCCGTTATTTTCTAAAAGCTCTAAAAGCTTAGCATTTAACTTTTTTGCGCTTTTTTCTATCTGTTTGTCAAGTAAATCAAGTAGTGCTTTAAAGTCCATTATCCATCTTTTATCTTTTTGCTTAGTGCTTTGTTTAGCGAAGTTAACATAGGGCTAAACATTTCGTAAGTGTCTATAAAATCAAGCTCGTAACGCTGGCAATAGCTACGCAAGATACTCTCATTTAGGCGCATCTGATACTGCCCAGCCTCTAATACTCTAAAAAACACTGAGCCTAAAAATGCGCTATATTCATCAAGTATAATAATGCCCCTTTGCTCGTAAAACTCTACTTCTGCTTTGTCCTTTGGGGCTGGTGGAATTTCGCCGTTTAAGGCTACCATTTCCACCCATTTACAAAGCCGCTCTACTTTTTTTGGCTATCTTTTAGCACAGCCTCATTTAGCTCACTCCACAGCGTGCTAAATGCTATACCACGCTCTTTAATTAGCGCAAATAGCTCGTCTTTATCATCCCCGCTAACTAGCATTAGGGCTTTATACTCCATAAGCTTTTCAAACTGGGCATTTATCTCATCACCGCTTTTTAGCTGGGCAGATAGCTTGCTCGCTTGCTTTTTTAGCGATAAAATATCAGCGCAAATGCTTTTATTTTCTTTTAGCAGCTCTGCTTTTTGCTGTGCGTTAAGCGTGGATAAAAGCTCGGTGTTTATGCTTAGAATTTTTTCTTTGTTTGCTATTTCTAGCGAGAGCTCCTCTCTTTGTAAGTTTATAGCACTTAGCTCATCAAGCTTTGCTTTTTGCTCACTGGCTCTGCTTTCTAGCTCTTTTCTTTGCGCTAGGCTAGGCTCACTTACAACTACATTAAACTCTTTATCATCAATGCTGATTTTTGCGTTATACTTGGTCTTTATCATCTATTGTCTTCCTTGATATAAGTTAGCTTGAAGTTATCATCGCCTTTATCAGCAATGGCTAAAAATGTCCGCTCAATCACAAAAATTCCATCACTATCGCTAAACTTTGGCTGTTCGCTTAGCTTTGCCCTTGGAATTTCTAGCTTAAAGCAGTCTTTGCCAGCTGCGTTTCTAAAAATCGCCACAAAGCTCATTGTGCTGCCTGCTTTAAACTCATCAAAGCCATCTGCGCCGTCTTTTTCAAGTCGCATTTTAAGAGTAAGTTTTGGCTCGTAGTCGCTTATGTGAAATTCGCCTACATTTGTAAATTTCTCATAGCCTATATTACACCCCATATCAAAGCTAAACTCGCTAAGATTTACCGCCACGCCGTTTAAAGTCATACCACCAAGACGGCGAATTACAAGAGCTTCGCCACTTTTAATATCAGTTATGGTATTGTTGCCCATTTCTCTATCGTTATAAGCTGCTTTTAGCCCAAAGGTTATATTTATCTTATCGCCTACTTGCCCGCTTAATTTAAAGTTTGATTTTGCGCCTTGAAGTTTGAACTTTCTATCAGGTAAGATTAGATCTACGCTAGCTGTATTTTGGCTATGTGTATCAGGGGTAAATACTGCGTTGCCTTGATCATCTTCAGTTTGCTTTAGATTACAAATTTTAAAAAGCGTGCTATAAAAATCTAAATTATCAAAAAAGCAGGTCTCTACATCAAATGACCCTTGCCCCCAGTCAGCTATGGTAATAACATCCTTTGCCCCAGCATAAAAGCTGAAATTTGGAATTTCTACGCTATCAAACTCCACATTTGGAGTAATTACGCTATTTAGCTTTAAAACCTGCGTTGGTGCTTCATAAACGCCAGGCGTTGTCTCTAAGCCCACCTTTAAGCCGCATCTACTTAGAACCTTTGACATCTTTGCTCTCCTTTTTGCTTTTTTGCTCTGCTTTTTGCTCTGCTGGCTTTACGCCACTTAGTGCATCTTTAAAAGTTTTGCTAATCATCTAGAATTCCTTTAAGCCCCAAAAGGGGCTATTTTTGGTTTTAGCCTTAAGCGATTTTATGCTTAATGCGAGCGATTTTGACGGCTTTTGTGTTGCCTGTAAGCTTCCAGTTGTCTTTGTTAGCCAGTGCTACATTATCAGGGTTAAATGTGCCTTGATAGCTAAATCCATAAGGGTGCATTACCCAGCCTTGGCGAGAAAATAGCAGTGAAATTCCACTATCTGCCACACGCTCTAGCTCTACTGAGTGAGGCGGTGTGATATTGGCATAGCCGATTGCGCCGTTAGCAAAAAGATAGCTTGTATATACACCAGCAGTATCTACTAGGCTATCATCTACGATTACACGAAGCCCTAGGTAAGTTGGGAATTCGCTATTTTGCTCACTTTTTGCGACAAACTCTATTAGATTGTCTTTAACTAGCTTGTAGTATACCTTTGAGTGCATACAGATTGCGCTGATTTTATTACCTTCGCTGCCTAGCAAAGATTTTGCATCAATCACAGCTGCTGCGTCGATTACATTTGTGCTGATGTCTAGGGTGTGCTTTTCGCCTGCTTTGGCAGTATCAAGCGCATCTATTGCCCCATTTATGGTAGCAATTAGACTTTTTTGCTGCTCTTTTGCCCAAAATGCGCCTAGTTGGTTAGTGATTGCGCCAATTGGATCAGCTCCGCTTAATTGCGCCGCCCAGTCAGTCTCAGCAAAAGAAGCTGCGCTAAAAATCTTAGTAGCTACATTTTTGCCTACTTCAATACCGCCAATTTGTGATATAGCAGTGCCATCATATCCTGCGCCGCCACCTTGCGCTATGCCGTTTAACTCGCCTAAATAAGGCATATTAAGGCTTTTGCCCTCGCCGTTTGCTAACTGTGTAAGCAAGTCATTGCTAGCTAGAATTCCACTAGCATAAAACTCGCTATGAGATAAAATTGACTGGGTGGTAAACTTCGCCCAAATGTCTGGCACTACCATATCTGCTAGTGCTATTTTGCCTGGATTTGCCATGGTCTCTCCTTGTGTTTTTTTTGCTTTTTCAAGCTTAAAAAGAATTGTATTTTTTTAAAATGACAAAATTTTTTGAAAAATGTCCTTGTGTTTTTTTAAAATTGCCAAAAAAGAAAAAGGTTTATAGTGTTAGCTGAGTTAATTGGGGCTTGTGTATTAGACGAAAACACCATCACAAGCCTAGAATATGATTATTTTGATGAGTATTTAAAGCAAAATATAAGCCCAAATACCGAACTAAGAGCAAAAACTGAAATAAACTATCTAAAACTAAAAAATGAGTTTTTTATCTCTAAGCTAGTGGTTTTAAAAACTTATATTCTATGCTGTTTAGAAAATCAAACTAGCGCAGATGATCTCTTTGCTGTCAAATTAAAGCAGTATAAAGCGGAATTTGAGAGCGTCCAAGCCCTAGCTTTGCAAGATAAAGCGCAAACTGAGCTAAGCTCTACTTTTATAAATGCCTTTAACGCACCTTTGCTTAGGGGCTAATTTACTTTGAAAGGACAGATATGGACTTAAATGAAATTCTAAATAACTTAGAAAAAGGTGGGGCAGATATAACTGCGCTAAAAAGCTATTTAGAGCAGCTTGGCTCTGCTCACAAAGCAGAACTTGATAAGGCAAAAAGTGCGAATTCTAACGCAGAGCTAAACGCGCTAAAAGGTGAGCTAAATGCTATAAAAGCTGAGTTTGGACTAAGTGGGGATAATCCAGCCCTAAGCCAGCTAAAAGAGCTAATAGAGAGCAAAGGCAAAAGCGATAGTGCTAAGCTAAATGCACTTGAGGTTAAAATAGCTGAGCTTACAAGCACGATAAATGCTGAGAAAGCTAGCAAGCTTGAACTACTTAAAAAATCAGCTCTAAATGAGTGTGTAAACTCAATTTCAAATCTAAATCCGCTTTTTAGAGAAGATGTAGAGCTAAGGCTAGCAAATGCTATAAAAATAGATGAGAGTGGGGCGGCGTATTTTGATATAAATGGCACTGCCATGAGCAAAGAAAGCTTTATAAATGACTTTATAGGCAAAAATCAAAAGTATCTAAATCCAGTGGGGCAAGCTGGGGCTGGGGCAAGTGGGTCGTATGACAATGCTAGCGCAAATATCACAAAAGAGCAGTTTTCTGCCATGAGTGCTACTGATAGGCTAATGCTTTTTAAGCAAAATCCTAATTTATACAAAGAACTAGATCATGAGTAAGTGGCAGCTATATAAAATAAGGGTGCTAAGCGTGATTTACTGGGGGCGTGATTTACTTGCCGCTGGACTTGATAAACTAGCAAATATCCTAGCAAAAAATCCTAAAAAATACGTAAAAATAGAAATAATTGCGTGGGGTTTTACTACTTTACTTTTTATTTTAATTCTATTAAGGGGGTGAAATGACAAAGGCGTTTTTAGTAGTGCAAAATGGCGGCAACCTTAGCAAAACTCAGGTAAAAGAACAAGCTCTAAAAGAGCTAAAAGCTAGTTTTGATGAAGATGGGCAGCCTTGTATTTGCGTGGTATTTGATAAAGACAATAAAGGCATTTATCTAGGCAGCGTAAATGAAAGTGGGGCAAAGATAGAAGGCTTTATCAGTGGAAATTCTAAAAACCTAAAAAATGGGGAAATTTACGCTGATTTTGATGAAGACAACCATACTTTGTTTATGGATATAGCGACACTTGACATTGAGGATAAATAATGAAAACAGTAAAAAAACTAAAAATCAAAGACAAAAATGGCGACATTTACGAATTCGCTGGTGGCGCAGCTGGCAGTGCTGATAGCGTAAGCTATACAAATGGGGCTAAGCCAGAGTGGGACAGCGTAGAAAAGGCACTAAATGGCATAATTGATAAGATTGATTATGTAGACCCAAAAATCACTAATTTTACCATGAGCCCAGCTGCGAGCGAGTATGAAATAGGGCAGAGCGTAACAAATCTAAGCTTTTCTTGGGCGTATAACAAAGAAATCACCACCCAAAGCCTAAGCGATATAAGCCTAAGTGGCATTACTGAGCGAACTGCTACTTGGAGTGGCGATTTAAGAAGCAATAAAACCTTTACTCTAAGCGCAGGTGATGGGCAAAAAACTGCCACCGCCTCAAAGACAATTAGCTTTAAGCATAAGTTTTATTATGGCGTAGCACAGCTTGGTGATTTTGATAGTGCGTTTATACTAGGCTTGGCAAATAAGAGATTTGCTACGAATTACAGGGGCACATATAGCCTAAATGTTGGGGAAAATGAATACGCATTTTTTGCTTGTCCTACTAGCTGGAATATGCCAAGTAGCGCAAAAATCGGTGGTTTTGGCACGGATTTAGTGGAGTGTGGGCAGGTAAGCTTTACCAACGCTAGCGGTCATACAGAAAACTTCAAGCTAGTAAGAACAAGCCAAGCAAACCTAGGGCGGGTTAGCGTAGTTTTTGAGTAGGAGAGTAAAATGGCAGTAAGAGTAGCAGATACACTAAAACAACAAAACGACTTAACAAGCTTTCCAGTAGCTTATGCTGAGGGCATCTGGGTAAATACAGCCAAGAGTGGCGAGCCAAGCTATAAAACCTTGCAAGAGCTATACGCACTTGGCGAGCTAGCCGGTGGTGGGCAAAGTAGCACTTATGAGCTAAGCTTTGATGAGAGTAGCTCAGAGCTAACCATAGCTTTTAACTAGGAGCAAAAATGGCAAATAAAGAGATAAAAAGCCTTAAAATCACGGATAAAAATGGGCAAAGCTACACGCTTAGCGTGCCAAAAAACGGCGCAAATGTAGATACCAGCGACTTTGCTCTAAAATCAGAGCTTGATGAGTTTGACCCTGAGGCTCATGAAGCAAGGGTAAATACATTTATAGATAAAGCTAAAAAAGAAGTAGTAACACTAGGTCAGCTAGACGAGTTTGACACTGGGGCGTATAAAAGTGAGCTAAATACTATCGCTGATGAAGTAAAAAATAAAATGGCAGTATTTGACAGTCTAACCGAGCTTGATTTAGACGAGCTAAAAACGCAGTTAAAAACTGAGATAAAAACTGAAATTCTAGCAGAGTTAAGGGGATAATATGAAAAAAATACATGTAATAGCTAGAAACTGGGGTAATGGCGATGGTGGTGCTGGCTATCTAAATAGCCTTGCTTTTTACACAAAAGATGACACAAAGCTAGAAGTAACTGACATTGTAGGTATAGGCAGTGGTGGTGCTGGTGGAGTTACTTTTAAGCTAAATGGCATAAATGCTAGGATTGAGTGGTTTAATAACTATGGTGGGGGGTATTACCCATCAAATATTTTTTTAACTGGGGCTAGTTATAGCACTGCTATTTTGCTTTATGACATGAATAGTTATCCAGTAGAAAAACAAGGTTTTTATATATATTTTGAAAAAGATATAACAAATATTGCCTATATCACGCTACTTACTACATACTACCCAGCAAATAACTTTGTAGTAAGCATAGATGATGGCAAATACTCAGAGCCAGTAACTACAAGTGGAAATGAAGTATTTAGAATTCCTTTACCAAGAACTTCAATTAAATGTATTCGTGGCACAAATGGTAGGTATTATTTTTTACGCCCAAAGGCTAGTGTATCATGAGCTATATCTACATAATAATCGCTCTTTTGGCAAGTGGGGGCTACGTGGCTTATAGTAGCTATAAAATTTCTAGCTTAAAAAGCGAAAATGAGAGCCTGAGCCAAGCCGTGCAAGTAAGCCTAAGGGCAAATAAAGAGCTAGAAATTGCCTTGGATGAGAGCGAGATAGAGCATAAAAGAAATCTAGAATTCCTAGCAAAAGCAAAGGATAAAAACGAAAAGGAGCGAGTGTATGTTGAGCGTGTTAAATACAAAATTATCAGTGATAAAAATAGCACTTGCCGTAGGGCTATCAACGATGTTTTTAGCAGGTTGCAGCAGCAAACACGAGATAGTAAGCCTTAGCAAAGAAAGACCTAAGGTAGATTATAGCGAGCTTCTAAGTGTAAAAAGAGATTTTAATATGACAGCAAGCACTGAGAGTGAGGCGGCAGCTATGGTGTGGGAGCTGTATCTATACACAAAAGAGCTAGAAAATGCGCTGGGTGTTTGTGTAGAAATGGGGAGTAAATAAATGGAGCTTTTAGCCACTTTTATCCAAACTAGCATAGAACACGGCTATTTTAGCACGGCTTTAATGCTTGTAATCTGCTTTGGCTGTTGGAAGCTATATAAGGCAGAGCAAGAGCGTGGCAGGGAGTTTGGCACTAAATTCGCCGCCGAGCTTAGAAAGCTGATAAATGAAAACAACGAAGCCCAGCAAAGCATAATCGCGCTTATAAAAGATATGGCTTTAAAGCAAGAAATGGAAAATAGGCACAATGCTGAGCTTAGGGGTAGGCTAGAGGGTGAGTTTAAAGAACTTAAAAATGAGTTGCATCATCTAAAAGACGATGTTAAAGATTTAAGGCGATTTCATAGCGCAGAGAGCGGATTTAACGCCTATGCAAGACGTCCAAGTGATAGATTTAAGGATGAGTATGATAGAGATTGAGAGATTTAAAGAGAACGAGATTGGCACTTGGGGTAGACTATATTTTGGTGATTTTACGTGCTACACCTTTGAGCCAGTGGGAGCTGATGAAGTGCGAAGTGGGCTTGATAGGCGTGTGCCAGCTGGGGGCTATAATATGCGCTGGCACAATAGCCCACGCTTTAAGCGCCGTTTGCCACATATCTATAATAAGCAAGTGCCGCAAGCTAGATATATTCTAATTCACTCAGGAAATCTGCCTGAGCACACTGAGGGCTGCATTTTGCTAGGCTTTAACTACGACGCGCGTGGCGTGTGGAATAGTAGGGCTGCGCTTGATGAGTTTATGGCTAGACTTCGTGCTATGTATAAAGACGACCTAAGCCCAGTAACGCTTGAAATCATAAATAATTTTTAAGGGGCGATAATGGCAATACTAGAAAACGGACTAGAAAGTATTGAGCTAGGTGCTACTGCGTGGCGAGAGATATTAAACTATAATTTTGCCAAGCTTTTAACAAAAGAGCAAATTCTAGCTTTAATAGAACAAGGCGGCGCAAATAGTGATGGCTCAGTGCCTAGCTATCTAACCAAACAAGAGGCAAGTAGTATATATGCGCTAAAAACTGAGCTAGGTAATGCTGATTTAAGCCAGTATTTAACCCTAGCGGCGGCTGATAGTAAATATATCTCAAAGCTAGAAGCTAACTCTTTTTTAACACAGCAAAGCGCAGATAATTTATACGCTAAAAAAGCTGAGCTTAGTGGCTTTGCTACAAAAGACGAGCTAAGCCAAGTTAACACTGGTAGCAGTGGCGTAGATGAGAAAATAAACGAGCTAAAAACGCAAATACAGCAAACTTATGCTAAAAAAGGCGAAGTGGTAATTCAAAATGCTGACGGCGCAATAAATCTTAGTGCGTATGCCCTAAAAACCGAGCTTAATGAGTTATCATCAAAGCTTAAAGGCTGGGCACCTATAAGTGGGGATGATTTAACAAATATAAATAATACCGGCGATTGCTTTGTAAATGACAAAGGCTTTTTAACCTTTGCTGATGTTAGTGGCGATCAGGCATTTTTATTCTCAAAAGATATAAAGAAAATTAGAGTTTATTACGATAGCACCAGCGTAAATGCAGCAATTAGCGTTATTTACAGGGAAAATGGCGATAATGTATCACTAAACACTTACGCCTACTCAGGCGGATATAAAAAAGCCCTTAATAGCACTTCATATAGCAGTTTTGGGTGGTGGTTTGGCTCATATCCGCAAGGCTGCTTTTATGAAATAGAAATGCTAGAAGATAACATTTTGCTAATAAACTATCAAAATGGCAAAAGCGCTTTTAAGGTTGATGACACCTTGCGCCTTGGTATTTGTGTGAATTTAAGGGGTAGCACCGACTACACAGCTGGGAATTTAAGAGTGCAAAAGTGGGTTTAAACAATGAACGCTTATGAGTATCTAAAAGAAATTGGGAAGCTTTTAACTGGCATTAAGGGTATAAAAAGCCTAAAAATAGGCTTAGAGCCAAATATTAGCCCAAGTGATTATCCCATAATCCGCATAGTGCCAAATGAAATAAGGCTTAGCGATGATTTTGATTTGTGGGCTTGTGATATAAGCTTTAGCGTGTATTTTGGTGCCCAGTTACACGAAAAAATAGGGCTAGAAAAGATATACGAACAGCTCTACTCGCTAGAATATGAGATAAAAGAAAGATTGCATAACGCCCAATTTGAGCCAAATGATGATAAAACAAGGGGTGGGGGTATATGTAGGTTTATAGCTACCAAAGATGATGGCGATACGCTAAAAAACTTTAAAATTCTAGTTAGTGAGTTTGAGCTAAAAGGGGGTAGATGATGAGCTTAGCGGAGGCAAAAAGCAAATGGGCTTTTATAAAAAATGCTTATTTAGGGGCTGGTGGGTTTAGCAATGGTGGGTATTTAGACCAGTTTAGCCGTGAAGTTGATAGCAAGTATAACTCACGCAAAAATATAGCCTATTACACAAACTACTTAAAACCCACAGTAGATAGATTTAAAGGCTATATTTTCAAAAAAACAGCTATGAGAAGCAGTGGTAATGAGCTTATGCAAATCATCTTTGATGATTGCGATAAAAACGGAAATAGCATAGATATTTTTATAAGCAAGGTCTTTGAAAATGCCTTTTTATATGGCTTAGGGCTTGTAATGGTGGATATGCCAAAAGAGCTAGGAGCGTCCTTAAAAGAGCAAAAAGAAAGCCGTGCTTTGCCGTATTTTAAAAACATAAGCCCTTTAAATCTATATGATTACGAACTAGATAATGGCGTGTTTAAATGGGTGATTTTAGAAAACTTAAAAGAGATAAAAGAGCCCTTTAAAGAGAGTAAAACTATAAAAGAATACCACTATATAGACAGCAGCAAATTTGAAAAAAGAGATGAAAGCTTTAAAATCATAGAGAGCTACGAGCATAATCTTGGCATTACGCCTATTTTTGCTCTCTCTTTTGGCTCTGATTTTTTGGCTGGGAGCATTTGCTATGATATTGCTAGAATTTCAAGGCGCATTTATAATGCTAGATCTGAGCTTGATGAAATTCTGCGTGGGCAGACCTTTAGCATTCTTACTTATAACGCCACGCAAAATGCTAGCCCTAACGAGCTAAAAGTAAGCACTGATAATTGCTTGCTGTATTATGACAAACCACCAGCTTTTATAAGCCCTAGTGGGGAAAGTGCTACTATATACATGAGCCAAATAGAAAAGCTAGAGGCCATAATAGAGCAAATCAGCCTAGATCCAGCCTCATTTAGCACTAGGGCAAATGACAGCGGTGCGGCTTTAAAGTTTAAGTTTGAAAATCTAAACTCACAGCTAAATACCTTTGCTAGGGGCTTAGAGAACTTTGAGAGAGTGCTTTTTGAGTGCGTGTTTATGTGGCTTGGGGTGGAGTATGATTTTGCTTGTGCTTATGCTAAGGACTATCAAATAGATGATCTAAGCTCGCAGATAGAAATAGCGTCCGCTCTAAAAGAGCTAGGTATGCCTATAAGCTGGGAGAATGCTAAGAAAAAAGAGCTAGTAAATCTTGATTTACTAAATATAGATGATGAGCAGAAAAATGAAATATATAGCGAGATTGATACTCTCAAGAATATCTAGGCTTTGTCTTGCGCGCTAAAATCGCCGTCATTGCGTGAATTCTCGTCATTGCGAGCGAAGCGAAGCAATCTCGCTTAAACTGTCATTGAATGAGATTGCTTCGTCATTCGCTACGCTCACTCCTCGCAATGACGGAATTCCGCAATGACGGAATTTTAGAATTTGGGGGTAACTTTGAAATGATAAGAATAAACATAAGTGATGAAGCAATAAAGCTTTTTAAAGCCAAAAGCCAAAATCTAAAAGAGCTAATTCGTAAAAGAGCTGTGGCAAAACTAGCTGATGAAATATATCAAAACGCCTTTAATAGAGCAGACGAGCACACGCAAACTGGCGTTTTACTCTCTGCCCTTTATAACCGCAAAAAAAGCGATTTACACTACGAAGTGGGCATTGATAATAAGCGTGCAAGTTACGGCATTTTCGTCCATAATGGGACAAAGGCGCATGAAATAAGGGCGAAAAGGCGTAAATTCTTACGCTGGGTGGTGGGTAGTGAGTTTGTATTTGCTAAAAAAGTAAAACATCCAGGCTACAAAGGCGATCCCTTTTTTGAACTAGCTGTGCGTGATGAAGTGCCAAAATTTGAACGCTGGCTAGAGCGTGAGATAAAAAGAGTTTAGAGTTTTAGGCTAACTTTTTCCTTTTTATACGCATTATAAACTGCGCCAACTGCGCCTATAGCCGTAAACACAGCTAAACTCACAGCCAAAAATGTAGGCGCAAATGTGTATAAAACTACAATAATAGGTGAAATTACAAAAAACCAAAGAAAAGTCGCCTTGGCAACTTTTGGGAAAAAATAAAAAAATAAAAATATAAGAGCTAAAACAGTGCCAAAATTAGAAGTAAAATACATTTTTAAACCCTTAAAAATATTTCATTGACAAATTTTATAAAAAATTGTCCATCATTATAGCTAGAATTGCCAAAAAAAAGGCTAAAAAGTGGCAAATTCTAATATAAATATAAGCATAAACGCACAAGATAACGCAAGTGTAGCGATAAACAACACCACAAACACATTAAGCAAAATGCGCCAAAATATAGATATGGCGGCACACAGCTTACAGGCTTATACTTTGGGTCTTGAAGTGCTTAAAAATCAGCTAATTCCTTTAGCCACAGCTGGTATAGCAGCAAACGCCCAGCTAGAAAGCTTACAAACCAAGCTAACAGGGCTTATTAGCGCAAATGCAGCAAATGTAACAAGCACTGGCGAAGTCATAACCGCCCAGCAAAAGTGGCAAATGTCTAGCGCAGTAGCAAGCGAAGCCTTAGAGAGGCTAAAAAGCATAGCCACCGCTACTGGCAATGAAGTAAGTGATACAACAGATGCCTTTACTATGTTTTATGCCACCGCAAACAATCAAGGCTCAGCCAGTGAGGCGATGGACGCATTTAACGCCATTGCCCTAGCAGCGCAGGTAGCAGGTAAGGATATGGCTAGCCTTGTGCCTATGTTTGATAGCTTAGCTACTGGCACGGTGCTAGCTGGGTCTGAAATGGGCTCATTTATGAAAATAGTAGGCTTAACAAACGAGGAGCTAAAACTAGCAAACCAAAATGGCACTCTCTTTGCTACCTTGCAGCAGCGTTTGGCTGAGTTTAGCTCGGTGGCGAAGCTTAGTGCTGGCACTTATGAAATGGAGCTAAACAAGCTAAAATCTAGCATATCAGGGCTTATGTCTGAGGCTAGTAAGCCTGTATTTGATGCGCTAAAAAACAGCATAGCTGGGCTAAATAAGTTTATAGCAGAAAACAAAGAAGCTATAAGCTCACTTGTTAAAGGTATAGCCGAGGTTGGCGAAGTATTGCTAGTAGCTGGGGCTGGCTTTGTAGCAATGCAAAGTAAAATTCTAATGGCAAATGTATCTCTTGCTACTTTTAGCACCACGGCATTTTCTGCTACTGGCGCGCTTGGGGCGATGAGTGCTGGGCTAAGTGCGGCTGGGGCTGCCTTTATGCGACTTTTGCCTGTGGCGGTGATAGCTGGGCTGTGGGAGTGCGTGGGAGCTGTGAGGGCAGTAAATGACGAGACTGGCGAGCTAGCCAGCGGTCTAAATACCATTGAGAGGCATATAGCAAACTTTCTAAATGGCTTTGCTACTTGGGTAACTGATCTAGCAATAGGCTTTCAAAAACTAGGTTATGAAATAGATTTAGTGCTAGCTAAAATTCCAGGTCTTGGCTTTCTTAAAGAAAACGCAGACAACGAGCTAAAAAAGCTAGAATTTCGAAGTCAAGCAAACAACAAAATTTTCAATGAGAAATACAAGGAAATAAATTACCCTACAACAAACACCACTCCCCCAAACACAGCCGCCCAGCTAGTAAATAATAACGCAAATAGTGGCGTAAAAGAACTAGAAGTAGATTTAAAAGAGCAAGAAAGACTATACCTTAGCTATTATGAGACTATCGGCGATTTAAGCTCGGCTTGGGCGATAAAAGAAAAGGCTTTAAGGGAGCAAATAGCAAAAAGTGGTATAACAAGCGAGCTTGAAGCGAACAAGCTAATTGGGGCGCAAAAAGAGCAGTATTTTTCAAGGAATTCTAAAACTACTAAAAGCACAGCCAAAACCGCAGAGCAATTACAAAGAGAATACGAAGCAGAGCTAAGAAATGAGATTAAAAAATATGAGCTATTAAAAGACTATGAAAATAAAAAGCTAAAAGAGCGTGAGCTAAAAACGCTTGAATATAAACGCCTAGGGCTTAGCGAAGTAGAAATGGCGCAAGTTTTTGCTGATGAAGAGCTAGAAATAGAAAAAGAGAATTTACGCAAGCAAAATGATGAGCGTATAAAATACTTAGAAAAAATGTCTAAATACTACGAAATGCTAGGCGATAAATCAAAGGCCGCTACCTTTGCTAACGAAGCAACTGCCTTAGAGCTAGAAAATCAAGGATATTCTAAAGAGCAAATCGCAGATATGCAATTTGGCGAAGAAAGGCGCAAAGATAACTACAATGCTCTAAGCTCTGCTCTTGGCTGGAATACTGGCATAAGCGAGCAAATGCTAACTAGATTTAACGCCACCCATGAGTATCTAAACCAAGAAAAAGCGCGCATTGAAGCTCATTACGGACAGCTTAGCGAGATGGACGCTCTTTATTATGAAAAGAAAAAAGCCTTGGAACAAGCACACTTTACCGCTAGTCTTGGCAATGCTAGCACTATGTTTAGTGGACTTAGCTCGCTAGCAAAGCAGTATTATGACATGAGCGATGGGCAGAATAAAACCGCATTTAGAGCTTTCCAAGCATTTCAAGTAGCACAAACCATAGTTAGCACCTACGCTTCAGCGCAAAAAGCCTACGAGCAAGGCGGTCCTTATCTAGGTCCAGTTTTAGCAGCTATGGCTATAGCGCAAGGGCTAATGAATGTAGCGCAGATAAAAGCGCAAAAGTATCACACCGGTGGCGTGGTGGGCGAGGCTGGTAGTGGCACTGGCTATATCGGTGGGAGTTTACAAGCTGGGGAAGTGCCAGCTATACTTCAAACTGGCGAAGGTGTGCTAAGCCGTCAAGGCATGAGCAACTTAGAGGCTCTAAATCTAGGGCTTTTAGCACAAACAACGCCACAAAACCAAGAAATAGTGATTTTAAACCAAGTAAGCGATGGAGTCATGGAAGAGTATCTACAAAGTCGCACCGGTCGCAAAGTAATAAAAAATATCATAAATGGGGGCTAAAAATGCCAATGTTTCACGCATATTGCAAAAATAGCATAGACCACGCAAAACTGGCTGATAAAGTATCTAAAAGCATGGCAAAAACGCTAAAGGCACCCTTAAAATCTAGGTGTAAATTTGATGGATATAAGGGCAGTGGGCATTATTATTATTTTATAAACACAATTAGAGTGATGAGCTTTGCAGAGCTTGATAATGATGGTCTTGATTATATGATTTGCGAAAATCTGTATAGCGGAGAATTACGCAGAGATTATGTCTATGATGATGAAGAGTATAATAAGGATATTTTTGTAAATGCATCATTTTGGCTAGGTGCTGCTATGCTCGCAATGGGGCAAGAAATAGATTTGTATAAAAAGAGCATTTTTAGTAATGTATATAGTGATGCAGCTAGATATAAATATGACGGCATATATGCAAGTTACTTTGGAGAAGCAGTGATAAATGGTGAAAACGAAACAGTATTAACGGTAAAAGCAGGACTAAAAACTGGGGATATAATAAGGATAGATAATAGAGACTGCTTTTTGATTAAATATTTTAATTCTTGGGCTTGTTCTTTTATAGCTATTGCCATAGACTAGGGGAAATGATGAAAAAATATATCTTAGGTGTTATCAGCGATAGTGATTTACAAGACCGCCTAGCCGGCATATTAAAAGAAAATGGCTGGTATGTGCCAAGGCATACTGATAAAGAGCTAGTATTTCTTACCAAAGGTGGCGAAAAGATAATTTTTAGCAAAATAAGCAAGCTTAATGGACACATTAGCCAAAATGCCAATGCGTGTTATTGTAGATATAATGACAAAGGCGAGTTTTTGGGCTTTGTAACTGCTTTTGAGCTATTAAAGAAAGCTGAATCACCGGGCTTTTCTTTTACTATGAACTTTAATAATTATTTCTACTATCCAGCATATCTAAATGCTACTTTTAAAGAAACTAGCATTCACGCTGTAGCAAAAGATAAGGCTTACCGCTATGATTTGGACTTTTATGACAATATGCATGTGCTAAAAAACGGTATAGCACTTTCTCAGCTTATAGTAGCTTGCAATGCTGGTTTTGCGCCTAGTTTAGAAACTCTGCACCAAGGGCTAAAGCCTGATGCAGTAGCTGCCTTTGTAAGTTCGCCGTATGTTAAAGAGGTAAAATTTCCTATTGGCTCTACGCTTTCGTTTCCTGCGCGTGGCAGACCGACATATGATAAAAACGGCAAAATGAGCGTAGGATATTATGGATATGGGGATGGCTTTCATATAGACCGTGCTGATGGCGGTACCTTGATATATGCTCCGGGGTGGACATATGATGGCTTTGCTCATGCTTTTGAGAGTGTGTTAGCTAGTAGCGTGCTAGAGCCCTATACTCGCATGTCAATAAGCCTAAATCCACAGGCAAAAGCTCTAAAAAATAGACCTACTAGCCCTTATAGAGATGGGCTTTATTTTGAGTTTATATCAGGCACTAGCTTTAGCGATGATGAGTTAAGCGATAAAATGGGAAATGATTTGCTCTACGCCCCAAGGGATAATTATGTAAAAGGCAATACCTTTATATATATTGATAAACAAATGCTAGTAATTCAGTTTGGCGAAAATATAGTTATTATAGGCACTGGCGATTTGGTAAGTGGCGATGATGATTTTGCCTTTTTAGGTTTTAGGCACTCGGATGATGAAGTATCTGCTACTGGTAAATACTTTGATGTAAATGGTACGCGCGCTAATAGCTATTATGGATATCTTGGCGAGCTAAGGTATTGCAGGGGCTTTGATGATGCATTCTCAGAAAATAGCAAAAATCCACTAAGTGGGGCACCTTTAAAAGGCTTATCGTGGGCAGATATAACCCTTAATACAAAATGGGTATATGACAAGATATTAAAAACACAAAATCACTACCCCACAAACACTACTCTTAAAGTAGGTAAAAAAACCTATGATTTTTTGCACTCTAGCTTAAGCGATGGATATGGGCTTTTAATCCAAGTTGATGAGGTAAAAAATGTCTAACGCAGTCCTAACAAAAACACACCTAAACCGTGGCGAAGTAGTGCTAATTCCGCCTAATATGACGCTTGATATAGGCTCTATTACCAAAAACCAAAAAATAGTGTTTTATATACTAAACTCTACTTTTGAAAACTACATTATAAACGAGCTGCCAACTCATGATAAAATCAAAATCACAGGCGCAAAAAACGGCGATATAATACCGCCAAATGAAGCTGTAAAACTAGAAATACAGCTAAACATGGATGAGTTTGGGGATGTGAGCGAACAGCTGGAATTCACTATGAACGGCGTTAAAAATACAGTGTTTGTAAAAGCCTTGCTTTTGCCTATATTTGACTTTGTGCCAGAGTTTCCTATAAAACAAAGCCTTAGCTTTAAAACTGATGTTTTTACTAGCCAAGATGGGCATGAAAGTAGGGCAAATGTGCTAAGTAAGCCTAAAAGCGAAATTTCATTTAACTACACAGCTAAAAATGAAAACGAGCTAAGGCGCATAGATAATCTACTAAGCTACGCACAAAAAGATAAAATCTACACGCCAAGGTGGCTAGAGCTTTTTAAAGTAAAACGCTATGATGATAAAAGCAACGATCGCTGGTCAGACCATTTTCCTAAAACGCTGATTTTTGATTATAGCGAAGAGCTTTTAGAGTATTTTAAAAAGGCGGATAGAAAAAACACCTTTTTTATCCTATGGCAAGCTGGGGATAACTACGAGATAATAAAGCTAAAAGAGCAAGGAATATATAGTTATAACGGCAAAATAAGCACCTATGATCCCATATGGAAGATAAACTATGGAAAAGAACTAGCCTTAGAAGTAGAAAGTAAGCCGTATATCAAAGCAGACGGGGCTTTGCTAATGCCACTAATGCTAAGTCAGGCTGAGAAAAAAATAAATCTAAACTACATAAACGATAGCACCGCAAAGTTTAGTTTAACATTTAAGGAATTTAACGATGTTTCAAATAGACTATAAGGACATTTTTCATCCACACACGCCTTGCTACAAGCCTAAACTAAGCAATGAAAACGCCTATAATCTACTAGGCAGAGATGCGCAGTTTAAGTATGTAAAAGGGCGATCACTTCGCACTTTTAGCTATAAATATGTATTTTTTAGCAGCAAAGAAGTATTAGGGGCTCTAAACTTTTTTGCTAGCAAAATGGGCAAATTAAAAGATTTTTGGCTATTTGACTATCACAGCACTTTTAAAATCATAAAGCTAAAAGATAATAGCGTATATGTAGCAAATAGCCATGATATTAGCAAAGGGCTGTTTGGGCAAGATAAATACTTCGTTTTATCTAGCAAAAAGCAGCCTGATCCAAAAGAGGATTTATCAAAAATCGTACTTAGATACAAAAGCAGCAAAGGGTATTTTGGCACTAGATTTAACACTATAAGCATTTTTAAACTCCTTAGCGTAAAATCAGCAGGCATTGCTGAAATTCTAGTTTTTGATAAGGATTTAAAAGAGTATTATACCAATTGGATAAAATATGATATGCAGTATCACGGTCTTGAAGCAGAGCCAAAAGAGCTAAACTATCTTTGTGAGCTAGTGCCTGTGCGCTTTGATAGCGATAGCCTTACCTTTACGCAAAAAAGCCCTGTGCGCTATGAAATTAGCCTAAATTTCAAAGAAATCATAAAGGAGTAAAATGAAGTATAAATATGAAATAAGCATAAACCATAAACTAACTACGCTTAAAGAGGCAAGCTATCCAAATTGCGATTTATTTTTATTTTGCGTGGGTGGCTATACTTGGGCTTATACTGGCAGCACAGATGAAGTTAGCCTTGAGCTTAGCGGTATGGCACAAAGGCAGACTATCACCTTTAGCCCAGCTGCACTTGAGCGCAGTGAAATCAGCAATGAAGCAAACGGCGATAAAGCGCAGATTAAATGCAACCTAGGCTTAGAGCCCATTGATAGCTTTCGTGCGCTTAGCTATAATGATAGCATGAAAGTTATAGTAATAAGACTGCGCAATAAAGAGCTAGAAATCTTGCTTTTTGGCAAGGCTGAGGGGGTAGACTATGACCTAGAAAAGGGACAGGCTACGCTAAGCGTTTGTTCTATGGCTGGGGTGTTTAGCTCGTCTTTGCCACAGCGCACATTTAGCGCGCAGTGCACGCATAGCTTGGGCGATTTTTATTGCGGTGTGCTAAAAGATGCCTATAGCCTTACTCTAAAATTAAGTGAGTGCCAAATAGCTGAGACTAACATTTGGCTATCTCATCCGCTTTTAGGCTCTAAGCCTAGCGGATATTATAACGGCGGCGTGTGTAAAGCTGGGGCAAACTCAGGGTTTATTATAAATCACACAGGCTCTAAAATAGAGCTTTTAAATCCATTTTATGCGCTAAGAAATGCTGATATAAGCTCAGTTAAAATAGAAATCGGCTGTGATAAAAGCATAATAACTTGCATGAATAAATTCTCAAATTCTCTAAATTATGGTGGCTTTCCTTTTGTGCCAAATATAAATCCTATGCTAAAAGGTTTTTAAGGGGGTAAAATGTATTTTTTCGTTTTAGCTATTGTGATGGTGGTGGTATTTTTACTAATGCCAAGACCAAGTGCAAATATGCCAAGCTCATCAGGGCTAAATAACTTTGACTATCCTACCAACTCAAACGGCAGGGCTATACCTGAGCTTTTTGGCACTGCTAAACTAAGTGGTAATGTCATATGGTGCGGCGATCTAAGAAGCAAAAAAATAGAGGTAAGCATGTAATGGGCGCAAAAAAGAAAAAACAACAAGTAGGCTTTGCTTATTTTATGGGTATAGCGTATAGTTTATGCTCCAAAATTGATAGCCTTGTAAGCTTTATGATTGATGATAAAAAAATGTGCGCTGATAACCCAGTGCCAAATGGCACCGGAGTATTTATAGCTAAAACTGGCCTAGAGAACGAGCAATACCCTAGCGGAAATCCATATAGCGCAGTGTGTTGCTACAACGGCGAGCAAGTAATACCTGATGCCTATCTAACATCAAAAACAGGCGTGCCAATAGCGTATAGAAATACTGCTTATTTGGTATTTAATGGCTTTATCGGCGATAATGTCCGCAGCGCACCCAACTACTCAGTAGTAGCAAAAAGAGTAAAGCTAGGTATGCTAAAAAACCCAGCGCATGAAGATATAAATGGCAGCGCAAATCCAGCAGCGGTGCTAAAATATATTTTTGTAAAAATGCTAGGGCTTAGCGAAGATGCCTTAGATGCGCAGAGCTTTGATATCTGCGGCGAGACTTTATTTAACGAACCACTTGGCATTTCTTTTGTGATGAGTGAGAGTAAAGAGGCAAAGGAGTGGATAGAAGAGATTTTACGAACGATTGATGGAGCATTAGCCCTAGATAAAAGCACAGGTAAAATCAAAATGCGACTTTTAAGGGGCGATTATAATGCTGATAGCTTAGCCCTCATAGATGAGAGCAAGGCTAGCGGCGTAAAGTTTGTGCGTAAAGGCTGGGAGAGTTGCTACTCAACTTTGGTAGTAAAATTCACAGACGCAGATAAGCACGAAGAAAACAGCATAACCTTTCAAAACCCAGCCACAAGAGAAATTCTAGGCTATGATAAAAACTTTAAAACTTCATTTATGATGATAAGGGATATATTTTCACTAAGTGGCGTGCTAAATAGGCTAGTTAAAAAAATGTGCTATCCGTGGGCTAGTTTAAAGTTTAGCGTATCTATAAATGACTATCCAAATCTTATGGTGGGCGATGTTTATAGGTTTAGCAATGAAAAGCTAGGGATTTATAACATGCCTATTCGCATAATGGGCTTAGGCGGCGATAAAGAAGAAAGTGGCAAAATAGAAGTAGAAGCCACCGAAGACATGTATAGCTTGCAAATTGACAAGCAAGTAACGCAAATAGGCGCAGATAAAATGCAGAGCGATGATAATTATGATTTGTTTGAAGATGATATTATCATAGGTGCCATAAAAGCCCCAGCCGAGCTTGATGAGCTAAGGGGCGTTTATCCGCTGTGTGCTTATCCTGATGGGCTAGCAGAGAGAGCTTATTGTCAAGATGGTAGCACCGGAGAAAAGGCGGTTTTGGACAATAGTGCTGTAGCTACGCTGCTAGATGATATAGCGGTGGGAGAGAGCGTGGATCTAACTACTACTTTTAAAATAGAGCAAATCAGCAAACTTTGGGCTGTAAAAGCTACAAGGGCTGGCTGGCAAAGGCTAAAAATGAGTGTGGCTATTGATGATGAGGTTATGGGCTATGAGTTTAGAAGGGACTTAGGCGGTGGCAAATGGGAAATAGGCGGACTTATAAGAGGCATAGCTGGCACGCCGATAGGGGCGCATAAAAAAGGCGCAAAGGTGTGGTTTGCACCGGTAGATCTAAATGAAGTTCAAACCCTAAGCTGTGTGAGCCTAAATCCTACCTTGCGCTTTGTGCTCTCAAACTCAAGGGGACAAATAGAAAAAACGCTAAAAGTGGAGCTAAATGACGATAACTACAAGCCCTACACCCCAAGCAATCTACAAGCCGTGCGAAGTGGCGATGAAGTAAGGATAAAATGGCGAAATAGAATAAAGCTAGGTGGCGCAAACTACCGCAATATAGACACTATACCAGCTGGCGCAGATGAGGGCAGAATAGATGGCTATGTGGTAATTGAGTGGAGCGATGGCAGCGGCGCAAAGACAGCTACTAGCACAGGGGATAATATCACGCTAAACGCGCCAAGAGATACTAAGTTTAGCATTTATGCTATCGGCGAACATGGCTTAGCATACCCCAGCGATAAAATCAGCATAGTAGCGTGATGAGTGTAGAATAAGGCTAGTTAAGTAGCGTTAAGCAAAATTAAGGGTATTTTGATATAATTGCGCCTTGTATATAATTGCTATACCAAAAACTCGACAAACTTTTTTGGCTAATCGCTTAGTGAAATATTGCCGTATTTCGCTAAGCACTTTTTTTATTTTATTTCATTTTGTGAATTCTTTCTATGATTATTTTTGCCCTTAGTGTTTTTGCTAGGGTTTTTTGCGTTTAAGGAATTCTAGATTAAGGGCTTTTATCCTTGTATAAAGCCTTGTATAAATCACAGCCAAAAACGCTAAAACAATGAAATACTAAGCTAAAATAAGACAGCACACGCTACTACACGGCACCAGGATACGATAAAATCATACTTTGAAGCATTTTATTTACCATTTTACCCAAGTCCTTTCTATTGATTTTTCAATATTATACAGAGTGTAAAATAAAACTTGGGTAAAATCTGGGTGAAATTATTTAACTTATTTTTTTACCACTATCATAAAGCTCTACAAATTCTTTTTGTAGTTTTTCTTCAAAAATAATTTAAAAAAACTTTTAGAATATAGATCTTTGCCTAGGAATTCTAGAATTCCTTGTGATATTTTTTAGGAATTCTAGATTTTGCTTAGGAATTCTAGATTTTTCTTAAGAATTCTAGATTTTTCTTAAGAATTCTAGAATTCCCTGCGTCATTGCAAGCGAGCAAAGCAGAGGGAGCAATCTAGGAAATCTAAATTTTAGTAGGCTTTTAGGGGCGGTAGCCCTTATAAAAAGCAGCGGGGCTTGCCCCACTAAAGCGAGCAAAATTCTAGAATTCCAAGAATAAATTTAGAATTCCTAGAGATTGTTTCGCTTCGCTCGCAATGACGAAAATTCTAGAATTCTCTAAGTCTTGTGTTATCCCTCGACTTGACCTGTGGATCTCATCATAAATAAATCTAAAATTCCATATAGAGATCCCCCAAAGGGGCTGGGGGATGACATAGCATGGAATTTTAGAATTCCTTTGTTTTTCTGGGGGTTAGGGGGTTTGCCTAGGAATTCTAGAATTCCATATAGAGATCCTCGGGTCAAGCTGGGGGATGACATAGTAAGGAATTCTAGAATTTCTTGTGATATTTTTTTGAGAATTCTAGATTAGGAATTCTAGATTTTGCCTAGGAATTCTAGAATTCCTAGGCTATGATTAAAATGGCCAAATAGTTTCTATTAGCTTAGTTCCCCATGGTTTGTTTGTGGCTTTTGCGATGTCGCCTTGAGTGATATATGAGATTTTAGCATCGCTTACATAGCGTGAGCTGATTTCGTTGTTTTGGCTGATGTCATATGGACGGATGACGCCTGTTATTTGCATGATTTGTTTTTCGTTGTTTAAGAGGATTTCTTTGCTACCTTCGATGAAATAATTGCCATTTGAGAGCACTTTTACGATGCGAGCTGAGATTGTGGTAGTAAAGGCCTCTGTGCGTGTGCTAGTGCCACTGCCGCTAAAACCGCTTTCTCCGCCTGCGCTAAAACCGATGTTTGAGTATTTATTTAGCGTGTTTGCTACATTGCTAAGTGGTCCCGCGCCAGCTGTGAACTGCCCACCATTTAGCGCAATTGTGCTATCTTTTGTGGTGTTTTTGTTAGCTTGACTGGTTTGGTTTGTGTTTTCTTGGATTATTACTGTTACGATATCATTTACATTCATAGCTTTGCGGTCGGCAAAAAGTGGATTGTCCCCACGGCCAAAAAGACTGCCAGGCTGAGAGATGCCAAGGCCTGTTTCTTTGCTAGGCATTTGCTCTACATACGCAGGTGGCGTCATTGCGATGTGTGGGTCAGCACTCGCACAACCGCTAAAAATCCCCCCAACTGCTACGAAACTACACAACAAAATTACTTGCTTTTTCATTTTTATACCTATAAATAGATTTTTTTGCTACAATATAAGCAAAATTAGTTCCAAAAGGAGAGGATATGGGATTTTCTGCTGATTTGCTAAGCCGTGCTAGAGCGTTAAAGCGTGTTGTGGTGCTACCTGAGAGTGATGATGAGCGTGTGCTAAAAGCTGCTAGCAAGGTGCTAGAAATTGATGGTGCAAAGATTATACTTTTGGGCAAAAAAGATGAGATTTTAGCTCGCGCGGGGTCGCTAGAGCTTAGTAAGGCTCAGTTTATAGATATTAGCACTAGTGAGTATTTTGATGACTTTGCTAGCACTCTTTTTGAGCTAAGAAAGGCAAAGGGGATGAGTGAGAGTGAGGCAAAAGAGCTAATCTTGCGCCCTGAGTACTTTGGCACAATGCTAGTGTATAAAGGCATCGCGCATGCTATGGTAAGTGGGGCAAAGACAACTACTGCTGATACCATCCGCCCAGCACTACAATTTGTCAAAATGAAAGATGGCATAAGCACAGTTAGTGGGGCTTTTGTGATGGTTTTGGGTGGCGCAAGCGAGAAAGATGAAAGTGAAAAAAACGAAAGAGTATGGTTTTTTGCTGATTGTGCCATCACACCACGCCCAGACGCCCAGCAGCTTGCTGGCATTGCTCTAAGCACGGCTAACACAGCAAAAAGCTTTGGCTATGAGCCAAAAGTAGCTTTTTTAAGCTACTCAACCGGAGATAGTGCAAAAGGCGAGATGATAGATTTTGTAAAAGAAGCACTAGAAATAGCACAAAAAGCAGCACCTGATATAGCAATGGATGGGCCGATGCAATTTGATGCGGCTGTGGATAGCAAAGTAGCAAAATCAAAAATGCCAAACTCAAAGGTAGCTGGGCAGGCAAATGTGTTTATTTTCCCTGATCTAAACTGCGGAAATATCACTTATAAAGCAGTCCAAAGAAGCGCAAACGCCCTAGCAATCGGTCCAATTTTGCAAGGGCTAAAAAAGCCAGTAAATGATCTAAGCAGAGGCTGCAGCGTAGATGATATAGTAAATACCGTGCTAATCTCGGCTCTCCAAGAATAAAATTTGCTAGGGAATTCTAGAATTCCATATAGAGATCCCCCGATCAAGTCGGGGGATAACATAGTAGGGAATTCTAGAATTCCCTAAAATAAAAGGTAAGATATGAAAATACTTGTTATAAACTCAGGTTCAAGTTCTATTAAATTTAAGCTCTTTGATATGAGCGATGAGAGCGTGATCTGTAAAGGACTAATAGAGCAAATCGGCCAAGCAAACTCAGGCGTGAAAATCACAAATGTAAAAACCGGCGCAAATGTAGAGCGTAGCATGCCTATTACTAACCACGGCTTTGGTATTGATATGATGAATTTTTTACTCTTTGAGGTAGGAGCTTTACAAAGCTTAGCAGATATAGCTGCTGTAGGACACAGAGTCGTTCAAGGTGCTGATGTCTTTAAAAGCGCAGTGCTAGTAGATGCTGATGTGCTAAGAAAAATAGAAGCTCTAATCCCACTAGCCCCACTACACAATCTAGCTAGCATTTCAGGTATAAGGGAGTGTCAAAGGGTAAGCCCACAAATACCAAATGTGGCTGTTTTTGATACTGTATTTCACCAAAGCATGCCGCCTGAGGCCTACATGTATGCGCTACCTTGGGAGCTATACGAAAATCACAAGATTCGCAGATACGGCGCACACGGCACTAGCCACGAGTATGTAAGCAAACAAGCCGCAAAGCTACTAGGCAAGGATGAAAACGAACTAAACGCAATTAGCCTACATATAGGCTCAGGAGCGTCAGTTTGCGCGATAAAAGGCGGAAAATGCGTAGATACTAGCATGGGCTTAACGCCACTTGAAGGGCTAATGATGGGCACTAGAAGTGGAGATATAGACCCTGCTATTGTGCCGTTTTTGCTAGAATATACTAGATACACTCCAGCTGAGATAGATGCTATAATGAACAAAAAAAGCGGCCTTATGGCAATAGCTGGCACAAATGATATGAGAGATATACACCAAAAAGTAAGCGAGGGCGATACAAAAGCAAGCCTAGCACTAGCTATGCATGTGCGAAGGGTAAAAAAATACATAGGCGCATATCATGCGATAATCGGGGCTATTGATTGTATAATCTTCACAGCTGGCATAGGCGAAAACGACGCAAAATGGCGTGCGGCTGTGTGTGAGGGGCTAGAAATTTTTGGTATAGAGATAGACAAGGCTAAAAATGAACAAAACTCGCATGAAAATCGCGATATCTCAAAAGATGACTCAAAGATAAAAATCTTGGTAATTCCAACAGATGAAGAACTAGCAATTGCGCAAAAAACAAAAGAAACCATAGAAAAATAGTGTATAATGCGTGAAAATTTTTAAAAGGATAAAAAATGGCATTTCAATTACCACACTGGCAAGATTTTTATGAAAAAGCCTGGGCTTTTAGAGCAAAGTTTTTAGAGAGTCAGCTAGAAAGTGGCGCAAACGCACTCCAAGCTATAAAAGAACTAGAAAAAAAAGAGCGTGGCTATACGCTAGGAGTAAATGATACAACTGGCGAAGTTTCATATATGAAAAAAGAAATTAGCGATGATGAACCGCATATAAAAGATACAAATATTGCGCTTTATTCTAAAATGGGCTTTAATGGAAATATTATAATCTTGCCAAAGCATACTAGCTATAATTTTAGAATCTTGCTAATTGATCTAATAGATGCAACCGGCCCTTATGATGCCATAATCGAGCTTGGCTGTGGTTATGGAAGAAATCTTTTTGAGATATTTTATGGCGGTGGACCAAGGGAGGCTAAATACATCGGTGGAGAGTTTACAAAAAGCGGTGTAGAAATCGCACAAAAACTAGCCAAAAAAGCCCCAAAGATGAAAACAGAGTTTTTTCATTTCAATCACCTTGAGCCAAAACTGCCGTTTAAAAAGCCTTTTAAACGCGCCTTTGTCTTTACCTGCCACAGCATAGAACAAGTAATGCAAATAAACGAAAACTGGTTTGATGAGGTAATAAAAGCTGGAGAGTTTGTGCGTGGTGCACACATAGAGCCTTTTGGCTTTCAGCTTAAAAACTCTGGGCCACTTTCAGATATGCACAAAGATTTTATGATTCAAAATAGCTGGAATATCAACTTCGCTGATGTTTTGCGTCAGGCTTTGGAGAGAAAAATCATAAAAGATGAGCAAATATTTTTAGAGATGGGAGTAACACCAGATGTAAATGTTGGCTCGCTAGCTTTTTGGAGTAAGGCTTAGATATTATTTTTATAGGAATTCTAGAATTCCTATAATTTAATAATTATATAAAGATATATTCTATATAATTACAGCATTCATTTTTTGGAGTTTCATATGAAAATCTTGACAAAAATATTTTTGTTCTCGTTTGTAGCTAGTGCTGCGTTAGCTGCTAATGCAAACAAAGTAAATTTAAAAGAACTACAAGAGCAAATCGCAAGCTTACAAGCCCAAGTTAATGAGCTAAAAGCCTCTAGCGCAAACAATAACAACGAAAAAGTTCAAAAACAAATTGATGAACTTCAAGACAGAGTCGATGAAAATGAGCTAAACGCAGCGCTTAGCAAGGTAAAAATGGGACTTGATTTTACCGTTGGTGGTGCTAGTGTGCATGGCAAAATAGGCGGTGTAAAGAGTAATAATGAAAACAAATGGGCAACAGAAGTTCATCTAAATCTCAACGCTCAAATCAACGACCGCACTAGATTCACAGGTCGCCTTGCTATGGCAAAATACTGGGGAAATATGGGTAATAGAACCTTTATAGGCGATTATGAGGGTGGTAGAAACCCTCAGGGCAACTCTGTTGTGTATCTTGATAGAGCTTACATAGACTATGACATCATCCCAGATGTCTTTGTGGCTACTATCGGTCGTCAGCCAGGCACCGATGGCCCAGGCTCAAACCTACGCAACAGCTCAGTGCGTATGAGTACCTATCCAGCAATGCTAGTAAATGCTATGGGTGATGCCTTGGTGCTTACTTATAAACCACAGAGTCTAAAAGACTATAGCGCAGCTTTTCGTGCTGGATATATCCGTTTTTATCAAGGCTCAGAGATTGATATAGTAGGGGGCAGAAATCTACTTGGCACCCAAAAGGGCAAAGACTCAAATTTGTATCTGCTAATGGCTGAGGGTGAGCTGCCGCTTGGAGATTTTGGTAAAAACTTGCTTATTTTAAGCTACATTCACGGCGATAAATACTCACTACCTATAGATGCAGATATGCCAAATACAACATTAAAAATTCTAGATGATACTTATAATCTAGGAAATAATGATTTATTGAACCTACATTTTGAGAGTTCAAATACCTTTGGCTCACCATTTAGCTGGTTTGTCTCAGCTAGCTACTACCGTGGCTCAAAAGGCGTTGATAACTCAGAAAAAATAAAAACAGATATAGCCTCAAACCTAAATATGATAGCTGCAATGGCGCGAGTCTTTGAAAATTCAATACCAGGTAGCCAGGCAGTAGGACAGGCTACTATCGCTGGTATACAAAATAAAGTTATACAAAGTGGCGAACTAAACTGGAATAACAAAGACGCTTGGGCTATTCACCTCGGAGCGCGCTATGATTTTACCAAGGCATTTAATCTTGGCTTTGAGTTCTTTCACGGTAGCAAGTACTGGGTTGCGCTCTCTCGCCCTGGTATAAATGACCCACTAGATTTTAGAAATACACGCGGAAATGTTTATGATATTTATGCTATTTGGCGACTTGATTTGAATCAGTATTTGCGCTTTGCCTACACTCATATAGATTATCAATACGCAAACAGCAGCGTTCCTGTGGGTGGGACTTATAAAGTAAACGATAAAGCAAATATATTTTCACTCTTTTATAATGTGAGATTTTAGATGAGATTAATGGTAATTCTTTTAGCCTCTATTGCTACTTTTGCTTTGCTAAGCGCGGCTGATTGTTCATCCCTTATTGCTAAATATGACGCACCAGACCCAGCTAAAAAGACCATGGCGCAAATCTCTCGCTGGATAGAGCGCAAAGTCTCTGATAATCCAGGCGATGCTAAAGAACTAGAAGCCTGTCTCATCGCTGGCGCTGCTGATAATCCAAACAAAGAACAAGTCGCCGGAAAATAATTTTCTAGGAATTCTAGAATTCCCAAAATCTAGAATTCCTAAAATCTCAGCTAGGAATTCTAAAATTCCTAAGTTAGAATTCCAAAAGCAAAGCTAACAAATTTTAAAATTCTCTAAATTTTTACCTTTTTCTTAGCCTATATTTATCAAAAATATTATAAAATAAGCTTTTTTAAGGATAATAAATGTTTGATGAACTTTTTGAAGGCAACCCAAGAGACAAGGCTTTTGAGATAATCTTTGGGGCAAACCCAAGCGTGGTTAGCTCTGAGCTAGAGATAGTTTTTGAGCAGTTTTGCGCTCTAAAAATACTAGCTAGCAAGGCTGGCATTAGCGATGAGAGCGTTGCTAGCCTGCTTCACACTACCGAGCTTGATGAGGCAAAAAACGACTTCTATATAGATTTGGTAAGCGGAATTTTAAGCAAAAATGAATAAGGCTTTTTGGCTAAAAAGTTTTTTTAAAGCTCTTTTACTTTGCGTGTTTTGTGCTAGTTTTGCACACTCTAGGCCGCCTGCTTGGACTAGCACAAAACTTTTTTTGCTAGCAAAGGATCAAAAAGCCTATTTGTTTATCACAGAAAAAGCTACCTTGCGTAAAGAAACGTTTGAGTTTAGCTGGACGCTTTATGATGGGCTAAATCTCGTGGTTCATAGCAAATGGCGACTATACCCACGCCAGATAATGTTTTCACGCAGAAGGGGGCTAGAGCTATATAGCCAAAATATTTTGCTAGCACGCAAAAATCCTTATTTAGATGAAGTGCGAGTGTATATAGAGTTTTTATCTTTTGAAGCTGGTGCTGCTAAGTTTGGCGTGCATGTGATGGATAAAAGCCAAAGAGTGGATATCGAGTATTACCCAAATCCAGAGGTACAAGATGAACAAAATTGATGATAAATTAAACGAGTTTATAGCCCAGCTTGATTATAGCGTTGTTAGCGATATGTTTGCTAAGATTTCTAGTGGCAAAAAACTTCGCTCAAAGCTGATTTATAAAATCGCAGGCGATGATGAAAAAAGCGTTAGACTTTGTGCTGTTGTGGAGCTAATCCACCTAGCAAGCCTGCTTCACGATGATGTGATTGATGATGCCTCTTTGCGCAGGGGAAAGGCTAGCATAAACGCAGTTTTTGGCAATAAAAACGCTATCATGCTAGGCGATACTCTATACTCAAAGGGCTTTTTTGAACTTAGCAAGTTTGATGAAAAAATCGCAAGTCTAATCAGCGATGCTGTTTGTAAACTAAGTCTTGGTGAACTTATGGATGTAGAACTTAGCAAGGCTTTTAACAGCGATGAGAATGCGTATTTTCGCATGATTTATTATAAGACAGCCGTGCTTATCGAGGCTGCCTCTGGGGCTGCTGCCTTGCTAGTAGGTGCTGATGAAAACTCTCATAAAGAATACGGCAAAAACCTTGGTATAGCCTTTCAAATCATAGATGATATCCTAGATATTACTAGCGATGAGGCTACGCTTGGCAAGCCTGCTATGAGCGATTTTAAAGAGGGTAAAAGCACCTTGCCTTATATCTTGCTTTTTAAAGCGCAAAATGAAAGCCAAAAAGAGCGTCTAAAAGCACTATTTGCCAAGGACTTAAGCGCAGATGAGCTTAGCTGGCTAAAAGAACAATTTAATAAATACAAAATTATAGAAAAAAGCGTCCAGATTGCCAAAGACTACGCAGATAAGGCGCTAAGTGCGGTTAAAAATACTGAGCTAAAAGAAGTAGTAAATGCTATGATAAATAGGAAGTTTTAATGCAATATTTAATAATCAGCTTTACTCACAAAAACACAGATATCGCGCTTAGAGAACGACTTGCTCTAAATAGCGATACAAAGAAAAAAGAGATTTTGCGCCTGATTTGCGCAGCGCAAAATATAAGCGAATGTATGGCTATAAGCACCTGTAACCGCGTGGAGCTAATCGCAGTTTGTGATGATACCACAAGTGCTACCAAGCATATATTAAATGCGCTTAGAGTCATTACTGGAGTGGATTTTGAGACCTTAGAGTATTATGCTGGCGTTTATGAGGGTAGTGGGGCGATTCATCATCTTTTTAGCGTGGCAAGCTCGCTTGATAGCCTAGTTGTAGGCGAAAATCAAATCGCAGGTCAGCTAAAAGAGGCCTTTAAGTTTGCTTATGAAAGTGCAAATGCCGGGGGTGAGCTAAGCTTTCTTATACACTGGGCTTTTAAGACAGCTGCAAAGGTAAAGAGCCTAACGCAGATTTCTAAAAATCCAGTTTCAATTAGCTCAGTAGCTGTGGCAAAAGCCAAAGAAATCTATGAAAACATGGGAGCAAGCCTAGGGGGCATGAGTGCTGTCGTGGTGGGAGCTGGGCAAATGGCAAGTCTGCTAGCAAAGCACCTAGTAGCAGCTCACACAAATGTAATCATCGTAAACCGCAGCAAACAAAGAGCTGATGCCCTTGCTAGCGAGCTTGGTAGCCTTGCTAGCGTAGAGGACTGGGACGAGCTAGCAGAGTTAATCAATCGCTATGCGCTGATTTTTGTAGCTACGGCTGCGCCAAAGGCCATTATCACAGATGAGCTTATAGAAGAGCGTGATTTTAGGCGCTATATTTTTGATATTTGTGTGCCTAGAAATGTGGATGTAAAAGAGAGCTTTAACATTGATATTTACGCTGTTGATGACCTTGATGAGATAGTAAAGGGAAATATTGCCTTGCGCCAAGAAGAGGCCACGGCTGCCTTTGGTATAGTAAATGATGGCGTGGCTGAGTTTTTTAAAGCTATAAAACAAAAGCACTCAGCCCCATCAATCAAGGCTTTGCGTCAAAGGGCAAAAGATATTTGTGAGAGCGAGCTAGAAAAGGCGATAAAACACGGATATTTAAAGCGTAGCGATGAGAACGAGGCTAGAAAGCTTTTACATCAAGTTTTCAAGGCCTTTTTACACAAGCCCACCGTGCGGTTAAAAGACCGCAACGATAGTGATACTATATCTGCGCTTGAGTTTTTGTTTGATTTAGAAATTACTAGCAAGGATAAAACGCAAATCTAGAATTCCTAGGAATTCTGGAATTTTACTTAGGAATTTTAGAATTCTAGCCCTAGGAATTCTAGAATTTTGCCTAGGAATTCTAGATTTTAATTTTATGGTGCTTTCTGCTGGGGTGTGCCATAGCAAAAGTACAAATAAGGATAAAATATGAAATTTTCTAAAATGTTTATACCAACTCTAAAAGACGCCCCAAAAGATGCGGTTTTGCCTAGCCATGCGCTTTTAATAAGGGCAGGCTTTATCAGCCAGCTTGGCACTGGGCTTTATGACTTTTTGCCACTGGGTCTTAAAATGCTTGAAAAAATCAGCGCAGTTGTAAGAGAAGAGATGAATAAAGCCGGCGCAAATGAAGTGCGTTTTAGCTACATGACGCCTAGCGAGTTTTGGCGTGAAAGTGGGCGTTGGAATAAATTTGGCAAAGAGCTTTTGCGCCTTAATGACCGCAAAAATGGCGAGTTTGTCCTAAGCCCAACAAATGAAGAAAGCGTGGTAAATATGGTGCGTGGGCGAATTACTAGCTACAAGCAACTCCCGCTAAATCTATATCAAATAAATCTAAAATTCCGTGATGAGGCGCGTCCTCGCTTTGGGCTTATGAGAGGGCGTGAGTTTGTGATGAAAGATGCTTATAGCTTTCATAGTAGCGAAGATGATTTGCGCAGAGAGTTTGAGAATATGCACGCTACTTATGAGCGTATTTTTACTAGGCTGGGGCTTGATTTTAGAGCAGTTAGCGCAGATAGTGGCGCAATAGGCGGCTCTGGCTCAAAAGAGTTTATGGTGCTAGCGCCAAATGGCGAAGATGATATCTTGCTAAGTAGCAGCTACGCAGCAAATGTAGAAGCAGCCATCCGCAAGCCTCGCACAAGCAGCAGCGAGCGCCCAGAGGCAAACGCTACAAGCAAGTTTCATACGCCAAATATCACTAGCATTGAGCAGTTAGCAAAGTTTTTTCATGTAGATCCATTTTACCTTGTAAAAGCTGTGATAAAAAAAGGGCTTTTTGATGATGGCAAAGGCGGAGTTAGCGAAAAAATCGTGGTATTTTTCGTGCGCGGGGATGATGAGCTTCAAGAGGCAAAAGCGCAAAATGCTAGTAAGGCCTTGGAGCTAATGGATGCTAGCGAGGCTGAAATAGCAGCTGCCCATCTAGTAGCTGGCTTTTGTGGGCCAAAGGGACTGCCTAATGCAGTGGAGTTCTACATTGATAATGAGCTAAGGGATGAAGAGCAGATGATAATCGGCGCAAATGAAAAAGACTATCACATAATCGGCTTTAAAATGACTGGCTTTAATGATAGTAGGTGGGCTGATCTAGTGGCGGTAAAAGAGGGCGATTTGGACTTAAATGGCGAGCCACTAGTGATGAAAAAGGGCATTGAAGTAGGTCATATTTTCATGCTTGGCACTAGATATAGCGAGGCGATGAATGCGACTTATTTGGATGAAAACGGCAAGACTCAGCCCTTTATCATGGGCTGCTATGGCATAGGTATCTCACGGCTTATTGCTGTCATGGTAGAGGCTAGTAATGACGAGCGTGGCATAATCTGGGATAAAAAATGCGCTCCATTTAGCGTCCATATCATCGTGCCTGATATCAAAAACTGCGCTGCTTTGGAATTTGCTCTTAGCTTGGAGAGCGAGCTTGAGACACAGGGCATTGAAGTACTACTTGATGATAGAGCAGGGGCAAGGTATGGTGAGAAAATCGCTGATTTCGAGCTTATTGGCGTGCCTTTTGGCGTGGTTATCGGCAAAGACTACGCAAATAGCGGCGAAGTGGAGCTAATCACAAGAAAAGGGCTAATCAAAGAAAAAATCAGTGCAGAGCTAGTTAAGAACAAGCTTTTAGAGCTTTTAAAGGATGAAAGATGAAAATTCGTATCGCAAGTAGAAAATCAGCTCTTGCTATGTGGCAAAGTGAGCATATAAAAAAGCGTTTAGAGGCCGCTGGGCACGAGTGCGAGATTATCAAAATGAGTACCAAAGGCGATGTTATACTAGACACCCCACTAGCTAAAATCGGCGGCAAAGGGCTATTTACCAAAGAACTAGAAAATACTTTGTTAGAAGGACGCGCTGATGTTGCTGTGCATAGCTTAAAAGATGTGCCAACACGCTTTGAAGCAGGACTTGAGCTTGCTTGCGTGTGTAGTCGTGAAAATACCGATGATTGTTTGCTTAGTATGAATTATACTAGCTTAGAGGGCTTAAGACTTGGTGCTAGGGTTGGCACTACGAGCCTGCGCCGTAGAATGCAGATTTTAGCTCGCAGACCAGATCTTAAAGTAATTTCACTTCGTGGAAATGTGAATTCTAGAATTTCAAAGCTTAAAAACGGCGTTTTTGATGCGATTATTTTGGCCCAGGCTGGCATAACTCGCCTTGGGCTAGAAAACCTTGTAAATCACATTAGCCCGCTTGGTAGCGTGCCTGCTATGGGGCAGGGTGCGCTTGGCATTGAAATAGCTAGCCAAAACTCGGCTGTAAAAGAAGCGATCGCCTTTTTAAACGATGAAAAAAGCGTGATCGAGACAAGTATTGAGCGTGCTTTTGTAGATACGCTAAATGGCGGCTGTCAGGCACCTATTGGCATTTCAGCCGTGCTTAGCGGCGATAAAGTGCGAGTTAAAGCCATTTTGGGGCTTGTGGATGGTAGCGAGATTTTGAGTGCTGAGCGTGAGTTTTGCGCTAAGCTTGGCAGCGAGGCTGGGGTGATATTAGCTAGAGAGTTTATCGCTCGTGGAGCAAAAGAGCTTTTAGAACGTAGCGAGCAGATGAGCAACGCTATGGAGTTTTAGCTCTTGCTTATATCAGTTTTTCTGGGGGTTAGGGGGTGTCTTTTTGGGAATTCTAGAATTCCCTAGAATAGAATTTAGAATTCCCTATAGAGATCCCCCAGTCAAGCTGGGGGATGACAGGGAATTTAGAATTCCCTAAAAATACTCCCTAACCCCCAAAAACGCAGATAAAGCAAGAGAATTCTAAATTTTAGCGGGGTTTTAGGGTCCCCAAGGGTTTAGGGCGTAGCCCTTATAAAATTTGCTAGCTAGATTTATCTAGTCTAAAAGCGAGCAAAAATCTAGAATTCCTAATCTAGAATTCCTAAAAAGAAACCCCCTAACCCCCAGAAAAACAAAGGAATTCTAGAATTCCCTAGAATAAAATCTAGAATTCCTAAGAAAAAAAACCTAGGAATTCTAGATTTGCTAGCTTAATTTATTGTAATAATCTTATTATAGCTTGCTGGATTTGATTTGCTTGTGCGCTTGCGTAGCTGCCGCTTTGAGATAAAATATTTTGTTTATTAAACTGCGCTACTTCGTTAGCAAAGTCTACATCTCTTATTTGGCTCTCGGCTGCTTTTATGTTTAGGTGAGTTACTGAGATATTGTTTATTGTAGCTGTGATTTGATTTTGTATTGAGCCAATGTTTGAGCGAATACGATCAAGATCACCAAGTGCTACCACAGCTATATCTATCAAAGTTTGCGAGCCATTATATGTAAGAACGCCCGGTTCTTGAGTAACATTTGAACCTTGAGTTCCTACCACTCCATGACCCATTGCCTTTGCTAGCGAGCCAGACATAGGCTCTGTAAGAAAATCATGTAGATTTACAGCAGCTTTATGTGGAGTAGTGCTATCCTCAAATTTAGTTTTTCCATCATCTGAGATACCGGTTGAAACTACGCCTTTTTGATTTTTTGCTATTGTGTTTGCTGGTGTTATGGAGTAGCTGGTAGGTATAGAGCCGTATTTAGAAAAAGTAAGCTCTCCAAGAACAAGAACATCGTTTAAGAATTTTGTTGCATCAGTAGGATCAGTAAATGATAGTCCTAAGGCTCCCTTTGCTCCATTATCATTTGTTTTTATATATATAGGTAAACCGTTGTGGCTATTTAGCATCATGCGACCAGAACCATTATCTATCGTGGCTGTAACACCTGTAAGAGAACTTTGAGAGTTTATAGCATTTAGCACTATGCCATCAGCATCATCCTTTTGAACAGTAGCATTGCTTAAAATTTTATAGCCATTTATACTAAGATCGACTGGACCAAAAAATCCTGATCCAAGTATGGGAACAGGTGTAGCCAAATCGCTCCTAGCACTTGCTCTAATGCCAGTTTCTACATGCACAGCATTTACTCTATCTGTGATGTATTTAAACCCTTGTGTGAGCAAATCTTGACCAGTAAAATTAAACTCTAATTTTTCATTGCCTATAGTTCCATGATTAAGAGTGAAAGTCCACTCAGCTTTGGCAAAGTCAGTTGTGTTTTCATACATAAGAGGTGAGCTAGTAGCAAAAGACAAATGCCCCACAGCCTTGCTATCAGCTCTAGGTATCGTAATAGATATAATTTCATTTGAGTAAGCACCCATTTGAAAGTTTTTATTGCTAAAATTACCATTTAGTAGTTTGTGACCATTAAAAGTAGTCGTGTTTGCGATATTATCAAACTCTTCTAAAAGGCGCATGATATCTTGGTGTATAGCCAAGCGAGAGTCTCTAGTGTGAAAGTCATTTGCAGCCTGTATAGCCTTTACTCTTATGGTATCTATTATCTCTATCTGTTCAGCCATAGCATAATCAGCGGTTTGTAGTATACCTATTGCGTCATTTCCGCTAGCTATGCTTTGCTCTAAGCTACTTGCTTGAGAGCGCAGACTATCAGCCACAGTCATTCCACTAGCATCATTAGCAGCTTTGTTTATGCGCAAACCAGAGCTAAGGTGTTCTAGTGAGGCAGTTAGCTTTTTGTTTGTGCGCTCAGTGCTATTATTAGATGATAGCGATGTTATGTTTGTGTTAATTCTAAAAGACATTTTACCTATTTTATATATAAAATTTCTGCCTTATTATATCGCCAAAATCTTTAAAAAATTTAGCATTTTTATAAAAAAAATATTTTTTTGCTTTTTTGCAATTTTTTTTCTAAAAACCCTTGACAAAAAAAAAATTTTTGACTATAATTCCAGCCTGTCAACAAAAATGCTGGTGTAGCTCAGTTGGTAGAGCTACTGCCTTGTAAGCAGTAGGTCGGCGGTTCAAGTCCGTTCACCAGCTCCATTTTTAATTTTTTTAACAGTGTTTGACCAGTCAATCATAGTCAGGGTGAGATACTCAAGTGGCCAACGAGGGCAGACTGTAAATCTGCTGACTATGTCTTCCGTGGTTCGAATCCACGTCTCACCACCATTAGCTCTTGTGTTTTACACGAGCTGTTACGCGGGATTAGCTCAGTTGGCTAGAGCATCAGCCTTCCAAGCTGAGGGTCGCGGGTTCGAGTCCCGTTTCCCGCTCCAAGACTGAATTCTATAGGAATTCTAGTTTTTACTGGGAGCTGTAACTTCTTTTTTGATGTTACTTCGTTTTGCGAGGGCGATTTTTGTCTGCGCAGATTTTCCAGTTTAGATTTTTTTGTTGTTTACTTAGCTAGCGCATATTCTCTCGCCATAGGCTCATATGGCTCAGAGGTAGAGCACTTCCTTGGTAAGGAAGAGGTCGCGAGTTCAAGTCTCGCTATGAGCTCCAGTTTTAGATGATTCGCTAGTATGTAAATTTGTAATTTAAATTTTTAGCCCGGAGGATACTATGGCAAAAGAAAAATTTAACCGCACCAAACCACATGTAAATGTTGGTACTATCGGTCACGTTGACCACGGCAAGACTACACTAACTGCTGCTATCTCAGCTGTTTTGTCTCGCAAAGGTCTAGCAGAGCTTAAAGATTATGACAATATCGATAATGCTCCAGAAGAAAAAGAGCGCGGTATTACAATCGCAACTTCACATATCGAGTATGAGACTGATGCACGCCACTACGCTCACGTAGACTGCCCAGGACACGCCGACTATGTTAAAAACATGATTACTGGTGCTGCTCAAATGGACGGCGCTATCCTAGTTGTTAGTGCAGCAGATGGCCCAATGCCACAAACTAGAGAGCACATCCTACTATCTCGCCAAGTAGGTGTTCCATACATCGTTGTATTTATGAACAAATGCGATATGGTTGATGACCCAGAGCTTCAAGAGCTAGTTGAAATGGAAATTAGAGAGCTTCTAAGCGAGTATGGTTTCCCTGGTGATGATACTCCAATCATAAAAGGTTCAGCCCTTCAAGCACTAGAAGAAGCAAAAGCAGGCAAAGATGGCGAATGGTCAGCTAAAATTATGGAGCTTATGGCTGCTGTTGATAGCTATATCCCAACTCCAACTCGTGATACTGATAAAGATTTCTTGATGCCTATCGAGGATATCTTCTCAATCTCAGGTCGTGGTACTGTTGTTACAGGACGTGTTGAGAAAGGTGTAGTAAAAGTAGGCGATACTATTGAAATCGTTGGTCTAAGAGATACTCAAACAACAACTGTAACTGGCGTTGAGATGTTCCGCAAAGAAATGGATCAAGGTGAGGCTGGTGATAATGTTGGTGTTCTACTACGCGGAACTAAAAAAGAAGACGTTGAGCGTGGTATGGTTCTTTGTAAACCAAAATCAATCACTCCTCATACAAAATTTGAAGCAGAGGTTTATATTCTTACAAAAGACGAAGGTGGACGCCACACTCCATTCTTTAACAACTATCGCCCACAATTCTATGTGCGCACAACAGATGTTACTGGCTCAATCACTCTAGCAGCTGGCACAGAGATGGTTATGCCTGGTGATAATGTTAAGATCACTGTTGAGCTAATCGCTCCAGTTGCGCTAGAAGATGGAACTCGCTTTGCGATTCGCGAAGGTGGCCGCACAGTTGGTTCAGGCGTTGTTTCTAAAATCCTAAGCTAAGCTTAGAATTCTAGAATTCCCTATGGCGAATTTTACTTATTGTAGAATTCGCCTTTAAAAAATTTTAAAAGAGAAAAAAATGGCAAGTAATACTCGTATTAAAATAGGTCTAAAATGTTCTGAGTGTGGTGATATCAACTATACTACCACTAAAAACAGCAAAAAAACAACTGATAAAATTGAGCTTAAAAAATATTGCCCACGCCTTAAAAAGCATACGGTGCATAAAGAAACTAAGCTTAAATAATATTGCCCTTAGGGCAGTAGCTCCAACGGTAGAGCGCCGGATTCCAAATCCGATGGTTGGGGGTTCGAATCCCTCCTGCCCTGCCATTATAAGGTTTTAAATGAATAAGTTGATAGGATATTTCAGACTTGCTCGTGCTGAGCTAGCTAAGGTCATTTTCCCTACAAAAGAGCAGGTGCGAACTGCTTTTATAGCTGTTGTTTCAGTTGTAGCTGTAGTTTCAATATTTCTAGCACTTGTAGATTTGCTAATGAGTTTTAGCATTTCTAAATTTGTAGCATAAGGAATCGCTATGTCACATAAATGGTATGCTATTCAAACTTATGCAGGTAGTGAAATGGCTGTTAAAAGAGCTATTGAAAATTTAGTAGTTGATCACGGAATTCCTGAGAAATTAGCACAAATCCTTGTGCCAACTGAGGATGTTATAGAGATCAAAAATGGTAAGCAAAAGATTAAAGAGCGTAGCCTTTATTCTGGTTATGTTTTTGCTAATCTTGAGCTAGATACTAGTCTTTGGCATTTGATTCAATCTTTACCAAAGGTTAGCAGATTTATCGGCGAGGCAAAAAAGCCAAGCCCACTTAGCGAAAAAGATGTAAAACAAATCATCGAAAAAGCAAGTACAAAAGAAGCACCTAAACCAAAAATTTCTTTTGAGCCAGGTGAGATTGTGCGTGTTACTGATGGTCCGTTTGCGAACTTTAACGCTACAGTTGAAGAATATAATATGTTTCAAGGTAAATTGCGCCTAAATGTTTCAATCTTTGGTCGCAATACACCAGTTGAGATAGAATACACAAAAGTCGAGAAGATCATCTAAGGAGTAGAAAATGGCTAAAAAAGTCGTTGGTGAAATCAAGCTTCAAATTGCTGCTACAAAAGCAAATCCAAGCCCACCAGTTGGTCCAGCTCTTGGTCAACAAGGTGTTAATATTATGGAATTCTGTAAAGCATTTAATGAGCGCACAAAAGATATGGCTGGCTTTAATATCCCAGTTGTTATCACTGTTTATGCTGATAAAAGCTTTACATTTATTACTAAACAACCACCTGCAACTGACCTTATCAAAAAAGCAGCTGGTGTGCAAAAAGGTGCTGACAACCCTCTTAAAAACAAAGTTGGCAAGCTTACAAAAGCTCAAGTTCTTGAGATAGTTGAGAAAAAAATAGCTGATCTTAATACTAAAGATCGTGAGCAAGCTGCTAAGATTATAGCTGGTTCAGCTCGCTCTATGGGAATTACTGTAGAGGACTAAGTCTATTACCACGCAGACTTTAAATACTAAGTGGAAGCAAAATTTGCGGAGAATATAATGTCAAAAATAACTAAAAGATTTAAAACTTTGCTTGAAAAAGTAGATTCTAGCAAAGATTATGTACTTGATGAAGCTATTACTACAGTAAAAACTCTTGCATCAGCTAAGTTTGATGAAACTGTAGAGATCGCTCTAAGCCTAAATGTTGACCCACGCCACGCTGATCAAATGGTTCGTGGTTCTGTTGTGCTACCTGCTGGAACTGGAAAAAAGGTTCGTGTAGCAGTAGTCGCAAAAGATGCTAAAGCTGATGAGGCTAAAGCAGCTGGTGCTGATATTGTTGGTGCTGAGGATTTTATCGATGAGATAGCTAAAGGTGTGATTAACTTTGATGTGCTTATCGCTACTCCAAATTTAATGGGTGTTCTTGGTAAAGTAGCTAGAACACTTGGACCAAAAGGCTTGATGCCTAGTCCAAAAACTGGCACAGTAACTATGGATGTTGCTCAAGCTGTTAGCAATGCTAAAAGTGGTCAAGTTAACTTCCGTGTTGACAAACAAGGAAATATCCACGCTGGTGTAGGTAAAGTAAGCTTTAGCAAAGAAAAACTAAGCGAAAACCTACAAACTTTTGTAAAAGCTATTAACCGCCAAAAACCTGCATCTGCTAAAGGACGCTACATCAAATCTGCGGCTCTTAGCCTTACAATGAGCCCATCTCTTAGCCTTGATGTTCAAGAGCTACTTGATATGAAATAATCTTAGATTGGAGATAGTCGGAGTCTTTGACTTAATTTTTAAGGAATTCTAGAATTCCTTAAAGTCCTGCTTGAAATCGCCTTTCGGAAAGGAGAAGAAAGTGACTAGAGAAGAAAAAGCTAAAATAATTTCACAACTACAAGATGAATTTAGTAGTGATATGGCTATTGTAGTTGCTGATTTTAAAGGTCTTACTACAAAAAAGCTTGAAGCTTTGCGCGATGCTGCAAGAGCTGCTGATGTAAAGGTTCAAATCATTAAAAACACTCTAGCTAGCATTGCCCTTAAAAACAGCAATAAAGATGGTATCGCTCTAAAAGATACAAATATCTTTATCTGGGGTGGAGATGCGCTAAGTGTAAGTAAAGTAGCTGCTAAGTTTGCTGAGGCAAATGCTGAGTTTTTTAAGCTAAAAGCTGCTCACATTGACGGCGAAGTTGCAGATGCTGCTAAGGTTGTGGCTCTTTCAAAACTACCAAGCAAAGACGAGCTTATCGCTATGCTTTTGCAAGTTTGGAATGCTCCACTACAAAATTTCGTTATCGGCTTAAATGCTCTTAAAGAGAAAAAAGAGCAGACAGCTTAATTTTAAAAAATAAAAAAGGATAAAAAATGGCAATTTCAAAAAATGATGTTTTAGAGTACATTTCAGGTCTTTCTGTTCTTGAGCTTTCTGAGCTTGTAAAAGAATTCGAGGAAAAATTCGGCGTAAGTGCTGCTCCAGTTGTAGTAGCTGGTGCTGCTGGCGCTGCTGCTGCTGGCGCTGCTGCTGAGGAAAAAACTGAGTTTAATGTCGTTCTAACTGACGCTGGCGCAAACAAAATTGGCGTAATTAAAGTAGTTCGTGCTATTACTGGTCTTGGCCTAAAAGAGGCAAAAGATGCAGTTGAGCAAACTCCATCAGTTCTAAAAGAGGGCGCTAGCAAAGAAGATGCTGAAAAAGCTAAAAAAGAGCTTGAAGAAGCAGGTGCAAAAGTAGAGCTTAAATAATTTTAGCTCACAAATATTTCTAGTTTGACTAGAAAATAATTTTTTAATCTAGAATTCCTTGTAGGAATTCTAGATTTATAGAATATCTAAAAAATATTAAAATAATTTTCTTATTATCCTTAATGTTTCTTTAGAGGTTTGATTCTTTAGATTCTATTTTTAAATGCGTCCTTTGGCGCCGAGGGGGAATTCGTGAAATACGGAGTAAGAAACAATATCCAAGCTACAGTCAAAAAAATCAAAAAAGGTGATGTAATGTCACAAATAGAATGTTCATTTGATGCATGTGATACACTTAGTTCTGTGCTTACTACTGATTCGCTTGAGAATCTTGGCATTAAACCTGGTGATAAAGTAAAATTGCTTGTAAAAGCTATTCATGTAATTCCTGTAAAGGAATAATTCGTCTTGCGTTTTTACGCTTATATTTCTATTTAGCAAGGAAAAATAATGCTAAACAGCCTATTTTCTGGTAATCGTTTAAGGGTTGATTTTTCTGGCGTCGCCAAAGAAATCGAAATCCCAAATTTACTTCAACTTCAAAAAAAGAGTTTTGAACACTTTTTAAATATCGATAATGATAAAATGGAAAGTGGTATTGAAAAGGTTTTTAAATCAATATTTCCTATCCACGATGCGCAAAATCGTCTTAGCCTAGAATACCTTGGCTCTGAGCTTAGCGCACCTAAATATACTGTTCGCGAGTGTATGGAGCGTGGGCTTACTTATGCTGTCAATCTAAAAATGAAAATCCGCCTTACTGTTCACGAAAGAGATGAAAAAACTGGTGAAAAAGTGGGTATAAAAGACTCAAAAGAACAAGAAATTTTTGTTCGTGATATTCCACTTATGACTGATCGTGTAAGCTTTGTTATAAACGGCGTTGAGCGTGTTGTTGTAAATCAATTACACAGAAGCCCGGGTGTTATTTTTAAAGAAGAAGAAAGCCCAACCGTAGCAAACCGCATGATTTACACAGCTCAAATAATTCCAGATCGCGGCTCATGGCTGTATTTCGAGTATGATACAAAAGATGTTCTTTATGTGCGTATAAACAAACGCCGCAAAGTACCTATTACTGTGCTTTTCCGTGCGCTTGGATATAAAAAACAAGATATAGTAAAATTATTCTATCCAATCATAAACCTAAAAATAAAGAAAAATAAAGTGCTTGCGCCTTTTATCCCTGAGGACTATACTAGCAAGCTTGATTATGACCTAAAAGACGAAAAAGGCAATGTGGTTTTAGAAGCTGGTAAACGCCTAAGTAAAGCCAAAGCTGAAAAGCTAGTTGCTGATGGCTTGAAGTTTGTAGAATATCCACTAGAAGTGCTGCTTAGCCGCTATCTTGCTAGTCCTATTTACGATAAAGAAAGCGGAGAGGTGATCTATGATACCCTAACTCAGCTTGATGAGAATAAAATCGCAAAAATCCTAAATAGCGAGAGTAGCATTGATATAGCAAACGACCGTGCAGCTGGTGTGGATACTGCTATTATAAACTCATTTTTACAAGATGCCGAAACTCTAAAACTACTTCGCCAAAGCGAAAATGTAGATGATGAAAACGACCTAGCTGCAATTCGCATTTATAAAGTAATGCGTCCTGGCGAGCCTGTTACAAAAGAAGCAGCTAAGGCTTTTGTAAATGACCTTTTCTTTAATCCTGAACGCTATGACCTTACTAGTGTTGGTCGTATGAAAATGAACCACAAATTAGGTCTTGATGTGCCTGATTATGTAAATGTTCTAACTCGTGAGGATCTAATCAAAACCGCAAAATACCTAATCCGTGTTAAAAACAATGATGGCGTAATCGATGATAGAGACCACCTTGGTAACCGTAGAATTCGCTCAATAGGCGAGCTTTTGGCAAATGAGCTTCATCTTGGCTTTGTAAAAATGCAAAAAGCTATCAAAGATAAATTCACTAGCCTAAGCACAAATCTTGATGAGATTATGCCTTATGATTTAATCAATCCAAAAATGATCACTACTACTATAATGGAGTTTTTCACAGGTGGCGAGCTAAGTCAGTTCATGGATCAAACAAACCCACTAAGCGAAATCACTCACAAACGTCGTCTCTCAGCCCTAGGTGAAGGCGGTCTAGTAAAAGAGCGTGCTGGCTTTGAGGTGCGTGATGTTCACCCAACTCACTATGGTCGTATTTGTCCAGTAGAGACTCCAGAGGGTCAAAACATCGGTCTTATCAATACTCTTTCTACTTATTCTAAGGTAAATGATATGGGTTTTATAGAAGCTCCATATCGCAAAGTAGAAAATGGCAAAATAACTAATGAAATCGTCTATCTAACAGCAGCGCAAGAAGAAGGTCACTCTATAGCCCCAGCTACTACGGCACTTGATGCAAATGGCATGATAAAAGATGATCTTATAGAAACTCGCAAAAATGGAGAAATTCTTTTTTCTCGCCGTGAAGAAGTTACTTTAATGGATCTTTGTAATGGTATGGTTATGGGTGTTTCAGCCTCTCTTATTCCTTTCTTGGAGCATGACGAGGCAAAAAGAACACTCATGGGCTCAAACATGCAACGCCAAGCTGTGCCACTTATTAAAAGCGCAGCACCGATAGTTGGTACTGGTATGGAGAGCGTAGTAGCAAGAGATGCGTGGGAGAGTATAAAGGTATCTCGCCCTGGAATTATAGAAAAAGTAGATAACAAAAATATTTTCGTGCTTGGCGAAGATGAAACTGGTCCATATATCGATCAGTATAGCATGGAAAAAAATCTACGCACAAACAACAATACTGCTTTTGGACAGCATCCTATCGTCCGCAAAGGTGATAAAGTACAAGCAGGTCAAATCATCGCTGATGGCCCAAGTATGGATAATGGCGAGCTTGCAATAGGTAAAAACGCTCTTGTAGCTTTCATGCCGTGGAACGGCTATAACTACGAGGATGCGGTGGTAATTAGTGAAAAAATGATCCGTGAAGATGCCTTTACTAGCGTGCATATCTATGAAAAAGAAATAGAAGCAAGAGAGCTAAAAGACGGCGTAGAAGAAATCACTCGTGATATCCCAAATGTCAAAGAAGATGAACTAACTCACCTTGATGAAAGCGGTATAGTAAAAATTGGAACTAAAATTTATCCAGGAATGATTTTGGTGGGCAAAGTAACGCCAAAAGGAGAGGTTAAGCCAACTCCAGAAGAGCGTTTGCTTCGTGCGATTTTTGGCGAAAAAGCAGGACATGTGGTAAATAAATCACTTTATGCTGGTGCTACTATGGAAGGCGTGGTAATTGATGTAAAAATCTTTACTAAAAAAGGCTATGAAAGAGATGCTCGTTCTATCCAAGCTTATGAAAATGAAAAATCTGTGCTTGAAAAAGAACACCACGATAGACTTTTAATGTTTGATAGAGAAGAGATTTTAACTATAGAGAATTTCTTGCTAAAAACTCCGCTTGAAAAAGCTGTGAAAATCGGCAAAAGCTCATATAAAAAAGGCGGAATACTAAAACAAGAAGATCTAGATACTATCGGTCGCTTTAAAATCGCAGCCTTTGTTAAAGAAAACTACTCATCAAAGGTTCAAGCAGAATATGATAGAATCAAAAAATATTTCCAAGATGAAAAGAAAAAACTAAGAGACGAGCATTTGGCAAAACTAGAAATCATAGAAAAAGATGATATCTTGCCAAGTGGCGTGGTAAAACAAGTAAAGGTCTATATAGCCACAAAACGCAAGCTAAAAGTAGGCGATAAAATGTCAGGTCGCCATGGTAACAAAGGTATCGTCTCAAATATCGTGCCTGAGGTTGATATGCCGTATCTAAAAGACGGACGCACTATAGATATAGTTCTAAACCCTCTAGGCGTGCCAAGCCGTATGAATATAGGTCAAATTCTAGAAAGCCACCTTGGGCTTGTAGGTATGCGCTTAGGCGAGCAGATCCAAGAGATTTTTGATGCTAAACAAAAAGACTGGATTAAAAATCTAAGAGCAAAAATGATAGAAATCGCTGATGTCTCAAAGCTAATGGATGCTAAAAAAACACTAGAAAAAATCAGTGATGAAAAGCTTATAGAATACGCAAGAGACTGGAGCAAAGGTGTGAAGTTTGCCACTCCTGTATTTGATGGTGTTAAGGTTAGCGAGTTTGCTAAGCTTTTTGAAATGGCAAAAATAGATAGCGATGGCAAAACCGAGCTTTATGATGGTCGCACTGGCTCAAAAATGGCTGAGCGTGTGCATGTAGGATGTATGTATATGCTAAAACTACATCACCTAGTAGATGAAAAAGTCCATGCTAGAAGCACTGGTCCTTACTCTCTTGTAACACAACAACCAGTAGGTGGTAAGGCACTAAGCGGTGGACAACGCTTTGGAGAGATGGAGGTTTGGGCGCTAGAGGCATACGGTGCTGCTCATACTCTAAGAGAAATGCTAACGATAAAATCAGATGATGTAGATGGTCGTCTAAGTGCATATAAAGCTATCAGCCGTGGTGAGAACATACCACAAACAGGAATTCCAGAGACCTTCTTTGTTTTGACAAACGAGCTTAAGTCTTTGGCTTTGGATATTAAGATTTATGGCGAAGGTGAAGAAAATGAATAAAGATTTACAACTAATAGAAATAAAAGAAGACGCTCGCCCAAGAGATTTTGAGGCCTTTGAGCTTGGCCTTGCTAGCCCTGAGGCTATACGCAATTGGAGCTTTGGCGAGGTAAAAAAGCCAGAAACCATAAACTACCGCTCATTAAAGCCAGAAGTAGATGGATTATTTTGCGCTAGAATCTTTGGTCCAGTTAGAGACTATGAGTGTATGTGTGGCAAATACAAAAAAATGCGTGATAAAGGCAAGATTTGTGAAAAATGCCATGTAGAAGTAGCTAGCTCAAAAGTCCGCCGCTCACGCATGGGACATATAGAGCTTGTAACTCCAGTAGCTCACATCTGGTATGTAAACTCACTGCCAAGCCGCATAGGCACGCTACTTGGTATAAAAATGAAAGACTTAGAGCGTGTGCTTTACTACGAAGCATATATAGTAGAAAATCCAGGTGATGCTTGCTATGATGCTGAGGGTACAAAAAAAGTAGAAAGATACGATGTACTAAACGAAGAGCAGTATGTAGCGCTAGAATCACGCTATGAAGAAAGTGGCTTTAAGGCTAGAATGGGTGGAGAGGTCATCCGTGATATGCTAAGCGAGCTTGATTTGGTAGAAATTCTAAACGAGCTAAAAGAAGAAGTAGAAGCTACAAACTCTGATGTGAAGAAAAAATCTCTTGTTAAGCGTTTAAAGGTAGTTGAGAGCTTTTTAAATAGTGGAAATCGCCCTGAGTGGATGATGATTACGATACTACCAGTATTGCCACCTGATCTTCGCCCACTTGTAAATCTTGATGGTGGAAAGTTCGCAGTTAGCGATGTAAATGACCTTTATCGCCGTGTTATCAACCGCAATACTCGTCTAAAACGCCTACTTGAGCTTGATGCGCCTGAGATTATTATAAGAAATGAAAAGCGCATGCTCCAAGAAGCAGTGGATGCGCTATTTGACAATGGTAGAAGAGCAAATGCTGTAAAAGGTGCAAACAAACGCCCACTAAAATCGCTAAGCGAGATTATCAAAGGTAAGCAAGGTCGCTTCCGCCAAAACTTGCTTGGTAAGCGTGTGGATTTCTCAGGTCGTTCTGTTATCGTAGTTGGACCTCGCCTAGCTATGGATGAGTGCGGCTTGCCAAAGAAAATGGCACTAGAGCTATTTAAGCCACATTTGCTAGCTCGCCTTGAAGAAAAAGGCTACGCAACTACAGTAAAACAAGCTAAAAAAATGATAGATGACCGCACAAATGAAGTTTGGGAGTGCCTTGAAGAAGTGGTAAAAGACCACCCTGTGCTGCTAAATCGTGCGCCAACACTTCACAAAATGTCTATTCAGGCTTTCCATCCAGTGCTTATTGAAGGTGAAGCTATTCAGCTGCATCCGCTAGTTTGTGCTGGTTTTAACGCTGACTTTGACGGTGACCAAATGGCTGTGCATGTCCCACTATCACAAGAGGCTATTGCTGAGTGTAATGTGCTAATGCTAAGTTCTATGAATATCCTTCTACCAGCATCTGGAAAGGCTGTAACCATACCGGGTCAAGATATGGTGCTAGGAATTTACTATCTAAGCTTAGAAAAAGACGATGCAAAAGGTGAAAATAAAATCTTTGCAAATGTAGATGAAGTTCGCATAGCAGAAGAAGAGCATTTGCTAGACCTTCATGCTCGCATAAAAACTATCATTGACCAACGCCAAGTAGTTACCACAGCTGGTAGGCTAATCATCCGTTCAATCCTACCTGATATGGGCGAAAAATCTGTGCCTGAGAATATGTGGAACAAAGTGCTTAAAAAAGGCGATATAGCAAATCTTGTAAACTATGTATACAAAAATGGTGGACTAGCCGTGACAGCATCTTTCCTTGATGCTATCAAAAATCTTGGTTTCCGCTATTCTACAAAGGCTGGTATTTCTATATCTATCACTGATATTATCGTGCCTGAGAGCAAATATACCTTTGTAGATGAAGCACGCAAAAAAGTCCTTGGACTTCAAAAAGAATACGACGCAGGCTTACTAGATGATAAAACTAGAGCAAACCTAGTAATCGACACTTGGGCAAATACTGGTAAAAAAGTCCAAGAAGATATGATGAAGCACATCATAGCTGATAAAAACGGCTTTAACTCAATTTATATGATGGCTGACTCTGGTGCTCGTGGTAGCGTGGGACAAATCGCACAGCTAGCAGGTATGAGAGGACTAGTAACAAAATCAGCTGGTAATAAATCAGCAGCCGGTGCGCAAATCATCGATGTACCTATTACATCAAACTTCCGTGATGGTCTAAGTGTAATTGAGTATTTTCTTTCAACCTATGGTGCTAGAAAGGGTCTAACAGATACTGCGCTTAAAACCGCAAACGCCGGATATCTAACTCGTAAGCTAATCGATGTAGCCCAAAATGTTAAGGTTACTATGGATGATTGTGGCACTCACGAGGGTGTTGAAGTAACTGAGCTAAAAGTCGGTGAAGAGCTAGTTGAGAGCCTAGAAGATAGAATTTTTGGTCGTGTGCTAAGCGATGATGTGATCGATCCTATCACAAATGAAGTGCTATTTACAGAAGGCACGCTAATAACAGAGCAAAACGCTCGTGCTATCGGCGATGCTGGCATAAAAGCAGCTTCAATCCGCACGCCTATTACTTGTAAAGCGCCAAAAGGCGTTTGTGCTAAATGCTATGGTATAAATCTAGGTGAGGGCAAAATGGTTCGCCCTGGCGAGGCTGTAGGTATCATCGCCGCTCAATCAATCGGCGAGCCAGGAACGCAGCTAACACTAAGAACGATTAACTCTGGTGCTGCTGCTACAAACTTCCAGCAAGACTACCAAGTAATCGCTAAAAAAGAAGGCTTTATCCGCTACTATAACCTAGAAGTAGATGAGGGCAACTATGTAATCAGCCGTCGTAATGCTGCTATATTGCTAGTTGAGCCTAAGGTAAAAGCTCCATTTGACGGCGTGATAGATATAGAAGACTCTCACGAAGACCGCACTATAATAGTAAAAGGCGAAAAAGACGAGTTTCGCTATACCTTCCGCAAGCGCAATCTAGCTGGTTCAAACGAGCTAGCAGGAGTTAGCGGTATGGTCGAGGGTAAATACTACCTTCCATACGCAAAAGGCGATAAAGTAAAAGAAAATGAAAGCATCGTCGAAGTGGTAAAAGAAGACTGGAGCGTGCCAAATCGTATTCCATTTGCTAGTGAGATCAAAGTAGCTGATGGCGATCCTGTAACACAAAATATCAAAGCAAACGCAGAGGGAATTCTAAAGTACTATATCCTAAAAGGCGATTATTTAGAGCGTATTAAAAATATCAAAAAAGGCTACAAAGTAGAAGAAAAAGGTCTATTTGTGGTAGTTGCTGATGAAGATGATAGAGAGGCGCTTCGTCACTATATCCCACGCCAAAGTGTAATAAACATCGCTGATAATGAAAAAGTAAAAGACGGTGATATCATCGCTTGCCCAGCTAGTGATGAAAAACTAGTAATCGCTCAGTGGGATCCGCACTCTACTGCCTTCCGCTCGGCTGAGAGTGGTACGGTTAGCTTTGAGTTTATCAGCTCTGAGGACTATGAAATCGTGCCAAAAGATCTAAAAGCAAAAGATCCTCGCAATAGCCTTATCAAAGACATTAGTGAGAGCAGTTCTGCTACAAAGGTTCGTGTAAGCGCAAACGCTCAAATCCTAGCTGATGCTGAGAGCGAGGAGGGCAAGCTTGTGATGACTTCAAGTACCCTGCTACGCACAGCGCAGATTTTAGGCAATAAAGACAGAGATTATAGAGCAAATGCGGCTATCCTTATTACAAGTGGTGGTAAGGTAGTAAAATATCCAGTAGAAAAAGACGATATAATCGCTGTTAGAGAAGGTCAAGAGATCAAAAAAGGTGATGTAATCTTTAGCCGTCCAAAAGCGGTCGCTACATCAAAAGACATCACCGCAGGTCTGCCTAAGGTAAGTGAGCTATTTGAAGCTAGAAAGCCAAAAGATATCGCCTATATCGCTGAGATAAATGGTGTGATCGAAATCGATACTAGACTAAAGAGCAAAACTCGCATCGTAATCACTGCAAACGACGGCACCAGCGTAGAATACAGCGTTGATAAATCTCGCCAAATCCTAGTTAGAGATGGTGAGTTTGTGCATGTGGGCGAGAGACTAACAGATGGTGATATTTCTAGCCACGATGTGCTAAGAATTCTAGGTGAAAAAGAACTTCACAGCTATTTAATTAGAGGAATTCAAGATGTTTACCGCTCAGAGGGCGTTATCATCAGTGATAAGCACATTGAAATCATCATTTCGCAAATGCTGCGCCAAGTAAAAATCGTAGATAGTGGCGATACTCACTTTATCGTAGGCGATATGGTTAGCCGCCGTAAATTTCGCGATGAGAACGAGAAAATCTTGCGCTTAGGTGGCGAGCCAGCTATTGCTGAGCCAATCTTGCTAGGTGTAACAAGAGCAGCTATCGGCTCTGATAGCGTGATCTCAGCTGCCTCGTTCCAAGAGACTACAAAGGTGCTAACAGAAGCAAGCATCGCTAGCAAGCGTGATAACCTAGAAGACCTAAAAGAAAATGTTATCTTAGGTCGCATGATACCAGTAGGAACTGGGCTTTATAAAGACGAAGAAATCAAGCTAAAAATAAACGAATAAGCTTGAAAATCTTAATCTAGAATTCCTAGGCTTTTTGGGGGTTAGGGGGTATTTTTTATCTTAGGGAATTCTAGTTTTAGGGAATTTTAGAATTCCCTACTATGTCATCCCCAGCATCCTTGGGGGATCTCATCACAGAGAATTCTAAAATTCCGTCTAAAATTCCGTCATTGCGAAGGAGAATTTTAAATTTTAGCGGGGTTTTAGGGGCCCCCAAGGGTTTAGGGCGTAGCCCTTATAGAATTTGCAAGCTGGGCTTATCCAGCCTAAAAGCGAGCAAAAATTTAGAATTCCTAAGCCTTGTGTCATTGACCTGCCTTGTGTTATCCTCGGGCTTGAGCCGAGGATCTCTATAAGGAATTCTAGATTTATGGAATTCTAGAATTCCTAATAAAATTTCATTATAAAAATTCATTTTTTACTTCATATTTCACAGCTTTTGCCGATATACTAGCAGTTCTAAACAAAGGATTGTTATATGAAAATAATGGATTATAATCTAAATCTACACTCAAACTCTACTGCCACAGAGCTAAAACAAAATGCTGGCAAAACCGAGCTAAGCACGAGTGAAACTAGTTCGCAGGGTCATTTTGCTAGCGGACAAGGCGCAGTATTTAGCGCAAGTGCTACCACCCAAAGCGAGCTAAAAATTAGCTCAGAGCAAGATATGTTTAAAAATATCATCAAATTTGCTGATGAAGCGATAAAAAGCCTAAAAAATCTGCGTGATAGCCTAGGGCTTGGCGGCGGCGAAAATGACAAGCTCAGGGATATCCTTGATAATATGAAAAGGACTTTAAACGGCGAAAAAATCGAGTTTAGCACGAAGCAGGGCTACACCAAAGACGGCATTTACGCAGAAGTGCTGACCACTACTACCTTAGAGAGCAGCACGCAAAAAAATAGCGCTCTAAGCATGGCTGCACAGGGCATCATCAAAACCGCAGATAAAGAAATAAATCTTGATCTAAACTTTAATCTTAGCCAAAGTTTCGTGCAACAGAACCTCTCTATTTCTAAGCAGCTCGTTAGCTTTCGCCTTGTAGATCCCTTGGTTATAAACCTCTCTGGCGAACTGCCTAGCCTAGATGAGCGCACTTTTAGCTTTGATATTGATAGCGATGGTGAGCTAGATCAGATTTCACGGCTTAAAAGCGGCTCTGGTTTTCTAGCCCTAGATAAAAATGGCAATGGCGCAATCGACGATGGCAGCGAACTTTTTGGCACAAAAACCGGCGATGGCTTTGGCGAGCTTGCTAGCTATGATGAGGATGGCAATGGCTGGATAGATGAAAATGACAGTATTTTTGCTGGGCTTAGAGTGTGGCTAAATGACAGCGAGGGCAGCCGCCTAATTGCTCTTGGCGAGGCTGGCGTGGGGGCTATATTTCTAGGTTCTACGCAAAGTGGTTTTGAGCTAAAAAATAGCGATGATCAAACGCTTGGCGTGCTACAAAAAAGTGGAGTTTTTCTCTTTGAGAGTGGAGAGGCAGGCGCTATCTCTCACATTGATATAGCCAAGCAAACGCCGGTATATGCGTAGTTTTTGCTTCGCGTCCGCTAGTTAGAATTCTAAAATTCCGTCATTACGGAAATTCCGTCATTGTGGGGGAGCAAAGCAGAGGGAGCAATCTCGTTCAAAATTCCGTCCAAAATTCCGTCATTGCGGAAATTCTGCCATTGTCCGTTAGTGTGTCATCCTCGGGCTTGACCCGAGGATCTCATCACAGAGAATTCTAAAATTCCGTCATTGTGGGGGAGCAAAGCAGAGAGCAATCTCGTTCAAAATTCCGTCTAAAATTCCCTACTATGTCATGGAATTTTAGAATTCTTTAAGTGGGAATTCTATTTAAGAATTCTAAATTTGCTAAAAAACACCCCCGCACCCCTAAAAAACCTATGTAAAAAAAGCTACTTTTAAAAATATTTAGCTATAATCAGCAAATTTTTATTTAAGGATTTATTATGACTTGGAAGTTTGGCGACAATATTGACACTGATGTAATCATCGCAGCACGCTATCTAAACACCAGCGAGCCAGCACTTTTGGCAAAGCATGTTATGGAAGATGCTGATCCTAGCTTTAGCAGCAAAGTAGGCAAGGGTGATATCATAGTAGCAGGCGAGAACTTTGGCTGTGGATCTAGCCGTGAGCACGCACCAATAGCTATCAAAGCAGCTGGCGTAGATATCGTAATAGCAAAAAGTTTTGCTAGAATTTTTTACCGCAATGCCTTTAATACTGGGCTTTTAATCTTAGAGTGCAAAGACACTGATAAAATCGCTGAGGGCGACAAGCTAGAAGTAAGCCTAGATAATGGTAGCATCAAGAATCTAAGCAAAAATGAAGAATATAAATTTGAAGCTATGCCAGAGTTTATGCAAGAGCTAGTAAAGGCTGGCGGACTCATAAACTACGCTAAAAAAAACTTATAGGATAATAAAATGGATAGATATAAAATTTGCGTCATAAAAGGCGATGGCATAGGCCCAGAAATAGCTGATGAAGCGATAAAAGTGCTTGATAGCGTATCTGCTAAGTTTGGCTTTGGACTAGATTATGAGTATTTTTTGATGGGTGGAGCGGCGATCGATGTCTTTGGCGTGCCGCTACCTGATGATACGCTAAATGCTGCAAAGGCAAGTGACGCAGTGCTTTTTGGCGCAATCGGTGGGCCAAAGTGGGATAATCTAGACCCTAGCATTCGCCCTGAAAAAGGACTTTTAAAGATACGCAAAGAACTAGAAGCCTTTGCTAATCTGCGTCCAGCGATAATCTTTGATGAGCTTATAAATGCTAGCACCATAAAGCCTGAGATAATCAAAGGCGTAGATGTGCTAATCGTGCGTGAGCTAACCGGCGGTCTATACTTTGGCGAGCCAAGAGCTATGGGGAATGATAAAGCCTACAATACTATGGTATACTCACGCTCTGAAATCGAGCGCATAGCAAAGGTGGCTTTCGTAGCAGCTGGCAAAAGGCGTGGTAAGCTCTGCGTGGTGGATAAAGCAAATGTGCTAGAAACTAGCAGGTTGTGGCGTGAGGTAGTGGATGCTATGGCACCAAGCTATCCGGATGTAAGCGTAGAGTATATGTATGTAGATAACGCCGCAATGCAGCTAATCCGCAATCCTAGGCAATTTGATGTGATTTTAACAGAAAATCTTTTTGGCGATATTTTAAGCGACGAGGCAAGTATGGTTTGCGGCTCAATAGGACTGCTACCAAGTGCTTCTGTGGGTAGCAAAGTAGGCATCTACGAACCAATCCACGGCTCAGCACCAGATATCGCAGGGCAAGGGATAGCAAATCCAATTGCTATGATACTAAGTGCTGCTATGATGCTACGCTACGCACTGGGGCAAGAAGCAGCAGCTATGGCAATAGAAAATGCTGTAAAAGCCGTGCTAAAAGATGGATATCGCACCAAAGATTTAGCTAGCTTTGATGCCAAAGAAATCTGCACCACTAGCGAAATAGGCACGATAATAAGCGATTATATCAAAAAAGCATGAGTAAGTTTAATATCACCGAAGCACTGATATATGAAAATCAAGGGCTAAAAGAAGAAGCCCTTGAAATATATAAAAAAATCCTTGAAAGCGACCCTGATAATTTCAAGGCTGCAGCGCATTTGCGCCGCCTAAAAAAAGAAATGGCAGAGCCAAATAAAGAAAAACTTGAAATGTTTTTGCGCTTAAGAGATGAAAATGAAATAAAAGAGTTTAAAAGGTGGTTGATTAGCCTATGAACAGTATCGAAGATATCGCAAAAATGGCTATTGAAGAAGTGGGAGCTGAGCTTAAAGAGCTAGAGAATTCTAGAATTCCCACCAAAGCTCCAAAGCCTCTAAGAGCTGCAAATGAAGTACTAAACGCTGCTATAAAAAACGATGAAGCTGCGCAGCTAAACGCAGCTAGCGCAGCTAGTGTAGCTAGCGTAATAAAAGAAAAAGAAAATGAAAACACTCTAAATATCACAAATACTAATAGCAATACATTTGGAGCTGAGATTAGAGTTTTTGGTGAGGCCCAGGCAGGTGAGGCTCGGGCAAAGGATACTAGCGCAGATTTGCCTGATAGCATTGCAAAAATGGAGTTTGCTGGTCTTGATGCTACGCCAAATGAGCAGGATAAAAACTTTTTGGCAAACGCCACGCTTACAGCAAATGCCACGCTTGCAGCAAATGCAGCTATAGGAATTACTGCAATAAACTCTATTGATAGTACTCAAAATACTAGCGCAAATAGCGAAAAAGAGTATCTTTTAGCACTAAAAGAGAGGCTAGAAGTGCTTTTTGCTGGGCTAAAAAACAGCGAGGGCAATCTAAGTTTGCGCCTTGATCTTACTATTCGTTTTTTGGAATTTTTACTTGCAAATACAAACGAAAGACTTACTAAACTACCAAAATAGCGAGCTAAAAGTCGAGTTTGAAAAAATCAAATCTGCCCTTGCGCCGCACACCAAAAGAGCGTATTTTGTAGGCGGCTGTGTGCGAGATGCGCTACTTGGGCTTGCTTGCTATGATTATGATATCGAGATTTACGACCTTAGCCCAGAGCTTTTTGATAGCATTATGAGCGAACTTGGGGCAAAGGGCGTGGGAAAAAGCTTTTTTGTCTACAAGCTTGGAGCCTTTGATCTAGCTTTGGCTCGCACTGAGAGCAAAAGTGGCTTTGGACACAGGGGCTTTGAAGTGCGTGTGTGTAATGATGAGCGTAGTGGTTCGCTGCGCCGTGATTTTAGCATAAATGCGCTTATGTTAAATATTTTTGATAATAGAATTCTAGATTTTCATAGCGGCAGAGCTGACTTGCTTGCTAAGCAGCTTAGGGTGGTTAGCAAGCAGACTTTTTGCGATGATAGCCTTAGGGTGCTAAGAGCTGCGCAGTTTGTAGCTAGGTTTAATCTAAAAATTGAGAAAAAAAGCCTAGAGCTTATGCGAAACATCGATATTAGCGACCTTAGTAGCGAGCGAGTGCGAATGGAGCTAAATAAACTTTTTGGCGCAAAATATCTTAAAAAAGGGCTTTTAGCAATGAGAGAGCTAGGGCTTGATAAAAAGCTAATTGGCTCAGAGTTTAGCGATGATTTCATCAAGCGTGCTATCTCTCATGCTAAAATTACTAAAAATCATCTTAGTATCCCTTATGATATTTTTTGTGAGTATGGTGTGCTTTTAGCTGGTTTTGAGAGTGTAAAAAAGCAGGCTTTTTTAAAGCGAGCAAGTGCTAAAAAGCTCTGTGAACTAGCACTGAAAATACCGCTAAAAAACTGGCTAGGACTAAATACAAAAGCTCGCATAAACCTAGCAAAAAAAATGGGAGTTTTTGACGAAAAACTAAGACTTAGCCTAGATGAAAACGAGCTAAAACGCTTAGAGTCAAAAGAGCGAGAAAGACTGATTTTAAGGGCAAAAAAAAGCGCAATAAATACCGCAATTTCAAAAATAAAAGGGCAAAAATGATAGGAATAGATCTAGGCTCAAACACGCTAAGAGCGTGTAAAATGAAGCAAAACGGCGAGCTTATATGGGGTTTTGAGCGCATTGTAGGCTCGGCTCGTGGCATGGATGAGAGTGGGCTAAAGTCTCAGGCAAAAGAGCGAATTCTAAAAGCCCTTAAAGAGCTAAAAAGCGAGCATGAGCTAAGCGGGGAGTATTTTGGCGCAGCCACAGCAGCATTTAGAAGGGCAAAAAATGCGCCTGATTTTTTAGCGCAGATCAAAAACGAGCTTGGCATAGAACTTGAAATAATCAGCGGAGAAAAAGAAGCCTCGCTTGTAGCACTTGGCATAAACTCACGGCTAAAAGCCCTTGGAATTTCTAGCAAGAACGCTCTTTTTATAGACCTTGGCGGGGCTAGCACGGAGATTTCTTTTAAAAGCGAGCTAAAAAGCTTTGATTTTGGTATCGTAAGCTTTGCTAATGATTTTTGCAGCGATTATGACGCAGCCAGCGAGGTTTGCGCTAGTGCGTGCGAGTTTATTTCAGGCTTTGAGCCTAGCATGGTGGTGCTTAGCTCTGGTGTGCCAACCACAGTAGCCGCACTAAAAATCGGTCTAAACTACGCGAGCTACGATGCTAAGCTCATAAATGGTATGCGCTTAGAGCTAGGAGATTTTGACACAGCCGCTGCTAAAATTCTAGCCAGCAATGATAAAGACACACTTGTAGGCAAGGCTCGTAGCGATCTTTTGCTTTGTGGGACGGCTTTGATGAAATGCTTGCTAGCAAAAGTATCTGCGCATTTTGTGGTGGTAGATGATGGGCTTAGAGAGGGCATTTGTTTTGCGCTTTTTAGTGGCTCTCTAAAAGCTAAACAATTCTAGAATTCCCTAGTTTTTTTGCTTCGCAGCTACTAGTTTTTTTAGGGGTTAGGGGGTATTTTTTCATTTAGGAATTCTAGAATTTACTTAGTATTTCTAGAATTTTACTTATGGAATTCTAGAATTTTGTTTAGGAATTCTAGATTTTTACTTAGTATTTCTAGAATTTACTTAGTATTTCTAGAATTTACTCTAGGAATTCTAGATTTTTATTTAGAAATTCTAGAATTCCACCTAGAATTCCCTAGCCAATTTTAGAATTCCCTAAAAACTTTTAAAAAATTTTCAAAAAACTTTTAAAAAAACTTTTTAATTTTAATCAAACTTTAAGCAAAGCACTTGTATAATTTCAGCTCGCTTTTGGAGAAAAGCCTTGCTGGAATATGATTATTTCATTATTTTAGCGTGTTTTTTAATATTTTTTATGTTAAACGAATACAAAGTCAATCTTTGAAATCTAAACAAGTGATCTAATCGAGCCAAACTATTTTATATAGTTAAATAGTTTTAAGATTAAACTTCACATACCTTATTTATTTTAAGGTTTTTTATGGAGAGTTTGATCCTGGCTCAGAGTGAACGCTGGCGGCGTGCCTAATACATGCAAGTCGAACGGACAAGTAAGAGCTTGCTCTTATGAGTTAGTGGCGCACGGGTGAGTAATGTATAGTTAATCTGCCCTACACTGGAGGACAACAGTTAGAAATGACTGCTAATACTCCATACTCCTTCTTAACATAAGTTAAGTCGGGAAAGTTTTTTCGGTGTAGGATGAGACTATATTGTATCAGCTAGTTGGTGAGGTAATGGCTCACCAAGGCTATGACGCATAACTGGTCTGAGAGGATGATCAGTCACACTGGAACTGAGAC